>CAZMWM010000088.1:0-7754 GCA_964570105.1 uncultured Lachnospiraceae bacterium | reverse complement strand
TCTTTGACAGCGGAAGCACCGCGGCTTTGATGGGCGCAAGCGCCGGATGCAAATGAAGCACCACGCGCACATCGTTCTTTTCGGCGTCTATGACCTCCTCGTCGTAAGCATCGACCAAGAAAGCAAGCGCCACGCGGTCTGCACCGAGCGAAGGCTCGATGACGTAAGGAACGTAATGCTCGTTAGTCTCGGGATCGAAGTACGTGAGATCCTTTCCGCTGTGCTTGGAATGCTGAGAAAGATCGTAATCCGTCCTGTCAGCCACGCCCCAAAGCTCGCCCCAACCGAACGGGAACAAAAACTCAAAGTCAGTGGTCGCCTTGGAATAGAAGCACAGCTCATCCTTATCGTGGTCGCGGAGCCTAAGGTTGGTCTCCTTCATACCGAGACTGAGAAGGAAATCCTTGCAGTATCCCTTCCAGAAGGCAAACCATTCCAGATCCGTTCCGGGCTTGCAGAAGAACTCAAGCTCCATCTGCTCAAATTCACGGGTACGGAAGGTAAAGTTTCCGGGGGTGATCTCGTTGCGGAACGCCTTTCCTATCTGCGCCACGCCGAAGGGAAGCTTTTTTCTCGAGCTACGCGCGATGGAAGGAAAGTTCACGAATATGCCCTGCGCGGTCTCGGGACGCAGGTACACGGTGGACGCGGTGTCCTCCGTTACGCCGATAAAGGTCTTGAACATAAGATTGAATTTCTTTATATCGGTAAATTCTTTACCGCCGCACTGAGGACAGGTGATACCCTTTTCGGCGATGAAAGCAGCCATTTTTTCAAAGCTCCACGCCGCAGGATTATCGTCGGTACCGTTCTTAAAGGCATAGTCCTCTATGAGCTTGTCCGCACGGTGGCGCATCTTGCAAGATTTGCAATCCATCAGCGGATCGGAAAATCCGCCGACGTGACCGGAAGCCACCCAAGTCTCGGGATTCATTATTATCGCGCTGTCAAGACCGACGTTATATTTGCATTCCTGAACGAACTTTTTCCACCACGCACGCTTGACGTTATTCTTAAATTCAACTCCGAGCGGACCGTAGTCCCACGAGTTGGCAAGTCCCCCGTATATCTCCGAGCCGGGGTATATAAACCCTCTGTTCTTGCAGAGCGCAACGATCTTTTCCATTGTCTTTTCCGTATTGTTCATATCTTTGACGTTTCTCCTTGAAATATTTTCCGACGTTTTTTCAGTCCGCACCGACGCCTCGGCGAGCCGTCAACGGTGGCTCTCCGACCGCTCGGGACGCACCGACACTGCCAATATCGGCACACTATAAGGACTATTATACAACATTTTGATGAAGATTGCAATAGATATTTTTAAAATTGTGCGTATTTTTTCAAAAAACGCGACCTTTTCCGAAGGTATCGACATTTCCGCACCGTATCGAAAGGACGTCGGCATCCGAAAATTACGTTTTCGTTACGATAAAGGTTACAATAAAGGTGTGTCGCTTAATATTGACATCTCGGTCTAAATATGCTACAATATATACGTATACGATGTACGGTCATAAAAGAAAGGAAGCCTTCGCCCCTGTGAAGGCTATGGTCTTATGATATGTTTCTGTTCGGAAAGAAAAAGCCGGCACGTGCCGTCCCTCCGGAAACCGACGCTCGCGAATGTGAGACGCCCGAAGAGGAGGAGCTGACACCAAAAAGCACTCTCGGTGATGTGCTTGACGGTGATGACATCGAGCTTGACGGCGACGTCGAGCTTGACAGCAATGATGAGTTTGACAGCGATATCGATGATATCGATGAGGATACCGAGGAGGAGACCTCGTCCGAGACGCCCACCTGTGAAAAGGAGGTGTCATTTCGCGTCGGCTCGGTCTCGGAGCTTGCAGAATTCGCCAATTCGCGAAAGCGCGACGGTATGCAGTTTATGTCAAAAAAGACGCACGAGGTCTTTGAGCTTAGAGACTCGCATTTTCGGCTTGCAAGAGTATGGGGCAGTGTGACCGCGGCACGCGAATGCACACCCGAGGAATACGCGCGGATAATGCTCGCTATGGACGTTATAGAGAACGAAGGCGATCATTACGTGCTTCCGGGACTTACGGACGCCGAGCTTGACCTCGCCATCCTACATTTCTGCGAGGACAAATTTTCCGTCAGCGGAAAAAAATATTCCAAAGATCACGACCGCTTTATAAGATTTCTAACCGAGAACGACAGGCTTGACGATTGGAAGGAGTACACATTCACACAGCTATATTCAAAGCTTGAGCAGTTCTGCGAAACGAACGGTATCGTCTTTGACGGTGACGCCGAGAGCACGGTGATGTCCGAAAGCGACGATGATGGCGAGGTCTGATACACCGAGACCGAAAGGAGATAATATGGATATTTCCGAAAGCACACCAAGGACGAAGCTGTGCAAATGCGGAAACGAAGCCGTATATATAAAGGATTATTGGATATCCGAAACGCGCTCGAAAAAAGCAAAAGCACCCGAGGACGTTCCGATCACCGATAAAGAGAATGTTTGCGGCATCATCAGAAGAAGGTATTGCAAGGAATGCCTCGGAAAGCTTGCCGACCGACGCAGACGCTACGGCATCAAGCTCGACCTGCTCCTTACTTTAAGCATCTTTATCCCTCTCGCAATGCTGACGGGAAAGGAGCTGTTCGACTTTTTCACCGCTCCGTCCGAAGAACGCACCTTTCCCACATTGGCGATACTCTTCGGCATTCTGACCGTTGCGGTCACATCCGCGCTCGCGATCCACACCGTAAGGAGCGCCCTTTCGCTTGGCAGGATCGCCAAAGGCGAACAAGGCTCGCTTCGGAATATAAACGCTCTTATGGACTCGCTCTGCTGGGAGCTTAAGGATGCCTCCGCTGTAAAGGAGCTTCCGTCAGTCGATGTGCTCGTGGACGGTGACGGCAGGGCAAATCACGGAATGGAGCGCAGTGGATACGTTATGAAGGTGAGCTTTGACGGAAGCACGGACGTTGAGCCTGTAAAAGCAAGACTGCGCTACCCCGTCAGCGATGAATTTGAACATATAAAACGCGCATATATCAACGCGTCCTTCGGTGATGACTGCATCCGCGACGACGACGAAAAGGTCGCAAAAGCAACCGACTTTGACATAAAGAACGGTACCTTGCGCCGTTACAGCGGTCTTTCCTTACACGTGACCGTCCCCGAGGGCGTACGCGAGATATCCGATTGCGCCTTCAGACGTTGCAAAAACTGCGAGAGCATAGAGCTTCCCAACAGCGTCACGGTGATAGGCGCCGAGGCGTTCAGCGGCTGTCCGGCTGAGAGCGTGAATATACCGCCGCTAATCAGCAAAATAGAAAAATTCACGTTTTACGGTAGCGGAATACGCGAACTGACCGTGCCTGACGGCGTTACGGAGATCGCCGAGAACGCCTTTTGCGAATGCCACGCCCTTGAGCGGGTGAGCATACCGTCAAGCTGTAAACGCATCGGCGAGAACGCCTTCCGCTCCTGCTCCTCGCTCATCCGCGTCGAGCTTTCCGAGGGACTTGAGGCTATCGGCGACTGCGCGTTTCAGGGGTGCTACGCGCTTCCCGAGATCACACTGCCGAACGGAGTATGCGAGATAGGCAATTTCGCCTTTGAGGGCTGTACATCCCTTGCATCGCTGAGACTTCCCGATACCGTTCAGTTTATGGGCGGACGAGCGTTTGACGGCAATATAAATATGACCGTATACGGAGCCGTCGGCTCTTATGCGGAAAGCTACGCAAACGAGACGCGTCGCCGCTTCGTCGCAGACAAGAGCTTCGTCGCAGACAAGAGCTTCGTCGCAGACAAGAGCAAGAATAATAACAAGTAAGTCAAGTAAGTAATGAGAAAGCAGGTCACCGTACCGCTATGATGAATATACCGTTTTCCCCGCCGGATATGAGCGAGCTTGAGATCGAGGCAGTCGCCGACGTTCTCCGCTCGGGTTGGATAACCACGGGAAAAAAGACAGAACAGTTCGAAAAAATGCTTGCCGAATATATAGGCACGGAACGGGTGGTATGCACCAATTCCCAGACCTCGGCTATGGAACTTGTCCTCCGTGTACTCGGTATAGGTCCCGGAGATGAGGTCATAGTTCCGGCGTACACATACACGGCTACCGCCTCCGTCGTGCACCACACGGGAGCAAGGATAGTTATGGTGGACACAGCCCCCGACAGCTTCGAAGCGGACTGCGACGCTATAGCTCGAGCCATCACTCCGCGCACCAAGGCTATAATACCGGTGGATGTAGGCGGACGTCTGTGTGATTACGGGCGTATGATCTCGATCGCCGAGGACAGAGCCGGATGCTTTTCGGCAAACAGCCCTCTGCAAAGCGCGATAGGCAGAGTTGCGATCTGCGCCGACTCGGCACACGGCTTCGGCTCCGAGCAAAACGGCAAGCAGAGCGGAAACCAGGCGGATCTCACCACCTTTTCCTTCCACGCCGTTAAAAACATAACCACCGGTGACGGCGGAGCGATCACGTGGAAAAAGCTCGACGGCGTTGACGACGGCGAGCTGTTCAGGATATTTGCACTGTATTCGCTTCACGGACAGGATAAGGGCGCAGGCGACAAGGGACTTGAAAACGGAAGCTGGGAATACGACGTGATCTATCCGGCGTATAAGTGCAATATGACAGATATCGCCGCCGCTGTCGGAATAAAGCAGCTCGAAAGGTATCCCGAGATGCTTGAGCGGAGACGGCAGATCGCGAAGCTGTACGATGACGCTTTGCGACCGCTCGGGATAAAAACGCTCGTCCACAGCGACCGAGCCAACGAGACAAACAGGCATCTTTATATGACGCGTATAGACGGCATCGGCGAAAAAGAGCGAAACGGGCTGATCCTTCGGATGGCGAAGGCAGGTATCGCCTGCAACGTCCATTTCAAGCCCCTGTCGATGCTCACCGCTTACAAAAAGCTCGGCTTTGACATCTCCGCGCATCCGAACGCTTACGCGCAGTATAAGAACGAGATCACCCTTCCCCTCTATTCAAGGCTCAGCTTGAGCGAAGCCGAATACGTAGCCGAGACCTTTTGCCGCGAGGCTAAGCGTTACCTCTGACGCATCACAGCTGTCGGGAACGGTATTCCGCATCAAAATCCGTAAATATCTGCTTATTGCATTCCGGGGGCGAATAATCCCACCGCGATATATGCATCTCCCCGTTCCAATAATATCTCGGCTGAGTCGGGGACGGAATGCCTTCTCTGACGTCTATTATGACGAGCTTTATCTTCATTCGCTCCGGAAGTATGTTTTTAATAAACACCGCCGCACATTGCCCGACCGCAACACCATCCTTACATTCGGCAAGTCCGGCGAGATTGGGCGTCAGCTCCACGAACACACCGTATTCCTCAACGGAGCGCACGATCCCGGCGACCGTCTGCCCGACCGTGAACTCTCCCGCATTTTCCTTCCACGTTCCGAGAAGCTCCTTGTGAGTTACGTATATGCGGCACACATCCCTATCGATGCTCTTGACCGCAGTTTTTATCTGCATACCGACTCTCAGCCGTTCTCTCGGATGCGATATCCTCGAAACCGAGATACAGTCGACCGTGAGCAGGGATATCACACCGCATCCGATATCGACAAACGCACCGAACTGCTCGAGATGAGTGACTCTTGCATCTATGATGTCCCCCGGTATAAGCTCCGTAAGATACGCGTTCACGCACTCTATCTGAGCCGCGCGCCGCGAAAGCAGGGCTATCGGCTTTCCGTATTCGTCAAAGCTTACGCCCAACACCTTAAAGCAGACCGGCTTGCCGACACGGGTTATGACCGCGATATCCTTGATAGCGCTCCCGTCCGGCGAGTACGCCGCTTCCTCACGCGGTATCACGCCGCGTATTCCGCAAAGATCGACCGTGAGCCTCATATCTCCGTCGCACATGACCGCGATGCCCTCGACGATCCTGCCGAGCTGTGCGGCGCGTTCAAGACCTGCGACCGACGAGGTCAGCTCACGGTTTTCGGACTGTGTGATGTAGCTTCCTTCAGGCATATATCTGTTCATTTTACAGTCTATCCTTTCTTTTATCCTGACTGCTTTAATTCTATTAAAAAAACGTGGGATTTATGCCCACGGTCTTAAATATTTACAGAACATCGCAAACAACGAAGCTCGAAAGGACGTTAACAGCTTGATACTTATAATCGCCGAAAAGCCCAGTCTCGGAAGAAACATCGCGGACGCCGTGAACGGTCTCGGAAAAGGGACTATGAAAAAAGCACAGGGCTATATGGAAGGGTGCGGATATATAATCAGTTGGGCATTCGGACATCTTTTTTCTCTTGCGGATATAGAATATTACACCATGGGCGACGCGTACTCCCCCGGCGGGCGCGTAAAATGGACTATGGACGGTCTGCCCTGCTTTCCGAAGAAATATCAGTACGTGCTCCGCGCGGACGATAGCGGAAGCGACGGCGTTAAGCGCCAATTTGAAACTGTGCGCGCGCTGTGTAACCGTCCCGACGTCGATACGGTGGTAAACGCCGGAGACGCCGACCGCGAGGGCGAGATAATAGTCCGCACGCTCGTGACCAAAGCGCTCGACACCCCAAAGCCCCTGATGCGGCTTTGGCTTCCCGACCAGACGCCCGAGACCATCCGCGCGGCGCTTTCCGATATGAAGCCCGACACACAGTACGACAGATTGGCATACGAGGGCTACGCAAGGACGTTCATTGATTGGCTGTACGGAACCAATCTCACACGCTACGCCACGTTAAAGAGCGGTATGCTGCTAAGAGTCGGAAGAGTGATAGTTCCGATAGTCAAAGCAATATTCGACAGGGACACTCAGATACGCAACTTCAAGCCGGAAAAATATTTCGCGGCGATAAGCAAAACGGGAGACGATGGGTGCGAGCTGGAGCTTCAGTCGAAGAGCCGCTTCGGCGAAAACGAAAAAGCTAAAGCGGAAGCGTATTGCGCCCACCTCAATTCCCTTGATACGGTCGTCACGTCCGTTAAAAATAAAAAAGCCAAGCTCCAAGCAGGAAAGCTCTATTCGCTCACCAAGCTGCAAAACTTTCTTTCAAAAAAATACAAGATGTCAATGACGGACAGCCTTGCCATTGCGCAAAAGCTTTACGAGGCAGGATATCTTACGTATCCGAGAACAAATTCGGAATACCTCGCGACCGCAGAGAAGGACAAGATCAAGCAGATACTCGGCGGTGTGGGCAAGCTTGGCTATCCCGTGCGCTTCAAGGACGACAAGACAATATTTGACGACTCCAAGATAGAAGCACACTCCGCGCTCACTCCAACGGTAAAGCTTCCGCAAAAAAACGCACTGAGCGAGCAGGAGCGGCTGGTGTATTCCACCGTGTTCCGCCGCTTTGTGGCTGTTTTCTGCTCCGAGGACTGCATCGTCGACAGAACGCAGATAACGCTCGTTACCGGTGACGGAGAGGAGACATTTCAGCTGAGCGGCACCGTTATGCTCGAGCCGGGATGGACGAAATACGATGACTGCCAGCAAAAGGATAAGCTCCTGCCCAAGCTCCGCAAGGGCGATAAGGTGACCACCGCCTTCTCCCCCGTAGAAAAGACTACTTCCCCGCCAAAGCATTACACCGTCGAGACATTGAACAATTATCTGAAAAATCCCTTCCGCGAGGACAAGGCTCAGCTGTCCGCGGATAACGAGAGCGACGAAGAGGATTACAAGGCTATCTTCGAGGGATTGGAGCTGGGCACCGAGGCAACGCGCACCGGCATCATCGATAACGC
>CAZMWM010000087.1:0-7873 GCA_964570105.1 uncultured Lachnospiraceae bacterium | reverse complement strand
TGTGGCTTACACAGCTCCGCTGTGTAAGCGCTAAGATATAAAACTTAGTTATAATCTCGAAGGCAAGCCTTCTAACTGTGGCTTGCGTGGCAAAACCACGCTACGCGCTAAGTTGTAAACTTCGGTTATAAAGGCAAGCCTTTGAAGTGTGGCTTACACAGCAGAGCTGTGTAAGCGCTAAGCTATGCGCCTTAAATAAAAATTCGTGAATAAGGTCTCCTTTCGCATTGGTCACATTTGCAACCACCCAAACTCCGCGCCGCTTTTTGAAAAAAGCTTGGCAAAAACTTCTGTGTAGCTTCGCGGTGGGATTTTGTTGTTCCATCACAGAGGTACGCCCTGTCTGTGTTAGAACTAATTCAGGGGCATGCATCCAACTCGGTCTTGCTATCGGCAAAATATAAGATATTATTTTTCAGGGGGGTATTATGTCGGAATTCGTGCATCTGCATCTGCATACGGAATACAGTCTGCTTGACGGCGCGTGCCGCATAAAGGATATCCCTGCGGTCGTGAAATCCTCCGGACACAGCGCGGTAGCCATAACGGATCACGGCGTTATGTACGGCGCGGTAGCGTTTTATAACGCCTGCAAGGCGGAAGGCATCAAGCCGTTGATCGGGTGCGAGGTATATCTCGCTCCGAGGTCGCGCTTTGACAAGACACACGCCGAGGATTCGGAGTTCTCTCACCTCGTGTTGCTCTGTGAGAACGAGGTCGGCTACCGAAATCTCATAAAGCTTGTATCTCTGGGATTTACCGAGGGATTTTATATAAAACCGCGTGTCGACACGGAGCTTTTGCGTCAATATCACGAAGGGCTTATCGCGCTTTCCGGGTGCCTTAGCGGAAGGATACCGAGGATGATCGCGGCGACGGATATGGCAGGAGCAACTGCTTGCGCTCTTGAGCTGAACGCCATCTTCGGAGACGGAAATTTCTATCTCGAGGTGCAGGATCACGGTATCGCTCTGCAAAAGCAGGTGAATTTCGGTCTGTACACTATATCCGAAAAGACGGGTATACCTCTCGTTGCCACGAACGACGTGCATTATCTTCGCCGCTCGGATGCCGAGATCCAGAAGATAATGATGTGCATACAGACCAATACGCGTCTGACAGACGGCGCGTCCGTGGGCTTTGAGACCAACGAATTTTATTATAAGAGCACCGAGGAGATGCAGAGCCTGTTCGCTTCTCATCCCGAAGCCGTCAGCAATACCGCAAGGATAGCGGAGAGGTGCAATTTTGATTTCAGCTTCGGAAGATACATCCTGCCGTCGTTCACACCGCCGGACGGAAGCGATCCTGCCGAATATCTGAAAAGACGCGCGTACGCGGGGCTTTCCGAAAGGACGGAGAGCGGTAGTATAGAGTTTGCCGAGGAACGCACGGAAACGGATTACAGAGAGCGCGTGGAATACGAGCTTTCCGTGATAATCGGAATGGGATATTCGGAGTATTACCTGATAGTTGCGGATTTTGTCGGATACGCAAGATCAAAGGGCATCCCCGTCGGTCCCGGAAGAGGCTCGGGAGCAGGAAGCCTTGTCGCGTATCTTATCGGAATAACCGACGTGGATCCTTTGCGATTCGGTCTGCTGTTCGAGCGTTTTCTTAATCCCGAGCGAGTCAGTATGCCGGACTTTGATATAGATTTTTGTTATATCCGACGCGGCGAGGTGATACAGTACGTTTCCGAAAAGTACGGAAATGACCGCGTTTCTCAGATAATCGCCTTCGGTACGCTTGCCGCCAACGCGGCTGTAAGGGACGTCGGACGCGCGATGGGAATGGCATACGCCGAGGTGGACGCCGTCGCCAAGGCGATACCGCGTCAGCCGGGAATAACGCTTGCCGAGGCTGAAAAGACCAAACAGCTCCGCGAGATGATGGAGGCATCCCCCGAGATAAGACGGCTGATCTCGACCGCGAAGGCGCTCGAGGGTATGCCGCATCACGCATCCACGCACGCCGCAGGCGTGGTGATAAGCGATCGCGCCGTATCCGATCACGTTCCGCTCGCCGTAAACAGGAGCATCCCCATCACACAATACGATATGGACACGGTGGCATCGCTCGGACTTTTGAAATTTGATTTTCTCGGTCTGCGTTATCTCACCGTGATAAACGGTACGGTCGAGCAGATAAGGGAAAAACACCCGGAATTTTCAATAGAGAACATACCGGAGGATGATACAGCGACCTTCGCCATGCTCTCCGAAGGCAACAGCGCCGGCGTTTTTCAGCTGGAGAGCAATGGGATGCAGTCTATGCTCACGGAATTCAGACCGACATCGATCGGGGATATAATGATAGTGAACGCGCTGTACCGCCCCGGACCTATGGACGCGATACCGAGAGTGCTGGAGCACCGTCGGGGCAAGACTGTAAAGTACGCTATACCCGAGCTTGCACCGATACTCGACGGAACGTACGGTTGCATCATATATCAGGAGCAGGTGATGGAGATATTCCGACGTCTTGCCGGATATTCGCTCGGAAAGGCTGATATCGTCCGCCGCGCGATATCCAAAAAGAAGCCGGAGGTCATCCGTGCTCAAAGAGAGGATTTTTTGCGCGGATGTATCGGTAACGGCATAGATGCAAATGCCGCAGGCGAGCTGTTTGACGAGATAGTCAGCTTTGCGGGATACGCCTTCAATAAGAGCCACGCCGCCGCGTACGCGGTGCTTTCTTACCGTACCGCTTTTCTGAAACGGCATTATCCTGCGGAATATATGGCTTCGCTTATGACGAGCGAATTTGGAGATCACGGAAAGCTCGCGAAATATACGGCGGATGCGGCAAGGATGGGTATAGCTCTGCTTGCGCCGTCCGTGAATGAGAGCACATCCGGCTTTCACGTTGACGCGACCGGGAAAAACATCCGTTACGGTCTGCTTGCACTCAAGAACGTAGGTCAGTCCTTCGCGGAAAAGCTGATCGAGGAGAGAAAGAACAACGGGGCTTTTAGCGGATTTGCCGATCTTGTCAACAGGATGTACGGCTCGGAGCTGAACAAGAGACAGCTCGAGGCTTTGATAAAAGCAGGTGCCTTCGACGGCATCGATGCTAAAAGGAGCCAGCTCCTTGCGTGCTACGAGGAGATAGTTGACCGAATATGCGACAGACAGCGCGGTAATATCGAGGGACAGTTAAATCTCTTTGCTCAGGTCGGCGAGTCCGCGGACGACGGTTACGACTATCCCGACATTCCGGAGCTTTCTCTGCGCGAGCGGCTGTCACTTGAAAAGGAAGCGTCGGGAATGTATTTTTCCGGACATATCACAGACGAGTATTCGGAAAATGCCGCAGACGCCGACGCCGTTCCGATAAGCGAGCTGATAGCCGCATTCGAGGACGGGAACGAGTCCCCCGCGTACAGTGAGAAGCAGTTCGTCTCGGTAGCCGGGCTGATATCGGCGCGTACCGTTAAAAGGACGAAGAGCGGCGAAAGTATGGCGTTTATAAAGCTTGAGGACAGATACGGCGAGATAGAGTGCGTGATATTCCCGAAGCTCTATTCAGAGCTTGCTCAGATTACCTCTCCCGATACGGTCGTTGCGGTGTACGGTGAGATATCCGTTCGCGAGGAGGAGCCGCCAAAGCTGCTCGTTCGCGCAGTCGCTCCGCTTCGCCCAAACGGTAAATATACGCACAGACCTTCGCCTTTTGCCGCGCTTATCGAAAGCGACGCCCTCCGCGGACGCAAAAATTCGGCACGTGTTTACGGCTCGCGAGCCGATAATAATGCGAATTTCGGGGAATTACCGCGTGAAAGCCGTTCCTTTAGCGTCGTAAAGAGTGTTATCGACGCATACACCCCACCCAAAGACGCGGCAAATACCGCAGATACGGTGCCAAAGGAAAACGCTGTCACCGTGCATTCGCGCCCAAGCTATCCGCCCGAGGTGTACGATCACAAGAAAAGCTTTGATAAGCTCTTCTTAAAGATATCCGATCCCACATCGGACGCCGCCAAACGCGCCGAGAGCGTCCTTAAGATATTCGCGAGCGACGTCGGCGAGGAGCGTGCTCGGGTGATATTTTTCGATCCCGAGTCAAAGCTCTATACGCACCGTCCCGAGCTTGACTGCGCCCCTATCGGATTTGTCGTCTCGGAGCTGAAAAAACTGCTCGGTGACGAAAACGTCGCGTTCAGATGACCTGCTTTTCCGAAATACCACCCTCATTGACCTGCACTCGGGACTTTAATATTGAAGATCAAAAAGGAGACATAAGAACAAATGAAAAAACAGTCGCTTAACGGCAAATGGTCATATCGCGTAGGAGGAGGCGCCGAGCGTGAACGCGAGGTCCCTTATTCGGCTCTTGCTGTCGGTCACTCGGAATGCAGAAGGTATTTCGATCTTGATGTAAGCTCCGAGCGCGTGTTTCTTCAATTTGACGGTATCACATATCACGCCGAGGTGTTCCTCAACGGAACGCATCTGGGCGAAATGACGGCTTATTCCGAATATCGCTTTGATATCACGGACATAGTAAAGGCGAAGGATAACGAGCTGAAGGTGGTGCTTGAGGATATCTCCCCCGTGTTCGGTCCGACGGCAGGATGGGAAAATTACGGAGGCGTGATACGCGATGTCTCTCTGCTTTATTGCGGCAAGGAGTACGTGAAGGACGTGTTCTTTCACACCGAGCTTGAAAACTCCTACCGCGCCGCACGCTATACGCTCGAATTTGAGTTAAGCTCGGATACCGAGGGAGAGCTGTTCGTCTCGCTTACCCACGGCGGCGAGCGGGCAGACGCTTTTTCGGTAAGCGCAAGCACGAAAAAGGTCACAAGACAACTCGAAAACGTAAAGCTTTGGTCAACCGACGCACCCGAGCTGTATAAGCTTTCGGTCTCGCTCGCTGTCAACGGCTCCACGGTCGATGAATACTGCTGTAACGTCGGATTTCGCGAGATCAAGTGCGACCGTCACCGTTTTATCATAAACGGTAAGCCCACGTTCCTTCAAGGCGTATGCAAACACGAGATGTTCCCGGGATGCGGACATACGGTAAGCGCCGAGCAGATAGAAAAGGACCTTAGAATGATAAAGGAAACGGGGTGCAACTTCGTCCGTCTCGTCCATTATCCGCACAATAAGGTAACGCTCGATATAGCCGACAGGCTCGGCATCATGGTGTCGGAGGAGCCGGGGCTTTGGTGGTCGGATACGTCGGAGCCGCAGGTCAGAAAAAACAGCCTTGAGGTGTTAAAAAGGACTGTGCTGCGCGACAGGAACCATCCCTGTATCGCTTTTTGGCTCTGCTTTAACGAATGCAGATTTACCGAGGAATACCTCGTGTCCGCCGCTCGCGTTTGCCGCGAGAACGATCCGACCAGACTTGTTTCCGGCGCCAACTGTATGAGCGACGAGGACACGCTGAAATATTATAATATGTGCGGCTTTGACTTTTACACTATGCATCCGTATTCGAATACCTTCGAAAGATCAAGACGGTCGATATCCCTGCTTACCGACAGACCGCTGATCTTTACGGAATGGGGCGGTCACGATGTCTACGACAACCCGAGCTTGCTCTCCGATTTTATCCACGAGATGTACGGAGCTTATAAGGCAAATTCGGACGGAAACGCGCTTGCGGGAGCTTTCTTCTGGTATTGGGCGGAAGCGAACGATTACGGAAGAGGCAGACCTGCTTGTGTTGACGGAGTGCTGAAGGAAGCGCTCGTGAACGGAGATCGAGTGCCAAACTTGATATACGGCGCATTTTGCGAGGCTTGGGCAGACGCCAAAAAAGAAAAAAGCTACGAGGATAACTATTACTTTGAAGCGCTCGATAAGATGGAAAAAGCTCCGCTCGAGCACGTTAGCGGCGGCGAGAGCTATAACAGTTTTTTGGAGCGGGCGCAAAAATACGACCGAGAAGCACGTAAATATAACGGTATGCGCGCAAGAAAGCTCACCGTCGGTCCTAAACTGCTCGGAAATGATATAAAAGGCGTCTCCCCCGTTCCATACGTCGTTTCGGACGGCGAAAAGGTCGTTTTCGACTGCGGACGGAAAACGTCGGAATTAACACTTCTCGGCTTGGTCAGCGCCTCGGTCGGCTATCCGCTCGGCGGCGATTACGGAGAGACGGCGGCTGAGCTGACTCTCGAGTACGAAAGCGGCGAACGCGAACAGATGCCGATCAGAAACGGAATAGAGCTTACAACGGTGTATACCACGTCCGGCTCGTCGAGAATAGATCCCATCGCGGAAAAAGCCAAACGCTTTGCTCGCTTCGGGTATGATAAGAATTTCGAAAACTACATTATAAATCGCCTTAATATCCCCCTTGAAAACAAAAGCACACTGAAACGCGTAACGCTCACCTCATCATCGCTCGCCTACGATATCCTCGTTTACGGAATATTCGCTTAAGCATACCTGTACAACACCGTAGACTCGTAAGCTGGTGATAACCGAATGATAGCGTTTCTTCAATTTATAAAACACGACCGCTTTCGGCACCATAATATGCCAACGGCGGTCGTGTTTTCGTTGATTATATTTAATTACATTTAATCAAGCCTTTACGGCAAGCTCGGGCATATCGGCAAGTGCGCGGACATAAAGGGCTTGAGCACCGAGGGCTACGGGGTGGATGAGATCGGGAGAGAGCATACCGGGGTACCATTCCTTGCTTTTATGTGCTCCGACTGCCCGTTCCATATCTATATACCGTACTCCGGAATTGCGCACCCAAGCGTTTTTGAAGCTGTTGTCCACCTTTGGCGTGTTTGGCACGGTAGAAAGCACGGGGATGATGCCGTTCCTGTCGCATAAGCTCAAAAGCTCCTCCACAGCGTTGAGCCATTCTGGAGAGATGCTTCCGTTGTCGCCGTTGTTCATACCGAGTAGCCACACGGCGTATTTCGGCTTACCTCTTTCGATGGCGAGTTTCAGGTCGACCGCGCCGCGCGTGCTGCCCATCCCCGGAAATCCGGTCATAAAGCAACCGTTAAATCCGTCGCGGTGAAGATAATACGACCATCTTTCGGGAGAAAGAGCGTTCAAATAAGAGTCTCCGAAAACGTAGATGCTTTTTTCATAGCCCGGACACGACCATCTGAGACTTACATTCTCCATTTCGCCCGAGACGCATTCCGCGTAAACGTCGCCGTTCCGTCCGTACCAGCTGACGTTCCTCAGTGAAAACGTTCCGGCGGAAGCGGAGACGGTTATATCGGCGTCGCCGTAGCCGGTGGAGATGAAAACGCTAAGCTCGCCGCCAAGCTTGAGACCGTGCTCTTTTTTTATGACCGTGGACAGCTCGGCGTAATGCTGATAAACGGTCAGCTCATTTTCCGTCAGCTCAAGGTAGGACGAGGCGTAGTCCGTCTTTCCGTGTCCGAGCCGTATAAGTCCGCGATATCCGTCGCTCAGCTCACACGTGAAGCCGAGACGCTTGTCGTGCATCACCGTGTTGTTATCTGCGACAAGTCGCTCACCCGAGATCATTCTGCTTGCGCTTGCGCGAAGCTCTGTGGCGGTAGTTTTCATAACTTTCGTTCTCCTTGTGGGTGTTTTCGTTGATCTTGCTCCGCTTCGGCGAGTGCTTTTGTGGCTTTTGCTTGCCCGCGAAACACGCCGTTGCTGTAAGCTCCCGACAAGATAATTGTAACCGCTTTGTCGACGTTTGTCAAGTGGTCTTGCTGTTTTTTGCCGATGTTAAGAAAATTTTCCTTGTAAAATCACGCCGAAGGCGTGTATGAAATCCGCAGCTTGTCTGCGGTATGTAACCAAGGCGCAAGCCTTGTATGATAGAAAAAAGCAAGTCAACCGACTTGCTTTTTTCTATGGAGCGGATTACGGGGCTCGAACCCGCCACCTCGACCTTGGCAAGGTCGCGC
>CAZMWM010000086.1:0-8133 GCA_964570105.1 uncultured Lachnospiraceae bacterium | reverse complement strand
CACGCCCCGAAATAAGTTCTAACACAGATTGGGCGTACCTCGCCGCTACGCGGCGGTAGTAGCGTCTGTGTCCACACCGATTTCAAGGTATGCCGCAAAGCGGGAGAAAGGAGGATGCAAAACTCCCTCCGAGCATCTCGGAGGGAGTTTGTATTAACTTGAAAAAATGTGCCGCTTTCCGGGCTTAAAAGCTCTCAAGTGTCTTTTTTAATATTTCGAGCGCACGCTCAAGCTCGGGATACGAGATGGTGAGCGGTGGGAGCAATCTCACCACGTCATTGCCTGCGGTCAACACCATAACGCCGTTTTCGAGACATTTTTTAGCCACAGCTTTATGTCCACAGCTGACCTCGATACCTATCATAAGTCCGGCACCTCGGACGTCCTTTACCACGCCCAGCTCCCATTCCTTCACGCTTCGGCGTATATACTCACCCTTCTCCCTGACCGACGCCAAGAACTGCGGTGTACACACCCTATCGAGCACCGCGCAAGCTCCGGCGGCGACCGACGGATTTCCGCCGAAGGTAGTTCCGTGTTGCCCTGCGGAAAAGACGTTTTCGCATTTTTCTCCGAGAAGCACCGCACCGATCGGAAGTCCGCCGCCAAGCCCCTTGGCAAGCGTGCATATATCCGGCAACAGCCCGAGCCTTTGATAAGCAAACGCCTCGCCAGTTCGAGCAATTCCCGTCTGAACTTCGTCGCAGATCAGCAATATATCGCGTTTTTCGCATATATCTGCAAGGCATCGCGCGTATTCCTCGGATATGGGATTTACGCCGCTCTCGCCTTGTATAGGCTCGCAAATAACAGCGCATACGTTATCGTTTACAGCATTTTTCAGTGAATCTATATCATTTATCGGAACGAAATCAAATCCTTCCGTAAAAGGAAAGAAAAATTGATGAAATACATCCTGCCCGGTAGCGGCAAGAGTCGTCAATGTTCTTCCGTGAAAGGAATTTTTAAGACTTATTATTCTGTTCCTGCCTTCTCCGTATTTATCATAGCTGTACTTTCGCGCGACCTTTATCGCACCCTCGTTCGCTTCCGCTCCGCTGTTGCAGAAGAAAGCCCTCTTAAGCGCCGAAAGCTCGACGAGCTTTTTGGCAAGTCTGCCGGTAGGCTCGGAATAATAATAATTTGAGATATGCTGTATCTTTTTAAGCTGTGCGGTAACCGCTTCTATCCACCCATCATCGGCTATTCCGAGCGAATTAACGCCGATACCTGCCGTAAGATCGATGTACTCTTCGCCGTCGGCGTCCATCACCGTTGCGTTTTTACCGCTCACGGGCGCAAGATCCATTCTGGAATAAAATTGCGCTATATAATCACCGTCAAGTCGTTTTATGTCGTTTTTGTTCATTTTATGACCAAACCTCTCGTATCGAAAGACTTTGCTTTATGTCCGTGCTTATTTCACGAACATCGTTCCGGCGCCCTCGTCGGAAAGCATTTCTATAAGTATCGAATGCGGAACGCGACCGTCGATTATGACCGCGTGCGCCACTCCTCCGTTGAGCGCATCCGCACAGCAACGTATCTTGGGTATCATTCCGCCGCTTATAACTCCGTCCGAAATAAGTCCTTCTATCTCGTTTTCGTGTATCTCCGGTATGAGCGTCGACGGATCCTTTGGATCGCGCATAACGCCTGCGATATCGGTAAGCAGTATCAGATTTTGCGCACCGAGAGCTATAGCGAGCTTTGCGGCGGCTGTATCGGCGTTGATGTTGTATTCCTCGCCTCCGTCCACTCCTGCCGCGACCGTACTCACCACGGGAATAAATCCCCTCTCCATATTCGCCTTGATTATGCTTGCATCGACGTCAACTATCTCACCGACCAGACCGTAATCCTCGCCGTTCTTGGTAAGCTTCTTAGCCTTTATCATACCGCCGTCCAGACCGCTGAGTCCAACGGCTCTTCCGCCTATCCCCTGAAGTCTCGAGACAAGCTCCTTGTTCACCTTGCCGCACAGCACCATCTGTACTATATCCATAGTCTCCTCATCGGTATAGCGCAGACCGTTCACAAAGCGCGACTCCTTGCCCACTCTTTTCAGCATATCGTTGATCTCCGGTCCACCTCCGTGAACGAGCACGATATTTATGCCCACGCACGCGAGCAGGACTATATCGGAGATGACCGCTTCCTTAAGCTCCGAATTGATCATAGCGTTTCCGCCGTACTTGATGACCACCGTTTTCCCGGTGTATTTCTGGATATACGGCAGAGCACGCACCAGAACGTACCCTTTTTCAAAATTTGAAAGTCGGCTGACCGCCTCGGGCATATCAGACAAAAATTCATCAGTCGTCATTTTTTACTGACCGTGGCTTTCGATCTTACGAAAGCTTCCTTTCACACATTATCCGCAAACGGGATGATCTCTATCCTTCCCTGCTCAGAATTGGGGCGGCACCGCGCAAAGCCCGGTATCCTCCGCAAGTCCGAAATACAGATTCATATTCTGTATAGCCTGCCCTGCCGCGCCCTTTACCATATTGTCGATAACGGAGCAAACGATCAATCTTCGCGCCCTCATATCGAAATGCAGAGATATATCGCAATAGTTGGAGCAACGCACGTTTTTGATATTTGCATAACTACCCTTCGGAAGAACGCGGACGAAGCGCTCGTCGGCGTACGCTTTTTCGTACGCTTCCCTCACCTTTTGCTCGTCTGCTCCCGGCTTTAAGGTAAGATACAGCGTCGACTCTATACCTCTGTTTACCGGCAGGAGATGAGGAACGAAGGTGACCACCACAGCCTCGCCGGCTATATCGGACAGCGTCTGCTCGATCTCCGGCGTGTGTCTGTGCTCAGCCGCCTTATAAGCAGAGAAAGCCTCGTTCGTATCCGGATAATGCGTTCCTTGCGTAAGTCCTCTTCCTGCGCCCGTAACGCCGGATTTCGAATCTATAACGATGCCCGCCGTCTCCACAAGTCCACATCTCAATGCAGGCGCCGCTCCGAGCGCGATGGACGTCGGATAGCATCCGGGATTTCCTATGATCTTTGCCCCTTTAGTCTTTTCTCTGTAAAGCTCCGGAAGCGAATACACCGCGTACTTGTGCAGATCGGGATGGGTGTACTCTCTCTTATACCATTTGCTGTATGCATCACCGTCGTACATTCTGAAATCAGCTCCGAGATCTATCAGAAGCTTTCCTTTTTCGATGCATTTTTCGGCGAGCGGCTCGGAAAGTCCGTGCGGAAGCGATGCAAACACCACGTCGCTCTTCTCTATGACCGTATCACCGTCAACAAGGACGTCGTCAATCACTCCGTAAAACGCCGGATAGATATCCGATATCCGCTGTCCCTCATACGAGACCGAGGATATGGCTACTATCTGCGCCTCGGGATGGGTGGCGAGCAATCTCACAAGCTCCGCCCCGGCGTATCCCGTAGCACCAATTATTCCTACCTTTATCATTTAAACATCCCTCTGACTGTTTCAATAATTATTTAAGACCGCGCGTATCTCCTCTATCTGCGAGCAGACCGTTTCCGGTGCAGGACCGCCCTCAACGTTTCTGCCCTTGACGCAATTCATAAGGTCAACGGCGTCGTACACACCCTCGTCGAACATCTCGGAAGCCGCCCGATATTCGTCGAGCGTAAGCGTTTCAAGCGTCTTGTCTGCGTCGATACAGTATGCTATCAGCTTTCCCGTGATCTTATAAGCATCACGGAACGGCATTCCCTTCTTCACGAGATGATCGGCGCAATCCGTGGCATTTATAAACCCTCTCGCCGCGGCTCTGCGCATAGCCTTTTCCTTGACGGTCATCGTGTCGAACATTCTGGTGAAAACGTCAAGACAGAGCTTGACGTTGTCCACAGCGTCAAATATAGCCTCTTTATCCTCCTGCATATCCTTGTTATACGCAAGCGGAAGCCCCTTCATCACCGTAAGGATAGTCATAAGAGAGCCGTACACCCTGCCGCATTTACCGCGAACAAGCTCCGCGATATCCGGATTTTTCTTCTGCGGCATTATCGAAGATCCGGTCGAAAAAGCGTCGTCAAGCTCAATAAATCCGTATTCCGACGAGCACCACAGTATTATCTCCTCCGAAAACCTGCTGAGATGCATCATCAGCACGGAAAGTGTCGACGCAAGCTCTATGACGAAATCTCTGTCCGACACTCCGTCTATCGAATTGAGCGTGATACCGTCAAATCCCAACTGCTCGCTGACGTAGAGACGATCTATCGGGTACGTGGTGGACGCAAGCGCTCCGCTTCCGAGCGGCATCACGTTCATCCTTTTTTTCGTATCCGCAAGTCTGCCGAGGTCTCTGACGAGCATCGAGGCGTACGCCATGATATAGTGTGCGAACGTCACCGGCTGTGCTCTTTGGAGATGTGTATATCCGGGCATTACCGTCTCCGTGTGAGCCGTAGCCTTTTCACATATCTTAAGAGCCAGCTCCTTTACCGCGTCCGATATCTGCTCCGTCTGTCCGCGAAGGTAAAGACGCGTATCGAGCGCCACCTGATCGTTACGGCTTCTGGCGGTATGCAGACGCTTTCCCGCGTCACCGATACGCGACGTAAGCTCCGCCTCGACGAACATATGTATGTCCTCAGCCTCCGGATCTATCGGGAGCTTTCCGTCCGTTATGTCGTCGCATATCTGAGCCAATGTCAGCACTATCAGCTCCGCGTCGCTCTGCGGAATTATCCCTTGCTTTGCAAGCATACGCGCGTGCGCTATGCTTCCGATTATATCCTCGCGGTACATTCGGCTGTCAAACGACACCGATGAATTAAAATCGTTTACTCCGGAGTCGAGCGCTTTTTTAAAGCGTCCCTCCCACATTTTTTTCGATCTGTCCTGCATAGAGCCAAATCTCCTTCTGCGGTATCACGAATGATACGTTATAATATACACAAACCATTGCACGGCATAGCAAGCATTTTTATAACTACGCTTTTCTAAATTACAGCGGTTATTCACCGTATAATAATTATACACCGTACGTTTGATTTTTTCAAGTGTGATTTTATACAAATATGCGATATGTTACTTGTTGTATTTGTATAAATATAATACACAAATGAATATTTATGCAAAACATCCATTGCGGGCATCATACCGTTTTCACAAAATCAAACGGGCGGCTTGACCTATCGCGACGCAGAACGTAAGTCGCGCCCGAGGTCAAACAGCCCGTATCACGGTATAAAGGCTCACGTTTTCCCTGCCGATATCGCCGCCTGCACGGACGGCACGAATACCTCCTTCAGGCGCAGAACGAAGCTCCTTCCGTTCTCCTTCATTCCGCCGTCCAGCCATTCAATGCACATACCGCAAAGCGCATAAGCATAAAACGATGATATCAATTCTCTTTTTTTATCCGTAAGCTCGGAATACCCGTCAAGCGACTGCATCATCCTCATAACGAAGCTTTCCGCTATGGTACAGAGATACTTTTCGATCTGCTCCTTGCCGAGATTGCGGTAAAAATTCTGTATCGCCGCCTTTTCGTTTTCCAAAGCCTCGGTCACCTCTATAAAGACGTCTGTCCACGTGTTGCCGCGCTTTACGTTCTCGAGCACAGCTTCGGCTTCGGAAATAAAAAATTCATCAACGAGCGCATAGATATCCTGAAAATGATAATAGAACGTATTGCGGTTTATACCGCATTCGTCAACTATATCCTTAACGGTTATTTTGGATAAAGGCTTTTTTGCCGCAAGCACAAGAAATGCTTCCATTATAGCCTTTTTTGTGAAATTTGCAGGCACGTGCCTTCACCTCCGTTCATATCCGTCGAAACGTCAACTTCCCAAGCTACGAGAAAACTCGGCTCGCCGGCTGTCAAACTCCGGAATACGCCGCAAATCCACCGTCTATCGGGATAACTGCTCCGTTAACGAAGCCGGAAGCTCCGGCGTCGCACAACCAAAGCAACGTACCTATCAGCTCCTCGGGCTTACCGAAGCGTCCCATAGGCGTTGCCGCAAGTATCTTCTGTGAGCGCGGCGTAAGCGTGCCGTCCGGAGAGATAAGAAGAGCGCGGTTTTGGTCGGTAACGAAAAATCCGGGAGCGATCGCGTTGCATCTTATGCCGACCTTGGCAAAATGCACCGCCAACCATTCCGTAAGATTTGAAACAGCCGCTTTAGCGCCGGAATACGCCGGTATCTTGGTGAGCGGACGGAAGGCGTTCATTGACGAAACGTTTATGATGACCGGATCCTTTTGTGCCGCCATATCACGCGCAAATACCTGCGTGGGAAGGAGCGTTCCGAGGAAATTCAGATCAAAAACGAACTCGATGCCCTTCGGATCAAGGTCAAAGAAGGTAGTGATATCTTTAGCCGTCTCCGGATCGAGATCCTCAGGCTCAAGATACTCCTTCGTGGTAGTTCCCCGAGGATTGTTCCCTCCTGCACCGTTTATAAGGATACTGCATTTCCCAAGCTCGGCGTCAATAGCGGTCTTTGCCGCGATAAGACTCTCGCGGTCAAGAACGTTACAGCCGTACGCACGTGCCACTCCGCCGTTCGCGTTTATCCTCGCCGCAACAGCTTCAGCCGCCTCCGGACGAAGGTCTAAAAGTGCCACGGCGGCGCCGCATTCGGCGATAGCCTCGGCAAACGAAGAACAGAGTACCCCTCCGGCTCCGGTAACAACAGCGGTCTTTCCGCTGAGATCGATCTTAAAAGGAAGCTTCATTATCATACACCTCTCGTTTTAATTTAATTGAATAATTTGTCTTTATCATCTCGGCAGTACCGCGCAAGCAAAAGCGTTTCACGCGGTAATTCCCCGAAGATCATCCGAATATCGGCTCCGAAACAGCGGAACGCTATTTACAGTCGGGACAACGCCCGTAAAGGAGTAGCTGGTGATCCGTTATGGAAAATCCCGTCTTATCGGCGACCGCACCTTCAAAGCGAGACGCCAATTCGTAGGATATCGGTAACGTCCTTCCGCATCCCATGCAAAACAGCATATGACTGCTCCTGACGCTCCTGTCTCCGAGATATCTGTAAGCCGCCTTGCTCTTTCTTCCCGTGACCGTCCGCATAAGGACGCCCTCGCTCTCAAGACGCTTAACGGCGCGGTAGACCGTCGCGATGCCTATATCCGAGCCGCCCTCTCGAAGCCCTTCAGCCATCTCCGCGACCGTCATCTCCCTGTCACAGTTGGCTTCGAGAAATCTTCTGAATTCCAGCTTTTGAGACGTCGTTCTTGGTTTTTGCACCTAAACACACTCTCCTTTTCACGGTTTTGAAAACAGGCGGGGAGCCTCTTTTTGCCCCACAGCGGAAGCTTACCTCTCGACTGTCTCTTCCCTCAGAAAAGCAAGCCTTGAAGGCTCATGACAAAGCAGTCGCGCTCCGTTTTCCGTAAGCACCTGCTCGCTCCTGTAGCCCCAGCAAACACCCACGGGATACATTCCCGCGTTGCATGCTGTGAGCATATCGATGTGAGAATCGCCGACGAATGCCACCTCATAAGGCTTTGCTCCGAGCTTTTCCGCTATCAGGAGCGCGGAGGTAGGCTCCGGCTTTGGCGGAAGCTCTCCGACTCCGCGTATCTCACGAAATCCGATATCGGGAAACAGAGTCGCTATTATCTTCTTAACGTAAGCATCCTGCTTATTCGAAAGCACGGCAAGCCCCAGACCTTCCCCCTCGAGCCGCGCAAGCGCCTCGCGTATTCCCGGATAAGGTCGCGTATCACACATATAATGTTCACCGTAAAAGGCGTCATATTCCGAAAGATATTGACGCACGAGCGTCTCGTCATCCCGAAGCTCACAGGGCAACGAACGCTTTACCAGCTCGTACGGACCGTGATTGATGTTTCGTATCACACCGTCACGGCTCAATACGGGAAAGCCGTGCAATGCGAGCATACGGTTTAGTGACGCACCGATGTCATCTATCGTATCCGCAAGCGTTCCGTCAAGATCGAATATCACTGCCTTCAGCATTACCGTCCCTCTCCCATACAACAATATCCTCGGTAAACTATACCACAGATTATATTATAAACCTTTTTGCGAAAAAAGTCAATACAATATTTCGTTTGTATTTTTAAAAAATGTAGTGTTACAATAGATGTGAGACTGAAAAATGAAAAAGGTATAGAAAAAGTGA
>CAZMWM010000085.1:0-8154 GCA_964570105.1 uncultured Lachnospiraceae bacterium | reverse complement strand
CATATCTTTGACGAACTTCCTATACTTTTTGGTTCATATCATTTTAACACATACACCAAAAAATAAAAAAATCGGATCCTAATCCGCATCTTTTTGATATAACCCTTGACAAACAGCTTAAGTTATGGTATATTAAATGCGGTATCAACATCGGTGCCAAGTTTGCAGGTTTATTTTTTGTACAATACTTACAAAGAAAGGTTGGAGACCGTATGGGAAAGCTATTCAGAGAATTTAATGACGAAAAATGGGAACAGGTGCGCACGGATCCTTATTTCGCTCCTCACGTGGCGGCTATACGCCAAAGAGCCGCAAATTATCTTAAGAGCGAGCCGCCGCGCATAAAGTTCAGCGATATACATCTGTTCGTCACCACAGGAGACCGCTCGAAGTTCCAGAGCGTTTATTTCAATTATCAGAGCCGTATGGAGCATTATTTCTTTATGTTGCTGCTCGATAACGACGAAAGCTATATAGAGCCGCTCGCGGACATCATTTGGAACATATGCGATTTCGAGAGCTGGTCTATCCCTGCGCACATATCCGAGGATGCTCCGGAGGAAAGAAGAAAAACGAGCTTGGATCTCTGCTCCACTATACTTTCGTTCACCATTGCCGAGGTCTTGTATTACGTCGGCGACCGTCTGCCTGCGCTCGTATACAAGCGTGCCAAGCACGAGATACGCTACCGCCTTATAGAATCGTATGCTAAGAACGACGATTACGGTTGGATGCGAGTAAAGAGCAATTGGGCTTCGGTATGTATAGGAGCTACGCTCTGCGCATACCTCTACGCGGCGGAAAAGGAAGAGATAGACGCGCAGATACCGCGTATGATAGAGACTGCAAGGTGCTATCTTGCGGGCTTTGACGACGAGGGCTGTTGCATGGAGGGCTATTCGTATTGGAACTACGGATTTTCGTACTTCTGTCTCTTCGCGAGCATGCTCCGCGACTACACGGACGGAGATATAGATCTTTTCAAGGATCCCAAGGTGCATCAGATAGCACTGTTCCAGCAGTGCATCGCCATAAATGACAAGCAGAGCATCTGCTTTTCAGACTGTCCGACCACGTTCACCCCTGCAAATTGGCTCTCGCACTTTTTGAAGAACGAGTATCCCGACATAGAGATTCCCTCGATCCCCCCGTCCACCTCCGGCGCAAGGCTTCGCTATATACTCTGGCAGGATCCCTCGCTTGCCAACTGCGAGATGCATCCCAAGAGCAAAATATTCCACGAAGCTCAATGGTTTATCTACAGAGGCGATAAGTATAATTTCGCCTGCAAGGCAGGACACAACGCCGAACAGCACAATCATAACGACGTCGGCTCCTTCCTTATCTCGAAAAACGGAAAGGTCACCTTCTGCGATCCCGGAAGCGGTGAGTACACGCGTCAGTATTTCTCGAGCGAACGCTATACTCTCCTTGCCTGCTCCTCGCGCGGACACAGCGTCCCGATCATAAACGGCGAATATCAGGTCGCAGGTAACAATAAATCAACGGTGTTCACAGAAACGGACAAAAGCTACGCATTCTCGATGGAAAATGCGTACAGCATCCCCTCGCTCTCCTCTCTTCGCCGCGCCTTTACTATGGAGGACGACGGCATCGCGCTGGTCGACACGTACGAATTTACGGAGAAGCCGAACGGTGTTACCGAACGCTTCGTTTCGCTGACCAAGCCCGAGCCTGACGGCGAAGGAAGGGTACGTTGCGGCGACAGCACGCTTCTGTTCGACGCGTCAAAGCTCGAGCTTTCCATTGGAAGCGAGACCATAGTGCGCTCGCCCACACTCTCCGAGCAGGTCTGGCTTGTAGACCTTAAGGTAAAGGCTCCCGAGCTTAAGTTCGACATTTCCGTGAGCTTCCGCTGATACACCTCGCCCTTAGATACCGCAAAACGCCGTATTCCTCACAGCAGTCTGCCGAGGAATACGGCGTTGATATTTTATATTTATGACCATACCTTTCTAAATCATAGCGGTTTTGTGATGGTTTCGGCTTTGCTAAGGCACAAGACTTAAGACCTTGCATACCGCACCGTACGCGGTATCAGTTGATGCGCAGCTTGGCTATGAAAAATCCATCCGTTCCATTTCCCGGGAAAAGCGTCTGACGGCTCAGCAGCTCGTGCTCCGGATGCAGAGCAAAGAACGCCGAGATGTTGTCCTCGTTTTCGGACGGCATCAGAGTGCAGGTGGAATACACGAGTATTCCGCCTTTTTTCACGTAACGTGCGCCGTTTTCAAGTATCTTCAGCTGAAGCGACGGCAGATCGCGTATGCTCTCTGCGCTCTTGTTGCGCAGATCCGGCTTTTTCGCTATAGTACCGAAGCCGGAGCAAGGAACATCGCAAAGCACCCTATCCGCAAGCCCGAAAAGCTCCGTTCGCGGAAGCGAAGCGTCAGCACACTCCGCACTCAAGATATCGATTCCGAGACGCTTCGCGCCGTCGCGTATCAAAGAAAGCTTGCTGTCGTGCACGTCGAAGGACAAAAGTCGCCCTTCGTTGCGCATAGCGATGGCGCAACCGAAGCTCTTCCCTCCCGGCGCCGCACACAGATCCATCACCGTCTCCCCCGGTCGCGGCTCGAGCGCGGAAACGCACAGTGCAGACGCGTCGTCCTGTACGAAGCAACGACCGTCGGCGAGCGCGTCAAGCTCCGAGACCGCACAGCCGTCGGAAAGGATGATCCCGTCGTCCGTCAGAGCCGACGGCGACGCCTTGATACCGTTCGTCTCAAGCTCCGCCATCAACGCCTCGCGCGTAGTTTTTAAGGTATTAACTCTCAATACGGTGCTTGCGGGAGCACCGAGTGCCATCATCATCTCCTCGGCTCTCTCCGCCCCGTACGCCCTGCACCACGTCTTGCACAAATACCGCGGAACGGAATAGGTTATGGACAGATGACCGCATATATCACGGCTCTTATCCGGCGTGATAAGACCGTAACTGCCGTCATCACGCCGAAGCTCTCTCTGAGCCTGTCGCAGTATCGCATTGATCAGACCGCAAGCTCCGGGATTAAGACAGGTCTTTGCCATATCCACGGTCGATGCCACCGCGGCGTGCTCCGGTATCGAGTTCATATATATCAGCTGGTAAAGTCCGAGCCGCAAAAGCGTCGCGACCTCCACACTGAGCTTGTCGATAGGTCTTTTGTACAGCTTATATATCTGATAATCGAGCGTTCTCCTCCGCTCGGTCACGCCGTAGAGCAACGCCGTATAAAACGCCCTTTCGTGGGGCGTCAGCGTTGTTCTGCTTATAACGGTATTAAGCTCAAGATTGGTATAGCGCGCGTTGACCTCGCAGCTCATAAGCGAGCGGAACGCGAGCTGTCTGACGTCTGTCATCGGTATATTCCTTTCGTTTTTTCATATCGCGACGTTCGGATGACCTTATCCGAGAAGCTCAAATAGGCGAAGGAGCCTTTCGGTGTCCAGCTTGCTCTTATTGGCTTTTACGGCAAGAGTAAGAGCGCTTGCACGGAACGTTGATGCCGCCAACTGCTCGATATCCGACGCACTTACCGCGCAAAAAGTCTCGCTTCGCTCCTCCACCGAGCGATAGCCTTGGGATAGGATATGCCCCTCGTATCCAAAGGTCGACGTGAGCGACGATGGGGTATCCCTGAGAAGCGGCGCGTTGTCCGTGTACGCAGGAAGCACGTACGGAAGATGCTTTTCGGCAAGCTCCGCCACCGATGCAAACGCAAGTATAGCCTCCTCTACGCTCTGATACAGCTTATCCGCCCGTACGTCGTATGTAAGCGTGATGAGCGAAAGGTTATCGTAAGCCTCGATATAACCGTCAAAGCTGTATATAAGCCCCGAGCGCTCCGAGAGCCTGTGGTGAAGTATGGACATTTCCCCACTGTATAGCATATCCCACGCGAGATACAACGCCGGAAGCGACCTTACGGTAGCCGAGCAATCAAAGCTCATACACACCGACGTGAACGGAGAGTTTTTGACGTGCACATTCCCTTCACGTCTCCCGAACGAAGGCGGTACTGGAGCGACGTTTCGGCGTAACTGAGCGTGCGAGGTCGGCTCGATCTCGAGCAGTCGGGCAAGCATCTCGATATCCGCAGAGCTTACGTGACCTGCCGCGTAAAAGAAGAGATTTTCCGTCGAGAGCAATTCCTGCTGTAGGCTCTTCAAACGCTTCACACCGATGCGATCCACCCCTCCGGCAGTTCCCGAGACCGTGTTTGAAAGCGACGTGCCCTGCCAAATAGCTTCGGCGCAGAAGTGCTCAAATGAGGACGCGCTGTCCTCTTCACGTATCTCAGCCTTCACGCGTCCTTTTTCGGGACGAAGCTCCGCCTGTGTGAGCGTGAACGGGGTAAATACGTCAGACAGCACCCTTGATGCCATGCCAAAGCGCCCGGCTACCCCGGTGATGTTAAATTCGACGTACTTAACTCCGGTGGAAGCCTCAAATGACAGCCCACACGCGTCTATCATCTCGTATAATCTGCCGTTATACAGCTTGTTGAGATGGCGAAATACCGCGTGCTCGAAAAAGTGCGTAGAGCCGTTCTCCTCTCCGCTCTCAAACATCGAGCCGGCACGCAGGTACAGCGAAAGCGAAAATCCGCTTACGTTCATATTCGAATAACAGTATATCGGTATGCCGTTACCGGTCGTATAGAGACGTTCCATTTTACACCAACAGTCTCCGAAAAAAAGGAGACTTCCTTTCGCGTATGCTCTTTTTCGTCATCTCGGCTCTCCACTGCGCTCCCTTTTGCGACGGGTAGCATTTTTCAAACGCTTCACCAACTCGGGAAGCCAAAACGCGAAAAGAAATACCGGGCTAAGAACGACACAAAGCGCAAGCTTTAACCAACCTATCCAAGCGGTGATAAACTCAAGCACGAATTGCTCGCGCTTGGTCATAAGCAATATCACCGCCGCCAAAAGCTCGCTTATGACGAGCGATATAAATATGCTGAGCGAATTATCCCCGAATGCCTCGGAAGAGAAAAAATTCCATATCAGTCTCGCTCTGTACGTTTGCGGTGGCGTCGCACTGAGAAAGCAAGGCAAAAGCGCCGCCAAGATCGATACGATATTCAAAAACACGAGAACGTACATAAGCTTCATACGGTGTTTCATTATACTCTCAAGCATATCCCTTGCACCCCATTTCTTTTATTATCAAGACCGACAGATACAATTATAATCCGTAATTGTGAACATTGCAACCCGGTCTTAAAAATTGCCGTAACTGTGTGCAACAGATATTGAAAATATTAAAAATAATTAAAAATAATTAAGAAACAAAACCAAGTCAAAGCCTTGACAAAACGTTATCTCTGTGATATAATAGTAAAAGTCGAGCGACGCATACGTTCGGTTTTCGCTTCGTTTTTGCGTTTCTCCGACAATAAGTTCGAGGTGTGGCTCAGTTTGGTAGAGCGCTACGTTCGGGACGTAGAGGTCGCAAGTTCGAATCTTGTCACCTCGACCAAAAAAGCTTCGGAAAGCGATCTCCGAAGCTTTTTCTTTTTTATTGCGACAAAGACCGAGGCAGTGAGCGATATCCGTCATTTCAATAATCGGACTGCACGCTACCGCTTTACTCCTATCAGGAGCAACCATCTGTGGTCGAAATATATTTGACCGTCCTTGACGTAAGGATAAAATCCGGTCTTATCTCCGCCGTTCATATCTTCCGTCATCAAGCGAACTATTTCCGCCCGAACTTTCCCGGGTGTATCCGTAAGCTCCATCCAGCCTTGAAGCTCCACGGAAACGTATGTGATCTCCTCCGTTTGCAGTTCAAGACCTATGTCAAACATTTTTTCGAGTTCTTCCCTGCTCAGTATCCTAACGTGAGAATTATCGCGCATCCTTTCTATACGGTCGTTCACCTCTCGCAATTCTTCCGCGGTAGCCATCATATCCCATACCACCAAGCGTCCGCCCTTTTTCAATACTCTCCGCATTTCACCGAAGGGAACGTCCGGATCCGAAAAATGATGCAATGACAGCCTCGTAATGACGAGATCAAAAGCCTCATCATCGAAAGGCAGCTCCTCCGCATCTCCTTCAATGAACGATATATTCCGTATATTTTCCGCCGCCGCAAGCTTTCGTCCCTGCTCGAGCATAGCCTCCGTCAGATCAAGACAAACGGTATTTTTGACGTGTGGAGCAAGCGCTCTGCCGCAAATGCACGTTCCTGCCGCAACCTCCAAGACCGTTTCATCACCCGAGGCGTTTATTTTTTCGATCAGGTGATCCGTGTATTCCGCTTTCGACATATGGTACGTCGCGAATTTTTCTGCCTGTGAAGTAAACGAGCTTTTTATAATATCCCTATCATTCATTACGCTGTCATCTCCCCTTTACGCCGAGCCACACCCCGTATCTTCTTACGAGCCGTCGACCTCAGCATTCATTATATACTGTTTTTATGAATATTTCGACCTTCCGAGCCGCGAAGGTCTTTTTTATTTTATACGGTCACGGCGTCAAAATGTGAGATCGGCTCGCACTTTACGAAGATTTTACTTTCATTAAACGCAAACGTGATAGTCGGATTTTTTTCTTTGCGGTAAAATATATGCGTAAAATGAAAAAGGAGATATACGCAATGAAAAAAATCGTAGCTGTTTTACTTTCTTTGGCTGTTCTTGTTACGGGAGCAATAGGACTTACCGCTTGCGGCGGAGAAAAGAATATTACCGTCGTGGCACGCGAACAAGGTAGTGGAACGCGCGAAGCGTTCGATACGGCTGTAACGGACGGAAACGGCAACTACCTTGAAATGAAGATTGACGGCAAAAAGGTGTATAAAACTACGGCAAGTGCCGATCTTCAAAAGGAAACGGGCAACGTTATCAGCAAGGTCGCAAGCGATAAAAACGCAATCGGATATATTTCGCTCGGTTCGGTAAACGACGCCGTGAAGGTTGTAAAGGTGAACGGCGTTATGCCGTCGGCGGAAACCGTTTTGAGCGGAGATTATGCCATTCAAAGACCGTTCGTCGTAATGACAAGCTCTACCGTAACGTTAAACGATATTACTTCGGATTTTTTAACCTATTTGAAAAGCGCGTCCGCCGAAACGTTTGCTAATGACGCAGGTTGTATTTGGCTTTCCGATCCCGAAAAGCGTGCAAACGAAGGCGAACCCGCTATTCCCGTAAGCGAATACGAAGTAAAATCTTCTTTGCCGAGCGGCGGAAAAATCGTGATCAACGGCTCGACTTCGATGGAAAAGTTTATTAAAAAGGCAATGAGCGGATATGCGACGCTTTACGGAAAGACGGCGGATGAGATATTTACGCTCGATCTGCAAGGCTCGTCGGTAGGCAAGAAAGCCGTGCAAAACGATAAAAACGGAAACGTCATCGGTCTTTCTTCCGCAAGCGTAAAGGAGAGCGGCATAAACAGTTTTAACGTGTGTCTCGACGCGGTAGCCGTTATCATAAATAACGCAAACGAAAGCGTAAACGACCTTACACTTGCCGAGCTTTATGATATATATAGCGGCAAAGTTACAAAATTCAGCGAGCTTGGGAAATAATATGACGAGTGCAAAAGTAAAAGAAAAAGTCGGACAAGTGATTTTTGCGGCAATGGCGGTGATATGCGTCATCGCTGTTATTGGGATTTTCGCATTTTTGCTTATAAAAAGCGTACCTGCCTTTCGAAAAATCGGATTTTTCGATTTCATTTTTGGCAAAGAATGGTCACCCGACAGATTAGACGAATACGGCTCGGCAACGCTATCCGGCTCCTACGGTATTTTCAAAATGATCGTAGGAACGCTTGCCGCAACGCTCGGCGCTCTTTTGATCGGCGGAACGCTTGGATATTTCACGGCGGTATTTCTTGCTTTTTATTGCCCGAAGAAATTAAAAAAGATATTTTCTTCTATGATAAATCTGCTTGCCGGAATTCCGTCCGTCGTATACGGCTTTTTCGGTATCGTGTTTTTGTTGCCGCTACTATCGAATATCGCTCCGAATAACGGCAGTGGGCTTTTGGCAACGGCGCTTATTTTGGGAATTATGATATTACCCACCGTCGTATCTCTTTCAAAGACAAGTTTGGAAGCTGTGCCTAAGTCGTACTACGAAGGCGCGCTTGCGCTTGGAGATACTCATTCGGGCGCGGTGTTCGGGA
>CAZMWM010000084.1:0-8199 GCA_964570105.1 uncultured Lachnospiraceae bacterium | reverse complement strand
CTTTCCGCATTAACGATTCAGTGCTTATTGGGCGAAAGGATTCCTTCTGTTGAATCGTTGAATGAGATCTTATCCGCTTGGAGTTTGAAGAGAAACTCTTCCCAAAAAGGGGTTTCGTGGCAATTCACTACAGAAAACGCCAGAATTAAATTAAGACATCTTTATCCAGAAATAAAGTTTTAAATGTTACATCGTAGTAGGGGCGGATATCATCCGCCCGAAAATCAACATCCCCAATATCACCAAAAACACACCCAAATGATCGGATACCGAACATCGGGTAGGTGCAAAACCTCTGCACGCGTCCCATACGATCACGCCCGAAAACCGCATGCAAAAAGCCCCATCACAGACCTTCGTCCATGGTGGGGCTTTCTTTTCCTGTTCGGTCGTTGCGATCTTACTCAGCCGCCTCGGTATCTGCGGCGGGAGCTTCCTCGGTGGTTTCGGACTTAGCGTCCTTCTTATCGGCGGACTTTCCGTCCGTTACGGGATCAAGCACATAGCCCTTAAGGGTTATGAGTGCCATCTCGGCGCCGTCTCCGCGACGGGGTCCCATTTTGTAAACGACGGTATATCCGCCGTTGCAATCGGCGTACATCGGAGCGATGACGTCGAAAAGCTTCTTCGCAACGCTTTCATTCGGAATGACTGCGAGCGCTCTGCGGTAAGCCGCAAGATCGCCCTTCTTTCCGAGGGTTATCATTTTATCGGTTAATGAGCTGACCTCTTTAGCGCGAGTAAGAGTTGTCTCTATCTTACCGTTGGCGAGCAGATAAGTAACCATGCCGTGAAGCATAGACATTCTGTGCGCTGTAGGTCTGCCAAGCTTTCTGGTTCCCATTGAACGAACCTCCTTTGTTTATTCAAATATCCTGCGCTTCGCTATCGTCACTCTTCGTCCTTTTTAAGACCGAGGTGAAGTGATTCAAGCTTCTGTATGACCTCTTCGAGAGATTTCTTTCCGAGGTTTCTGACCTTGATCATATCATCCTGCGTCTTATTGACGAGATCCTCTACTGTGTCAATGCCCGCGCGCTTCAAGCAGTTGAAGCTTCTCACGGACAGGTCAAGCTCCTCAATGGTCATCTCAAGAACCTTTTCCTTCATAGTCTCTTCTCTTTCGACCATGATCTCGGCATTGATCGCTTCATCAGAAAGATCCACGAACAATTTGAGATGCTCGTTGAGTATCTTGGCGGCAAGCGAAACCGCTTCCTTTGCAGAAATAGTACCGTTGGTCTCTACTTCTATCTTGAGCCTGTCATAGTCGGTAATATTTCCGACACGGCAGTTCTCAACTGTGTAATTAGCCTTATATACCGGGGTAAATATCGAGTCAGTGTAGATAAGTCCGATCTGAGCGGGATTGCTCTGCTTGTTCTTATCCTGGGAAACGTATCCTCTGCCGTGGCCGAAGGTAAGCTCCATAAAGAGACGCGCATTCTCGCTCACAGTCGCGATAACGTGATCGGGATTGAGTATCTCGATATCCGAGTCCTGCTTGATATCACCTGCCGTCACAACACAAGGACCGGTCTTGTCAAGCACGACGGTCTTGTTTTCGGGGCAATTGAGCTTAGCAACTATTCCCTTTACGTTAAGAACTATCTCGGTAACATCTTCTTTAACTCCGGCGACCGTCGAGATCTCGTGAAGAACTCCGTCGATCTTGATGCTCATGACGGCAACGCCCGGAAGCGAACTCAAAAGTACCCTGCGCAGGGAATTACCGAGAGTGGTTCCGTAACCGCGCTCAAGCGGCTCAACGGTAAATATCCCCTTGCTTCCGTCCTCATTCTGAACGACGGAATTGATATTGGGCTTTTCAATTTCAATCATTAATTCGTTACCCTCCTGTGTTAGTTGTTGTGCCTATACTCTTGGATCGAGTACGTGCCGGCTCACAAATTCTGCCGAGGCTCAAGGATCACTTGGAGTACAATTCGACGATGAGCTGCTCCTCGAACGGGAAGTCTATATCTTCTCTTACGGGCAGAGCTTCTACGGTCGCCTTGACGTTTTCCTTGTCAACAACGAGCCACTTCGGAGCGATACGGGAAGCGAGACCTTCGACAAGCTCCTTTATCTTGGCAGAAGCGCGGCTCTCCTCGCGTACGGTGATAACGTCACCCTTCTTTACGAGCATGGAAGGAATGGTGACCTTCTTGCCGTTAAGACGGAAATGACCGTGTAAAACGAGCTGACGTGCTTCCTTACGGCTCTCTGCCATACCCATTCTGTAAACGACGTTGTCAAGACGTCTCTCGAGAAGGATGAGCAGGTTCTCACCGGTAACACCGTCAACGCGGTCGGCTTCCTTGAAGTAGGTCTTGAACTGACCTTCCTGTACGCCGTAATATCTCTTTGCCTTCTGCTTCTCACGAAGCTGCTTGCCGTATTCCTTTACCTTTCCGTTAGCCGCGCCGTGCTGACCGGGAGCGGTGGAACGGTGCTCAAGGGAGCATTTACCGTTCAGGCAACGGTCGCCCTTTAAAAAGAGCTTCGTCTTTTCTCTGCGACAAAGTCTGCAGGAAGGACCTGTATATCTTGCCATGTCTTTTAAACCTCCTGATTAAACTCTTCTGCGCTTGGGAGGACGGCATCCGTTATGAGGAATAGGAGTAACGTCCTTGATGAGAGTTACCTCAAGTCCGCAAGCTGCAAGTGCACGGATAGCGCTCTCTCTTCCGGAGCCGGGGCCTTTAACATAGACCTCTACGCTCTTCATACCGTGATCTACCGCTATCTTGGCAGCTGTCTCGGCTGCCGACTGAGCTGCAAAGGGCGTGGACTTTCTCGAGCCTTTGAAGCCAAGCTCTCCGGCTGATGCCCAAGAGATCGTATTACCCTTCGTATCGGTGATAGTGATAAGGGTATTGTTGAAAGTGGAGCAGATATGAGCCGCGCCCTTTTCTACGTTTTTGCGCTCGCGGCGCTTTTTAACGGTCTTTTTGGCTGCTGCGTTAATTGCCATGATCCTTTTTCACTCCCTTACTTCTTCTTATTTGCGATGGTCTTTGCGGGACCCTTGCGAGTTCTCGCGTTCGTCTTGGTGCGCTGTCCTCTGACGGGAAGTCCTTTTCTGTGTCTTATTCCGCGATAGCAGTTGATCTCGACCATACGCTTGATGTCAAGAGCAACGTCGCGTCTGAGGTCACCCTCGACCTTGTAATTCTCTTCGATCTCGTCACGGAGCTTAGCAACATCGTCGTCGGTCAGATCCTTTGCGCGGGTATCAGGATCGATGCCGGTCTTTGCGAGGATGTCGTTCGCGCTCTTTCTGCCTATTCCGTAGATATAGGTAAGAGCGATCTCGATCCGCTTGGAGTTCGGAAGATCTACGCCTGCTAAACGAGCCATAGTATTTTACACTCCTTTTTTCAGCCTTGTCTCTGTTTGTGTTTCGGGTTTTCGCAAATGACCATTACGATACCCTTTCTCTTGATGATCTTGCACTTATCGCAGATCTTTTTTACGGATGGTTTAACTTTCATTTTATTACCATACCTTTCTTTGTTGGGTGCTTTCAAGCTCCTTTTACCATACACCGACCGCGCAGAGCCGGACGCGGTCTGCTTTATTTACTTGGATCTCCAGGTGATACGTCCCTTGGTAAGATCGTAAACGGAGACCTCGACGGTCACCTTATCTCCGGGAAGTATCCAAATATAGTTGATCCTGAGCTTGCCCGAGATATGCGCGGTCACTATATGACCGTTGGGCAGCTCCACCTTGAAGGTAGCGTTCGGCAGAGCTTCCACCACCGTACCCTCAAATTCCATTACATCGTCCTTAGCCAGAATGATCCCTCCAAACTGTATGATCTTAAAAAACCGATCTCCACGTAAAGCGTTGACCGAGCGGTGAACGTCGGACTCAACAGACCTTCGTCAAAAGCACAGGTCCGTCATCGGTGATAGCCACCGAATGCTCGTAGTGCGCTGAAAGCGCCCCGTCCGCTGTGACCACAGTCCATTTGTCGTCAAGAACACGGACTCTGTGCGTCCCGGCGTTGACCATAGGCTCTATCGCGATGGTCATACCGGAGCAAAGACGGATGCCGCGTCCGGGCATTCCGTAATTCGGCACCTCGGGATCCTCGTGTAGCTCGTGTCCGACGCCGTGTCCGACGTAGGTACGCACCACGCTAAATCCCCGATCCGTGACGTAAGTCTCTATCGCCGAGCCGATGTCGCCGATACGCTTGCCCGGCACGGCATTCTTAACGCCTCGGTAAAAGCTCTCTCTCGTTGCCTCGATGAGCCTTTTAGCCTCGTCGCTGACGTTGCCGACCGGAAATGTGCACGCGCTGTCGCCGGTAAACCCGTTATAGAAAGCTCCGACATCGATCTTTACGATATCGCCATCGTGAAGTATCACCTTATCCGACGGGATACCGTGTATCACCTGTTCGTTTATGCTAATACAGGCGCTTCCCGGAAATCCGCCGTAACCGAGAAACGTAGGTCTTGCGCCATGGCGCTCGATAAACTCGCGAATGAAGTCGTCAAGCTCCTTGGTGCTTATTCCCTCGCGCACACGCTGTCCGGCTGCGTACAGCACCTCGCCCGTGATGCGTCCGGCTTCCTTCATTTTCTCGATCTGTTCCCTGTTTTTCAGTTTTATCATATCAGGTTGCCTTTTTTAAAGTCCTTAAGGTAAGGGCGGTGGTGTCAGCCACCTTTTCCTGACCTACGACCGTGAACAGCTTTCCTCTCGAGCTGTAGAACTCTTCAAGGGGCTGTGTTTCCTTATGATAGATAGCGAGTCGGTTTCTGACCGTCTCTTCTCTATCGTCCGCCCTGATCGCGACCGTACCTCCGCAGGCGGTGCAAGTATCACCGCTCTTCGGCGGATTGTATTCAAGATGGTAGGTCGCTCCGCAAGCGGGACAGTATCTTCTACCGGCAGACCTCTTAACGATGGTCTCATCCGGAACGTAGATATTCACGACCGCGTCGACCTCCTCACCCATCGCTTCAAGCGCTTCCGCCTGAGCAATGGTGCGAGGAAAGCCGTCAAGAATGTACCCGCCATCGATCGACTTCAGCTTCTCACGAACGATCTCGATGACCGTTGCATCGTCAAGAAGCAAGCCCTTTTCCATTTTTTCCTTTGCCGCAAGACCGACCGGAGAGCCGTTAGCCATAGCTTCGCGGATCATATTACCGGTAGATATCGTCGGTATCCCAAACTCACGGCTGACCTCAGCCGCCTGAGTTCCTTTACCTGCGCCGGGAGCGCCCAAGAAGATGATCTTCATTTTATAACCTCCAAGGAAAATAACGGAGAACTTTACGGGATATCACTCAAGAAATCCGCCCTTATAATGACGCATAGTAAGCTGCGCGTCAAGCTCACGGACAGTTTCGAGAACGACACCGACTACGATAAGCAGAGAGGATCCGCCGAAAGCAAGGCTTCCGATGGAGTTACCTGCGATCATATTGACGATAAGGGGAAGTATCGCGACTATACCGAGGAACAGAGCACCGATGAGGGTGATCCTGTTGAGCACCTTGGTGATATATTTTACGGTAGGCTCACCGGGACGGATACCGGGAATAAATCCGCCGTTCTTCTTAAGATTGTTCGCGACCTCTGTAGGATTGAAGGATATCAATATATAGAAGTACGAGAAAGCAATGATAAGGATAAAGAACACTATCGCGTAGAGCGGGCTTGTGTATCCGGTAACGTCGAAGAATTTATCCCAGAAACCGCCTTTCTTTATCTTGCCGGAGAAGATAAGCTCGAAGGTTGCCGGAAGCGCGACTATAGAGTTTGCGAATATGATCGGCATAACGCCGCTCATATTGAGCTTTATCGGAAGAGTGGTGCTCTGTCCGCCCATCATCTTGTTACCGACGACGCGCTTGGCGTACTTTATGGGAAGTCTGCGTTCACTGTTCGTAACATATACGACGAACGTAAGGAGCGCAAGAGCCGCAAAAGCGATGCAAACGATACCGACGAGATACCACGCATTTTTCATAGCGTAGTTGACGAGAGTTGTAACAGTCGAGATACCGGAAGCCACTATGTTGGCGAAAAGTATGATGGAGATACCGTTTCCGATACCGCGGTCATTGATCTTTTCCGCAAGCCACATAATGAGCGCGGCACCTGCCGAATAGCAAAGGATTATTACAAATGCTCCGAACACGTCCTCACCGGTCTCGGTAAGGAAGCCGTTTTTCTTCATATACATGTAATATCCCCAAGCAGTCACCAATGCAAGGATCACCGTTACCACACGGGTAAGCTGGGTGAGCTTCTTCTGTCCGCTCTCGCCTTCCTTCTGCCATCTTTCGAACAGCGGTATAGCCACCGTCAAAAGCTGTATGACTATGGACGCCGTGATGTAAGGAGATACGGACAGGGCAAACAAAGTCGCCTGACCGAAGGCATCACCGGAAAGAATGTTGAGATAGGTGAAGAGATTTCCGCCGGCTTGGCTGAAATACGAATTCATCACCTCATAGTCGGTAAAGGGAACGTGGATCGTAGCACCGAGTCTGTAGAGAACGACGATGATGACAGTAAATATCATTCTGTTTCTAAGCTCGGGCACCTTCCATGCGTTAGTGAATGTTTTGAACACTCAGATCACCTCTGCTTTCCCGCCGGCGGTCTCAATCTTTTCCTTTGCGGTCGCAGAGAATACAGCAGCCTTAACGGTCAGCTTTTTCGCGATTTCGCCGTCGCCGAGAACCTTGAGTCCGGAATAGGCCTTACGGACAATTCTTTTTTCAAGCAGAGTGTTGATGTCAACAACAGAGCCGTCGTCAAACTTATTCAGAGTATTAACATTGATGATAGCATACTGAGTTGAAAATTTATTGTGGAAGCCTCTTTTCGGAAGCCTTCTGTAAAGCGGGTTCTGACCGCCCTCAAATCCGGGACGTACACCGCCGCCCGAACGAGCGTTCTGACCTTTATGCCCCTTACCGGCAGTCTTACCGTTGCCGGATCCGGTTCCTCTTCCCTTGCGCCACGCCGGCGTTGCGGAGCCGACTGCGGGAGAAAGTTCATGGAGCTTCATTGGTTTTCCTCCTTTTTTGTAAAAATGACCGATCACTTCTCGACCTTAACGAGATAGGAAATAGCCTTGATCTTTCCGTTTATCGCCGCATTTTCTTCAACGACCACGGAATCACCGGGGCGCTTGAGACCAAGCGTCTCGGCAGTCGCTTTGTGCTTAGGCAGAACGCCTATCAAGCTTTTTACAAGTGTGATTTTCATAGCAGTTCTCCTCCTCAGTTTTTAAGCTCTTCCACGGTGAGACCGCGCAGCTGAGCAACTTCCTCAGCGGTACGAAGAGCCTTAAGACCTTCAAAGGTAGCCTTAACGACGTTGGTCACGTTATTGGAGCGGAGGCACTTTGTACGGATGTTCTTGATACCCGCAGACTCGAGAACGGCACGTACCGCTCCGCCTGCGATTATTCCGGTTCCTTCGGGAGCCGGCTTGAGGAGCACCTTACCTGCGCCGAAAACGCCGGTGACCTCGTGAGGAATGGTGTCTCCGGTAAGGGAGACCTCTATCATATTCTTCTTGGCATCCTCGGTAGCCTTACGCATAGCCTCCGGAACCTCGGAAGCCTTACCGAGACCGTATCCGACGTGTCCCTGTCCGTCTCCGACCACCATAAGCGCGGTGAAACGCATTATACGTCCGCCCTTAACGGTCTTGGAAACGCGGTTTACTGCAACGTTAACTTCCTTAAGATCCAAGGTGGATGCATCGATTTTCTTAGCCATTATTCTTTCCTCCTTAGAACTTCAGTCCGCCCTCACGGGCGCCGTCAGCGAGTTCCTGTACTCTTCCGTGATAGATGTAACCGCCACGGTCGAACACAACGTTTTCAATTCCCTTTGCGAGTGCTCTCTCTGCGATCAGCTTACCGATCTCTCTTGCGGCGGTCTTGTTTCCGCCGTAGTTCTCAAAGGACTTCTCAAGAGTGGTAGCGGAGACGAGAGTAACGCCTGCAACGTCATCGATTATCTGAGCTGAGATGTTAGCGTTGGAGCGGTAAACGCACAGACGCGGACGCTCTGCGGTGCCGGAGATCTTGCCTCTGACACGCTTATGTCTTTGCAGTCTGGCTTTGTTGTTATCCTGTTTGTTTATCATCTGCTTACCCTCCTTAATTATTTACCGGCCTTACCGGCTTTGCGGCGTATACGCTCGCCT
>CAZMWM010000083.1:0-8231 GCA_964570105.1 uncultured Lachnospiraceae bacterium | reverse complement strand
CTTAGCGCGTAGCGTGGCTCTGCCACGCAAGCCACAGTTGTCTTTGGCAACTGTATGTCACAGCGCTTAAGTTCCCGCCTATGGTGAGGAGGGTAAGGCGGATGTTATTTTCTACTGCGAGGTGGACGGGGAGGGATGATGCCGCTTGGGGCTTGTTGTCCGATATGCCGAAAAGTGCGGATGTGGACGGCTGTCGGTTGGTGAAAGGTCACAATTCAGAACAAATTGCATATCGAAAAGAACAGAAGAGCATTGATGATATTTTCCGTGAGGTGATATAATAACATTACACGGCTTACTGTCGCTTTTGTTATTTGCTGAAGCGCAAATAACAGCCGTTTGTTGAAATACTGCGTGAAAAAGCCCTTGCAAGCAAGCTTTTTCACTTGTATTATAAAAAGCATCATATACGCGGATCTAAACACAAAACAGGAGGATAAAGTTATGAGAATGAGCGAAAGCAGAAGTGCGGTGTGGCGTGTTCTTGCCGCATTTCTTGCGTTACTTATGCTTGCGTCACTTTTGCCCGTCTCTGCGATGATGGCATTTGCCGACGGCTCGTCGGGTACGCAGAAGGAGGGGACGGACGCTATGGACGCTATTATTTCGAATGCCGCCCTTAACGCTTTCAGGCAGGGCGATACGCAACATTTTGACGATGACGGATATATCGGTATACCGTACGAGGTCACCGTATATTACGATGCGACCAAGGGTGCGGCTAAGACCGGATATCTCGCAGACGGCGCGACGGTCACGGTGCTTTACGTGGTCAACGCCACCTTTGAGCGCATAGGTACGCTCAGCGACGTTGAGATCATAAGCTCGATGCTCGAAAGAGGCTACGCTGTGGCGGTGCTCGACTACCTCAATAACGAAAAGGCGGTCAGCCCCGAGCTGGACTATTCCGCTCAGATACTGCGCTCAAAGCTCGGCTCCGGCGCGTTCTTTGAGGATAAGACGGTGTTCCCGAGCGGAAAGTATAACGAGAATATCGTCGTTCCCTCGGGATACGACGTGAACTATTCCGATGTGTATTTTGAGCTTGACCGTCACGGTACGAACGGCACGCTCGACAAGATAGTGAACGTTTGGAACAATGATTTTCGTCTTTACAAAAAGAACGTGATCGTAAAATGGGTGAATGAGGACGGAAGCCGCAAGAGCACGCAGAGCGGATTTGACGGAAGCTCGCCCGTGTGGTACTCGGATGCCGCCGGTAAGAACGTGGATGCCGAGAGCGGAGAGTACACTCAGGTGCAGTACACGTATGCCCGTGAGATCACGGACTGTGTGAAGGCTGACGGTACTCCCATCGATCTCAACCTTTACATAACCACTATCTATCCCACCGAGCCGGAAAAGGACGTGCCGGTGATGACGATGTTCTCCTCAGCCGGAGACATCGTTGCAGGCAACTCGAACACCTCGCGTCCGCAGTTTCAGGGCTTTGTTTTCAGAGGTTATGCCGCCGCGGTGTTCGATTATGCGTGGATACCTATGGGCAGGAATGACCATTACGGATATTTTGACGGAAGCAGTGGAAGCGAAAAGAGCGTGACGGGAGACAATCAGAGCTACGCCACTTACACCTTCAACGCCGCTCAGACCTCGACCGCGGCTATGCGTTACGTGAGATATCTTTCTCTCTCCGATCACGACACCTATTCCTTCGATGTGGATAAGGTGGGCGTGTTCGGTATCTCAAAGGCGGCGTGGATGACACAGCTCGGTGCGCCCTCTCTCCGCGAGGGACTGTATACCGCCGAGAGCGGATATTCAGATGAGGAGATCGCCGAGCTTGTCAATACCAAGATCAACGGCTTTTATCAGCAGTTGTGGCTCAAGGGACATCACGGCGAGACGCGCTACGATGTCGGAGACACCGAGAGCTACACGAAAAACGGCTTTACCGTAGACGGCGGAGAGCTTCAGCCTTGGGCTGTGTACGGTGGGAATGAGATATCCTCCGGCGCTCAGCTGATATATTCGAGCTGCGGTGCGTCGGTCGACTATATGTGCGAAGGGTATTCTCCGCAGTTCATAACGGTAAATCTGCGCGACGAATACAACACTGCGTACTATATGCAGAACATTTTGGTCAATCTTTGCCGCACGAACGATATCCCGGCTCTGTGGTACGAGGCGGATATCGAGCACACCTTTGCTTACGGCAAGGATGAGAATTACGGCGTTGATATATACGAGGCATTCTTCAGCTTTTGTGATTATTATCTCAAGGACGCCGCGGTCAGTGTCAGTCATACCGATCCCGTGAGTGGGGGCGCCGGCATCGTCTCGGGCGATCCCATTACCGTAAAATTTATAGGTGAGGTCTCCTCATCCGAGATCGAAAAAGTCACACTTACGGATTCGGACGGTGTCGCTGTCAAGGGCAACTGGACGAGCGCATACGGAAACACCGAGTGGACGTTCCGTCCGGACGGGCTTGTGGGCGGAGAGGTCTATACGCTTACCGTCCCTGCGGATATCAAAGGCTCGAACGGCGCTATGATGGGTAAGAGCTTTACCGCCGTTTATTACACGGATAACGAGCTTATCTCGGAGTCTGCCGTTTCGGGCGGCGTGACTGTGGGGAAGGACGGAAGGCTCCTGTCCTTTACCGTTCCCGACCTTTCGGAGGCGTACGACCGTATAAAGCTCCGTCTCAACGTGACCAACGATGCGGCGAACGCTCTCAGCGTTTATTCGGCAAATGAAGCCGGAGAGAGGGTGGAGCTTCTCGGGACTGTGGCTCTCAGAGGCGCGGGCGCGTATGAGTTTGACGTCACTGACTACGCTATGTCGGTGGGAGTCGGCAAAACGGTGAGCTTTATCGTTTGCACGGATAATGCGAGCGGAGATCTCGACGTATACGAAGAGGATTTCAACAGCGGCGTCGGCTCGTTCGGCGTGAGCGCATATACGAGCTACTCAACTACCGAGATAGACGGAAGCTCCGTCGTTAAGGTCGTCGTGGGTACGAATGCCGGAAGGTTCGGCGGTGAGCACGAGTTCTACGAGGTGACCAACGTACTGAGGAACAGCAAGCTGATAAACGGCGGAAAAGCCGTTACCCGAGCCGATGTCGGCAGACGGTACGATATCACCGTCAGGCTGTACGACACGGTGTCGCGTCAGATAAGACTGGTAATGAGTGGCGTGACCTCTCAGGCGAAGCTTCTGCGCGATTACGACTATTGCTACTATACCTTTACGACCGTAGCCGGTGAGTGGTGCGAATTTACGCTTCCGTATACCGTCTACGAAGCAGATTACGGTGTATCGGCGCTCGGCACAAAGACCTTCTCTATCCACGTTACCCCGACGGGTGACAGTGAGATGCCGATATATTTCGATTCCGTCACCGTGACCGAGAAGTATACGGATGCTTCCGTAAGCTCCGCTGTTCTGGTGTGCACGTCCGAGGGAGGTCTCGGATACAAGGCGCCGACAGGCTCGGGAGCGTTGGTCGACGGTGTGGGATACGCTACGCTCAAGGATGCCGTCGGTGCCGTTAAGGACGGCGGGACCGTAACTCTTGCGAGTGATCTTTATATGACGTCGGACGGTGCGGCTACGCTTAGCGGAGTATCGTTTACGTTGGATCTGAACGGATACAGACTCATCTGCACGGACGTGTCCGTATCTCCCGTTACCCTCAACGCTTCGGGCGGCTCGTCCGCAACGTTTACGGTAAAGAACGGTGTCGTGCTGATAGGTGACGCACCGTTCATCACGGTCTCAGGCTCTAAGTCACAGAGCTACGGCGTGGTCTTTGAAAACGTATATTTCAAGCTCTCGGACGGATCGATGGCGGAAAAGGTGCTCTTCGGAGGATCGGTCGGTAGCGGCGCGAGCGTTTCGGTAAACGCAACGCTCACGGAATGCACCGTCGAGGTCGGCTCAAGGGTAGAGCACCCCGTAACGCTCCTTGTCGGCGGTAGCGGCGGACTTAAGATCGGTTACAGCTTCGTCGGCGGCACATTTAAGCTCGGATATACTAAGGGACTTACCGTTGCCGACAAGGCGATATCCTTGGGTATGGCTGATGACGGCAGTTATCTTACGGCAGTCCTTCCGCTGAGCGAAGCGTACGCGCCCGAGCTTTCGATGAAGAGAGGAGAGACGTATTGCAGTTTCGTTCGCACGTCCGCCGCAAACGGTTACGCAACGTATACCGTAGCCGACGCGAAAAATTCAACGCCTTACGGAGTTATTCCGGATCAGTACGCCGATGCCGCGAAATACCCGTTCGTCGTTTTCAGTGACGAGGTATTTATAGGAACGGCGCAGAGCTGGGGCAGTGCCACGACGGTCGCCGAGGGCTTGCTTGCGAAGGAGCCGGGAAAGCGCGTCGAGATACTTATGAGAAAAGACAGCATCGCCACGGCGAGCACGGTCAATCTCAGTGCCTTGAACGGTGCGGTCCTGCTCGATCTCGGCGGACATTCGCTCACCCGTAGTGCCACTCTGTTCGAATGCGCCACGACCTCCGCGTACACCGGGGGCTACAGGACGGATATCGAGGTGAAGAACGGTACGCTCCTTGCTTCTGCCGGACACCTGTTTGCCTTTGAGATAAAGAGCGATAAGGATAAAGAATTGGGCATAAGGCTTGACGGCGTTACGCTCGCGCTCAGCGAGGGTGCGACGAGCGCGTATCTGTTCTCAAGGTGCTGGGGCACGAGCGGAAGCGGAAAGATAAACGCGGACATAAGTCTCTACGACTGCGACTTTGAGCTTTCGGGCGAGACGGAGGGCACTATGGCTCCCGTATCAAAGCTTACGCTGTTCGACTTTTCGAACACCTCGGTCAACGCGACCGTGAAGGTGTACGGAGGGGAGATAAAGGGAAGCTCCTCGTCTCTTGCGAACGTCACGGTGTGCAATATCAATACCGCCGACAGCGTGGAATTTGCCGCGGACTCTGACGGTGCATATACACAGCTGAGCGTTCCGAGCGGTCACGTTCCTTCCTTCTCGGTTCCCACGGAAAAAGGATATCTGAGCTTCTCCACGCTTGCCCTCAGCGGCGGTGAGAGAGACATATACACGCTTACCGATGACACGGTATCCACCATTTACGGTAATATACCCTCGGCATACGCGGATGCTTCGAGTTATCCCTTCGCGCTGTTCATAAACGGAAAGTTCATCACTGCCAAAGAAAATTGGGCGAACGCCACGGGAGCGGTATCCTCGGCGCTCTCGTCAAACGCCGGAGGTACGGTGTACGTCCTTATGAGAGCCGACAGCGTAAGCACAGGCTCGCCGACACAGCTCTGCTTTATGAACGGTACGCTGGTGCTTGACCTTGGCGGATATGCTTTGACCGGAAACAGCAATACGCTTTTCGAATGCGGTACCAACAATTACAGCGGTGCCTTTGATACTGCTCTTAAGGTAAAGAACGGTACGTTGCTGATGGGCAACGGCAGATTGCTCGTTTACGAGAGCAAGGTGAGCTATAACAAGAATTTTGATATCAGCTTTGATAACGTTACCTTCGGCGTTGCCCCGTCGTACAACCGTACGCAGATGTTCTTCAATTGGAGCGCATCGGGTAGCGGAAGGGTGAAGTCCGCTCTCACGTTCAAGGACTGCACCTTCGATCTTACCGCGGTGAGCACAGCCGTTAACGTGCTCGTGACGGACGCATCCAACGTCGATGTGGATATCAAGGTGCTTGGCGGAAGCATCAAGGCAAATTCTCTCGGCGACTTTACGTGGTACAAGGGAAATTCTTCCGGTGACACTCTGCGTTGGGGAAAGGGAAGTGACGGAAGCTATACCACCCTTACCTTGCCCTCAAGCGCCACACTCTCCACCTTCGGAGGCTTGGATACCGACGGCGTCGGAGTTGCGTTCGGAAACGGAACGGAGAGCGACGGGATGACGACCTATGTGCTCACAAAAAGCGAGCTTGTTACGAAATACGGCATCATCCCCACGGCATATTCGAGCGTGACGAGCTATCCGTTCGCTATGTTCGACGCATCCGGATTTGTTTCAGCCTCCGCGTCATGGGGTGCCGCGACCGGTGCGGCTAAGACCTATCTTGACAGTCACAACAGCTCGACCGTTTACATTCTCATGCGCGCAGACCACGTGAACACGGCTTCATCCACGAATGTAACGGTGATGAAGGGCACGGTGGTGCTCGACCTCGGCGGATATACGCTTACTCGCGGAGGCGGAAGGTCACTGTTTGAAGCGAGCACGGCAGGGTACGACGGAACATCTCCCTATACCTCGTCCGTGGTCGTCAAAAACGGCGTCATACTTGCGCTCAATACCGCGACCTCAAGCAGCGGTCACATCATCGCTATGGAGAACAAGGTCGCGTACGACAAGACCTTGTATATGACCTTTGAGGGCGTTACCTTCGGTATATCCTCATCTCTGAATTCGCTCAGCGGCGACGATATCAATTCCATCCTTCTCAGAAGCTGGGGCAACGGAAGCGGAATTACAAGCTCCACTTATCTGACGCTGGATCTTAAGGGTTGTACCTTTGATCTCTCCGGCGCGACGGCAGGAACGCTCGTGCCGAGTGAGAACGTGTGGCTGATAAACGTTTCAGGCTCGGATGCGAACAATTACGTGACGGTGAATTTCAGCGGCGGATCGTTCATCGGAAATCTCTCAAAGCTCAAGCTTCTGAGCGGTGGAAAGAACGACAGCATCAATTACAAACAGTATAACGGAGCTTATACCGAGTATATACTCACATCGGGCAGCTGTCCCTCGGGCGTGCAAAAGACGGATAACGGAGATATGTATTTCACGAGAGTCAGCTCCACGACGCTTAACGGAGCAAGTGCTTCGCTGTACAGGCTCGGCGTGAAGTGTGAATACGGCACGGTGCCTTACGATATATATACCTCCTCCGATGTATACCCGTACGTTCTGTTTATGGACGGCAGTTATATAGGCGCTAAAAAGACGTGGACGGAGGCAACGAGCATGGCTGTGGCGTGGATGGACGATGTAGCGTCCGATGCATCCAAGACCGTCACGATCCTGCTTATGCGCGACGTTACCAACAGCGCGGGCGGTGCTCAGCTCAGCGCGGCGTATGGTACGGTAGTCATAGACCTTAACGGACATACGCTGACCACCTCCGCAACGCTGTTTGAGTGCGAGGCGCGTCACGACCGTACAACCACGGTCAAGGTCAAGAACGGTACTATACTCAACGCAGGTACTGTCGAGAGCAGGGCGATCGTAGCCATCAACCGTAAGACCACCGACGGATATACGCAGAAAAAGCTGTTCAAGCTCACCTTTGACGGCGTGAGCTTCGGATTTGCAAGCGGCGCGAAGAGCGTAAATCTCCTGTGTATCAATTGGAGCGGAAACGAAAAGGCGACGGACGAGACACTGCGTACCGAGATGATCTTTAACGATTGCGTTTTCGATATCAAAACGAACGCGGTCTCGGGGACTGTCAAGCTCATAAACGGCTCGAACGATACCGGCGGATACAGCGAGATATGCGCGGTGATAAACGGAGGAGAGCTTATATTCGGCTCGTGGGGCAGTAATTTGATACTGCACGGAACGGCAGAGGATACGCTCACGTTCGGTAAGGGAAGCGACGGATGCTATCCCACCCTTAAGCTCTCGCAGTCCGCGGAGATCGGCGACGTGTTTATGACTGCTGACGGCGAGCAGGCTAAGTTTGAAAAGAGCGAGACCGCAGGGGCGTACGTGCTTACGGTGATGCCCAAGACAGAAGGCTATTGCGGCAAGAACGTCAAGTGGGCGTTTGACGAGGAAACGGGCGTTTTGACCATCACCGGAAAGGGCGCGATGAAGGAGTATTCCGGTACGACCATGCCGTGGTACAGGCTCGCGTCAAAGATAACCAAGGTGGTCATTGGCGAAGGAGTTACGTCCATCGGCAAGCATACGTTCAATAATGATAAAGCAGGTTTCGTGTTTACCGAGATCGAGTTTCCCTCGACATTGACTTCAATAGGAAGATATGCGTTCTATAACTGCTCGAGCCTTACCGAGATCGCATTGCCGGCATCGGTTGATACTATTGGACGCTTCGCCTTCCGCGGAACGGGAATTTCCAACGTTACCATCGGAAGATGCGGAAAGACCGCGGATTGGATGCTTGATGATGAGGGTACGCTGATTATTTACGGCGACGGCGCAATGTACGATTACGGATCAAATACCGCACCTTGGGCAAGCTATAAGGATCAGATAAAGAA
>CAZMWM010000082.1:0-8712 GCA_964570105.1 uncultured Lachnospiraceae bacterium | reverse complement strand
TACGTTTATGGTAATGGCGCCCGAGCCTCCTCTGCTTGAAAAGTCTTCCGCCCGTATTTCCAACTACGACGATGTCGTGGCTTACCGTGAGGAATGCGCAAAAAAGACGGAGTTTGAGCGCACTCAGCTCGTCAAGGACAAGACCGGTGTCAGGATAGAGGGCATATCGGCGATAAACCCGGTGAACGGCAAGGAGATCCCGATCTGTATTTCGGACTACGTTATGATGGGCTATGGCACCGGCGCTATAATGGCTGTTCCGGCGCATGATGAACGTGACTACGACTTTGCCAAGAAGTTCGGGATAGATATAATCGAGGTGATACGCGGAGGTGACATCTCCAAGGCGGCGTATACCGAGAGCGGAGAGATGGTCAATTCCGATTTTCTTAACGGATATACCGATAAAAAGACGTCCATCGCGGCTATGATCAAGTACCTTGAGGAAAAGGGAATAGGCGAAGGCGGCGTTCAGTACAAGATGAAGGACTGGGCGTTCAACCGTCAGAGATATTGGGGAGAGCCTATCCCGATAGTTCACTGCAAGCGGTGCGGAATGGTGGCGGTGCCATACGAGGAGCTTCCGCTCAAGCTTCCCGAGGTAAGTAATTTTGAGCCGGGAGAGGGCGGAGAAAGTCCTCTTGCCAAGATATCGGAGTTCGTTGAATGCAAATGCCCGAACTGCGGTGGTGACGCCAAGCGCGAGACCGATACTATGCCTCAGTGGGCAGGCTCGTCGTGGTATTTCCTCAGGTACGTGGATCCGCACAACGACAAGGAGCTTGCCGATCCCGAAAAGCTGAAGTATTGGCTTCCCGTGGATTGGTATAACGGCGGAATGGAGCATGTTACGCGTCATATGATCTATTCGCGTTTCTGGCATAAGTTCCTTTACGATATCGGTGTCGTTCCGACGGATGAGCCGTATGCAAAGCGTACCGCGCAGGGACTTATACTCGGTCCGGACGGGGACAAGATGAGCAAATCCAAGGGCAACGTGGTGGATCCCAATGATACCGTTGACGAATACGGCGCAGACGTTCTTCGCGTATATATCCTGTTTATGGGAGATTATGCTTCTGCCGCTCCGTGGTCGGAAAGCAGTGTAAAGGGTTGCAAGCGCTTTATCGAAAGAGTTGCGGATCTTTCGGCGATAGCTCGGGGCAACGGTGCGACGCCCGAGCTTGAGACTAAGTTCCACAAGACCGTCAAGAAGGTGTCCTCGGATATAGAAGAGCTTAAGTTCAATACGGCTATCGCCGCTATGATGACGCTTCTCAACGATATCGAGGCTTGCGGCTCGCTGACCTGCGACGAGCTTGGCGTTTTCCTCCGTCTGCTCTGTCCGTTTGCACCTCACATATGTGAGGAGATGTGGGAAAAGCTCGGTGAGAGCGGCTTCTGCTCCATGGCTGAGTGGCCGAGCTACGACGAGGCAAAGACGGTCGATGCAACGGTGGAGATAGCAGTCCAGATAAACGGTAAGATGAAGTCCGTGGTCAAGATCGCGGCTGATGCCGACAAGGATGTTGCCGTCTCGGCGGCAAAGGCTGACGAAAAGGTGCAGTCGGCGCTTGAAGGAAAGAACGTCGTTAAGGAGATATACGTCCCCGGTAGGATAGTTAATATCGTCGTAAGATGATCCGGGAATAAGAGATACCGAATATGATCGGGCTGTGCCCGCGTTTTGCTTCCGCTTTGCGGAATGCGGCTCGCGGTCACAGCCCTGTTTTGTTTTTTGGGAGTGCTTGTTTGAGGGAGCTTGCGGTATTATGAGATGAGACGGAAATGTGATTTTTTGCATTATTTTAAACGCCCGTATTGCAAAATGACGAAAAAAGTAGTATAATGTACTCGGATGTGTGTGTTTTTATATCGATTTAGCTGTTATGTTGCACATTACCGTTATACGGCGCACTGTGCGGTCGAGCATCGGTCGGGAAAGATCGGGGGAGGTCGTCTTATCTATGTGCGCGGACGGTCGGAGATGAAGAGCGGAGAGGGAATGGCGGATGATGTGAAAACAAAAAAGCCCCGAAGGGCTTTTTCGGCACTCACTGTGCGGTCGGATATCCGACGAGTTGGGTATACCGTTTTATTTGAACTCGTAGTGCAATTTCATAGGGGACTATGAACTTACGGTATCATTATACCATCAAAAAGGAGATCTGTCAATATGATGACGAAAAAAATATTATCCGCGACGGGAGATTATTATCTGGGACTTGATATAGGTACCGACTCGGTAGGATACGCCGTCACGGACACCTCGTCCGAATATCGGTTGCTCAAGCGCTCGGGGGAGCCGATGTGGGGGACGACGCTGTTTGAGCAGGCGGCTCTCTGTGACGAACGTCGCGCATTCAGGACCGATCGAAGGCGAAAGGACAGACGGCAACAAAGGGTGCGCTTGGTGCGGGATATATTTGCGCACGAAATATATAAGGTGGACAAGAATTTTTATCATCGGATCGACCAAAGCGCGTTGCTTCGTTCGAATAATACGGACCCGTACTGTCTATTTTATGACGGAGAGTTTTCCGACGTTGAATATCACGAAAAATATCCGACCGTACATCATCTGATAAGCGAGCTTATGAAGAGCGATGATGCGCACGACGTCCGTCTCGTGTACCTTGCCTGTGCGTGGCTGGTGGCGCATCGTGGGCACTTTCTCAGTGAAGTGTCGGTCGAAAATGTTGCCGAAATGTTTGAATTTACCCCTCTGTATGAGGAGCTTCTCGATTACTGCCGTGACCGTGTTGGGGAGGCTTCGTATATTGAGCCGTGGTCGCTTCCGAGGGATAGGATCGAAGAGTTCGGTGCTATCTTGAGACAGCGCGGTGTCCAGAACAGAAAACGACTGTTCCGCGAGCTTTTGTTCGACGGGAAAAGGTTTCCCGTACGTGTCGAAGGTGAGGACGGCAGCTTTCCTTTTTCGGTCGATGCGCTCCTGACGCTTCTTTCCGGCGGAGGGGTGAAGATATCGGAGCTTTACTTAAACCCCGAATATGAAGAGCTTGGGCAATTCTCTCTTGACGCATCGGAAGAGGAGTATCAGGCGATGCTCGCCTCTCTCGGTGATGACGGCGAGCTTCTGCGAAAATTAAAGGCTCTGTCCGATCAGGCGGTGCTTTCCGAGCTGTGCAAGGGAAAAAAATATATCTCCGATGCAAAGGTGCTCGTATACGAGCGGCACAAGCGTGATCTTACCGAGCTGAAGGCGTTCGTGAAAGCCAATTACGACAGGCGCACGTACGATAAGATATTCCGAGATGTCTGCGAGAACAACTATGTGGCATACAGCGGAAACGTCAAAAATGCCAAGGGAGATATCGGAGAGTTTAAAAAATGCGGAAATGCGGCGGATCTTTGTGCATTTTTGAAAAAGACGCTTTCGCTCGATAAAAAGGAATACGCCGAAAAAATGCCGTCTGAGATGCTTGAGCGGATAAATAACGGTACGTTCATGCCAAAGCAAGTAAACGGCGACAACCGTGTTTTGCCTTATCAACTGTATTACGTCGAGATGCAACGGATACTTGAAAAGGCTCGGACGTATCTCCCGTTTCTCGGTGAGAGGGACGCCGAGGGGTACCGTGCGGACGAAAAACTGCTTTCCGTAATGCGTTACCGTATACCGTATTACGTTGGACCGTTGAACGAACACGGGGAGCACGCCTGGCTCAAGCGGCGTGCGGAGGGCAAGATATATCCGTGGAATTTCGATGAAAAGGTCGATAAAGATGCATCCGAGGAGAGATTTATAAGCAGGATGACGAACACCTGCACTTATCTTTCCGGGGAGGACGTGCTTCCGAAAAGCTCGCTCCTGTATCAGAAATTTGCCGTTCTTAACGAGATCAACAATATCAAGCTCTGCGGAGCGCCGATCGACGTTGACTTGAAGCAAAAGATATATACGGAGCTTTTTTGCGTAAAGAAAAAGGTCACGCGCACCTCTCTTGTAAATTTCCTTCTCAAAAGCGGCGTATCAAGACAAGACATCGAGACCTTGTCCGGGATCGATACCGATATAAAAAGCTCGCTCTCTTCGTACATCTCGTTCCGCCGTCTGATCGAAAACGGAAGCTTGTCGGAGGATGATGTCGAGGCGGTGATACTCCGCAGGACCTACTGTGAGGACAACGGTCGTTTCAGGAAATGGCTCGATACGGCTCATCCCGGACTTTCGGAGGATGATCGCCGTTACGTTTCAACGCTTCGTATCAAGGATTTCGGCAGACTGTCAAGGACGCTTTTGAACGGTACCGTGGGAGTTGATACCGAGAACGGAGAGTCTGATACCGTTATCGGCTTTATGTGGGATAGGAACGTCGGGCTTTCGGAGCTGCTTTTGTCGGACAGATTCACGTTTTCGGAGCAGATCAAGAAGGCGAACGCGGAGTATTGGGGAGAGCATCCGTTGACGCTTGACGAGCGACTTGATGCTATGTACGTTTCAAATGCCGTCAAGCGTCCCGTCATCCGAACGCTTGAGATAGTATCCGACGTGGTGAAGGCAAACGCGGGAAAGGCGCCCGAAAAGATATTCGTGGAGATGGCAAGAGGTGCGGACGAGACGCAAAAGCATAAGCGTACGGTGACGCGCAAGCAAAAGCTTCTGGAGCTTTACGACAGGATAAAGAGCGAGGAGATTCCGAGGTTGCGTGCGCTTCTGGAGAGCTACGGCGACAGCGCGGATAATAAGCTGCAAAGCGATCGGTTGTATCTGTATTTTATACAGCTCGGGAAATGTATGTATTCCGGGGAGCCGATAGAGATCGGGGAGCTTACCGCCAAACGGTATGATATCGACCATATATATCCGCAGTCGCGGGTGGATGACGACAGCGTTCTGAACAATAAGGTGCTCGTCCTTTCCGAGATAAATAAGACGAAGGACAACAATTATCCGATAGCTCCCGAGATACGCAAGCGTATGAGCGGATTTTGGAGGATGCTTTTCGATAACGGAGCGATAACGGAGGAAAAATACCGCCGCTTGACCAGAGCTAAGGCACTGACAGAAGAAGAGGAATGGGAATTTGTAAACAGGCAGCTGGTCGAAACGCAGCAGAGCACGAAGGTCATCACGACGCTCCTTTCGGAAAGATATCCCGGTAGCGAGATAGTTTTCGTCAAGGCGAAGCTCGTTTCCGCATTTCGTCGTAAGTTCGACCTTTTGAAATCCCGAGCTGTCAACGATCTGCATCATGCGAAGGACGCATATCTGAATATCGTTTGCGGACAGGTATATCATTCCGTGTTCACGAAGCAATGGTTCCTTTTAAACAGGGAGAGCAAGGAATATACCATCAATATAAACGTCCTGTTTGGAAGGAGACAGGTGGTCGGAGGAAAAGAGATATGGAAGGGCGGGGAGTCGATCGGAGCTGTCAAAAAGACCGTCGGCAAAGCTCACTGCCATCTGACCGTCTATTCCTTTTGCAGACACGGAGGTCTGTTTGACCGTCAACCCAGAAAGAAGGCGGAGGGGCTGGTACCGAGGAAAAAAGGACTTGCCACGGAGATATACGGAGGTTATCAAAAGCCGACCGCCACGTTTTTCGTAATGGCACTTTGCGAATATCAGAAAAAGAAGGATATTCTGATCATTCCCGTGGAGCTACGTTTTGCTCGGAGATTTACCGAGGACGAGGTGTTTGCCGAAGCTTATACGGTATCCGAAGCAGAGAAGCTGCTCTGCAAGAAGATCGACCGGATATCCTACCCCCTCGGAAATCGCATCCTGAAGATCAACACTGTCTTTGAAGCGGACGGCTTTAGGATGTGTCTCGGTGGAAAGGCGAGCGGCGGAAGGCAAATTATTATGAAGCCTATAACGCCCTTGATACTTTCGTCGGAGTGGGAGACGTACGTGAAGAAGCTGGAAGCGTTTCGGGAGAAAAGGTCTAAGAATGCGAACATCACGTACGATGCCGAGCACGACGTCATAACGGCGGAAAAGAACGGAGAGCTGTACCGTCTGTTTGCGGAAAAGCTGTCAAGCAAGCCGTTCGTATTGCGTCCCGGCATCGATCCGGAAAGGATCGCCGAAAAGCAAAAAGAGTTTTCGACGCTCTCGGTGGAGGAGCAGGTGTCGGTGCTTTTAAACACGGTGTCGTTTTTCGGACGTGCGGCGACGAAGGACGCTTTCACCGGGATGAGCGGAGCGTGTACTCTTGCGTACAAGCTTTCGAATTGGAAGGGGAAATATAAGACCGTACGTGTGATCGATCCGTCTCCGTCGGGTATTTGGGAAAATAGATCCCAAAACCTGCTTGAATTGATATGAGCTGGCGCACAGTCGTGATATCGTCTCGCTGTAAGTTGGACCTGAAGATGGGCTTTATGGTCGTTCGCGGAGAGGAGACGAAGCGAGTTTTCCTTGACGAGATCGCCGTATTGCTCATTGAGGATCCGGCGGTCGCTATGACGGGATGCCTGTTGCGGGCGTTGACGGAGAAAAAGGTGCGAGTGATCTTCTGTGACGAAAAGCGCTCTCCGTTTGCGGAGCTTTCTCCGTATCGGACGGCTTACGATTCCAGCAGAAAGATACGGTTGCAGACGGCGTGGGATGAGGACATAAAGGGAGCGGTCTGGAGCGAGATAGTCTCCGAAAAGATACGCAATCAGTCGCTGGTTCTGAAGGAGCTTGAAAAAGAAAGAGAGGCGGAGCTTTTGTCGTCTTATTTGGGGCAGATCGAAAAATACGATGCCTCAAATCGGGAAGGGCATGCCGCTAAGGTCTATTTCAACGCGCTTTTCGGAATGGATTTTTCGCGAAGCGCCGATAACGTTATAAATGCCGCGCTGAACTACGGATACGGAATACTTCTGTCGGCATTTAACCGCGAGATCGCCGTTACGGGTTATTTGACGCAGGTCGGACTTTTTCATACCAATGTTTTCAATCCTTACAATCTGAGTTGCGATCTGATGGAGCCGTACCGTGTGCTGGTGGACCGAGCCGTTCTCGAGAAAAAGCCGACGGTGTTCGGCAAGGAGGAACGGTATGCGATGCTGGATATCCTGAACGGGGAGGTAAGGATCGCGGGTGCGACGCAAACGGTGCTAAACAGCATAAAGATATACTGCCATTCGGTGTTCGAGGCTTTGAATGAAGGCGACGCATCGAAGGTGATCTTTTATCAAAGAAAATGAGTTATAGATTTATGAGAACGATAGTGCTTTTTGATCTGCCGACCGAAACGCAGGAGGATAAGCGGCAGTATCGCCGTTTCAGGACGATGCTGATCAAAAATGGCTTTTTTATGCTCCAAGAATCCGTTTATACTCGGATGCTCATAACCCCATCCGCGCAACGGGCGGTCATCAACGTGATCCGAAAAAACAAGCCGTCGTCCGGCTCGGTGCAGGTGCTGTGTGTCACCGAGAAGCAGTTTGCTTCGATGGAATGCATTTCCGGTGAATATAAGACGGATATTGTTGATTCGGATGAAAGAGTGGTGATATTGTGATATACCGTCATCCGTATTTTGACTCCGAGATATCGACCTGTGAGGGGAAGGTCAATACGGTAGTGATAGAGAAACCGGACGCATTTTACGAGATCCTTCGCGATATAGCTTCGTCGATAGAGGGAAATACAGAAAGCTCCGTGCTCTTTCAGAACGACAAGCTGCTGTCTTTTTCTTCTGCGGCGGAGCTGATCTCCGATTTCTTTCAGTTTGACTTGAACAGGAAAACGCTTTTGAGTAAGATAGTCGGTGCGCTTGAAAAGGAAGCGCTCTTGCCGGAAAATTATCAGGAGACGATGAAGCTGATGTCCGTGATCGAAAAATATTTGTCGGAGCTTTCGCTATCGTTTGATTGTAATTTGGCGTTCGGAAAGATAAGTCCGGCTTCCGTTATCAAAGCATCCGGTCCGGAGATAGTCAACGATCATACCTCTTTGCCCGAAATGCTTCTTGATTATTTCGAGCTTGTCAGAGAATTTGAACGGGAAAAGGTGTTTTTTACCGTTAATTTGCGGAGCTTTCTCAGCGAAAAGGAAGCAGAAGAGTTTTTTCGGTCTATCGTTTTGCACGGATATTCGGTGATAATGTTCGAAAATCGGGAATATCCCAAAAATAATTGGGAAAAACGCTTGATTTTGGATGAAGATATGTGTATAATAGAATAGCAGTGTTTGAGTCCCACATCCTCCACCTCCGACCGGTGTAGGCGGTCGCGTTGCTTTTTGAAGCAATTTGAGGTTTGAGGTTTGAGAGTAGTGTAATTTCATAGGGGACTTAAACTACACGACGATTTATAACCTCAACAAGGAGTTTGAGAGTAGTGTAATTTCATAGGGGACTTAAACTATTCGGGTCCGGGTGAACCGGGTTACGGGTTTGAGAGTAGTGTAATTTCATAGGGGACTTAAACCTTGACAAATACAAAAAACGGAGGTATAAGTTTGAGAGTAGTGTAATTTCATAGGGGACTTAAACAAAAGGCTCTTGGATCACATTAGCCGAGTGTTTGAGAGTAGTGTAATTTCATAGGGGACTTAAACAGAAAGAACATGAAAATTGACTGGAAGAAGTTTGAGAGTAGTGTAATTTCATAGGGGACTTAAACCTTCATATTGGCTCGTGTAGCCCAACCGCGTTTGAGAGTAGTGTAATTTCATAGGGGACTTAAACACAGGAGAATTAGTAACGAAAATCGAATTCTAAAACCAATTTGTGATTATTTGCAATA
>CAZMWM010000081.1:0-8943 GCA_964570105.1 uncultured Lachnospiraceae bacterium | reverse complement strand
TTGCCTTCTTGCGCTCTTTTTTACTTCCTCTCATTTGGTTTATCTTTCAGACTTCGTTATACCTTTGTCTCCCTGTGTGGGAGACTTCCTTTCGTGAGGATATGATGTCACACATTAAACTGTCCCGTGTCACGCGGTCTTATCGGTATCGGGAGATCTTTTCGACCTGCAAAGTGATATTATTTTTAAGAGCAGAGCGACCGCGGCGGCTCCGAGAAGGACTCCGCACGTATCCATGCCTATGTCAGCCCATTGGAACGCACGTCCGGGAACGAACAGCTGATGTATCTCATCCGAGAGCGCGTACAGAAAGCCGCATCCGAGCGTGATCGGGAAGAAAAGTCGTTTTATCTTCTTTTTGACCTGAAGCGTACAAAGGAGCCAATAAAGCGACGCACCGAACGGAACGAACTGTATCATATGCGCACATTCGCGCACCGCGGAATTCATAAGGGACACAGTTCGCATCTGTTCGGCTTCGTCCATTTCCCGAAAGTGCGGAACGAAGAGCTGTGCTATGCGTTCCGTTACCGCGCCCGATGCGGCGGACGATGCTGTCGCTTCCTCTGCGGAATTATGAAATATGAACGCAGAGTCGGCTATCAGGATCAGCATCAATATAATTCTCAGGATCTTAAGCTTCATAATATGCCGATGTTAAATAGTGTTATTTCTTTTGAATGTATAGTCGTTTATTGCTGTTGCGAGGCAATATCGCGCACTATGTCACGCATTTTGTCAAGCTTCGCAAGGGTATCTGCGGCGAGCTTGTACTGGCATTTGGCGCGAACGAGATTGTGACCGGCGTATTCCGTGCGGAAATATTTATCTCCCGTTATATAATCGTCAAGAAAACGCACCGCTTGCTCAAAGGTGAGGGTGAATGCTCCGAGCGCGAGCGTATCCAGCTCGTTTTCGGTGAGGTGCCCCTCGGTCGCCGATATAAAGCCCTTTGCAAACGCGGTGAATTTTTCAAGATCGAGGGATACCGTCGAGAGATCCGGCTCATCCTCCTTTGCGGTATTTGCCGCCGAGCGGATGGCGTCTCCGAAATCGAACGCGACCAGACCGGGCATCACGGTGTCAAGATCGATGACCGTGAGCGGCTCGAGCGTTTCCGGATCGAAAAGCACGTTATTGGATTTGGTATCGTTATGCGTTACCCTCAGCGGAAGCTCTCCGTTTTCGAGCATAGACATAAGACGTCCGGCAAGCTCGGCGTGTTCTCTTGTAAATGCGATCTCGTCCGGGACCTCGTGCACACGTCCGCATTCGTCAGCCTCAACGTCGGCAAAAAACTTTTCGATACGCTTGGGCGTATTGTGGAAATTCGGAATGGTCTCGTGCAGACAGCTTGCGTCGAAATCGGAAAGTTTCATCTGGAAATTGCCAAACGCATAGCCTGCGCCGAACAGCACCTTCGGGTCGTCGCAGAGGTCGAATGAGAGGGATGGAATGTAATTGCTCAGTCTCCAAAATTCGCCCTTACTGTCAAAAAAGTAATTGCTTCCGTCATTGCAATGGTGAAAATGCACGTTTGAATGAGAATTGGGATATTTTTCGCGAATATAGGACGTGACGTTATTGATATTCTCCATTATATGGAGCGGATCCTTAAAGACGTATGTATTGACCTTCTGGAGAAGGTACGATTTTCTTTTTCCCTCGTTTTCGAAGGTGACGCGGTAGGTGGTATTTATATTTCCGCGCGTTATCAGCGTGATATCGACGAGATCTCCGCAGATGCGGAAAGCCTTACAAGCAGCCGCGATGCGTTGATCGGAGTCTCTTTCATTAAGAGCCATATCGTTATTTGACCGTTCCTTTTCAATTTTTTGATCGTCGTTCAGCGTCAGAAAAGATTTTCGGGATATACGCCTTCATCGGTCAGCACCTTTAAGCGGCTCATAACGTCCGGGCGGTCTGCGGAATACGTCATACCGAACCACTTGTCTCCCGAGGGGCAGGCGGACACTCTGCATCCGCGAGCCATGAGGGTATTCACGAACAGCGGCAGGTAGCATTCAGCCTTTAGCTCTCCTTCGGGCAGTGAACGCAGGAAATCATAGAAGTATTCCTTCATATCGTTGATAGCGTCTCCGTGGAATCCCCAAAGATTCATCGATACGTACGCGTCGGGAGAAAGCTCTCCGCTGTCGCTGAGTATCTTGTCGCCCTCTGCGCGTATTCCGGAGGTCTCGGCTATGCTGATCAGCTCGCCGTTCGGGCTTATGTCGCACACGCCTCTGGAAACTCCGCCGTTATCGCTCAGCGTGTTCTTGAGCACGTAGGGAACTATGACAGCCTCGTCTGCGTCCTTCAAGGAAGCGAGACGGTCGTACATGATCTTAAAGCCTTCGACGCCGTAATAATCGTCTGCGTTCACGGTGGCGAACGGTCCGTCTATATACGGAGCTGCGCAGAGCGTGGCGTGTATGGTGCCAAAGGGCTTGACGCGCTCCGGCGGAAGCTTATAAAAATCGGGAAGATCTGAATAGTCCTGTATCGCGTAGTGCACCTCGGCGTATTTTTCAATGCGCTCTCCGCAGGTGCGCTTTACGGTCTCAAGCATCTCTTTTTTGAGTATGAATACCACTCTTCCGAAGCCTGCCTTTATCGCGTCGTATATAGAGTATTCCATAAGCAGCTCACCGCTCGGTCCGACCTTGGATATCTGCTTGTCTCCGCCGAAGCGAGAGCCGAGACCTGCCGCGAGTACAACGAGTGTCATCTTCATTATAGCTTACCAAGCCTTTCTTTTTTTTGTTCGAGGGTAACGGGGAAGCCCAAGGGCGCTTTTCGGCTCCGTTACCGCATATATTTGAAAACAGTTCTTGAGCGTCGCGCGGACGCGTATATGTTCAGCGTATCTATTATAACATATTGACTTAATATTGTCAAGTAAAAAACGCATTTATCACGCATAAAAACGCGGTCATCTTTAGATTTTTGCGGCTGAATATCAAAACTGCCGCTCGCTCGGGCTTGAGCAAACGGCAGTTTTTGTGATGTGCGATATGAACGCCGACGTCGGTGCTTTGATGCCGAGTGCTCAAGCGAGCTTTACAGCAGGATTGGATAAACGAAGGCGTAAAATATTATTATTACTCCGACTATCGCTATCGCGGCTACGACCGCGGGGGCGCTGAAGAAGCACGAGTTATTTTCCGACTCTGTGAGCATACTGTCGCCGGAGGGGAGACGGAAGCTCCCTTTGTTATACAAAAGCTCGACGATGAGTATGATGACAGCCGCAAGTATCAGCAGATAGGGAAGATAATTGAAGAAGGTGAAGAGGGTGACGGCTATCGGACTTCCTTCGGCTACGGTGCTCTCTCCGCTCATAAGCGCGTCGTAATTATCGATAAGATAGCCCGTGAGCATTTGCAGATACGCTATGAGATTGAAGGAAAAATGCATTATTACCGACGGTATGAGCGAGCCGGTCTTTATGACGACAAGCGCAAATACCGCTCCGGTGACAGCCGTGTACACGAATTGCTGGAGATTTTGGTGGAATAGCCCGAACATTATCGACGTCGCGAGCACCGCTTGCCATCCGCCGAATTTCAGATGATGCGCAAGCATCGTTCCGCGGAAGAACAATTCCTCAAACAGGGGAGCGAATATGCACAGGGCGACGAAATACGCCACGGCGTCAAAGGCAGAGGTGAAGGTGTCCGAAAGTCCGGGATCGTATATCTCTATTCCGGTGATATCGGTCAGCATCGAGGTGATGATATTTACGGCGATGCTTGCCACGTAAGCCGCACCGATGGCAAGCACGGCGCTCTTCAAAACGTACCAAGGGGAACAGTCGGGTTTGCGGAAATACGACTTTAAAGTGCGCTTTTCGCCAATATCTCCGACATAAATTGCTATCGGAAACGCTACGGGATATATCAGAACGTATACGATGAGCATAAAGACCGTGCCGCCGATGTCAGTCTGATAGAAGAAGTCACTGCCTATCGAGGAGGTTATGAGCGATACCGCGATCTGCAAAGACGTGGATATCAGGAGATATAGGAGCAGTAGCAGTCCCATACGGTTGGAGCTGCTACGCAACAAGCGGCGGCTCTCGGTCCTTATGATATTCTGCTCGTGTGCGCGTCTGGCGAAAAACCACTCCGGCGGCTCGCCCGGTCGCGGACCGTCGACCGAAATATCTTGCGGAAGCTTGGCTTTGACGGCTGCCTGTACCGATATGTCGTCGCGATAGGCGTTGTATTCGGCAGAGGTGTGCTCACGGTCATATTTGGGGCTTTCCCCGGTGGAATATTCCCGATCGTTATTCAATGGGTGTTCCTTTCTGCAAACATGCGTGTCGTTGGCGGGGTGTTGTGAGAATGATATTCGTCAAAAAATGCTGTTTTTCGATGCTTATCTTGCTTTGGTTGCTACCTCATAAAGCGCCTGAGAGATAAATTCGTCAAGCGGCTTGGTGTAGCTCTCTTCCTTGCGGTTTCTCACGGTAACGGTCTTTTCGTTCATTTCCTTTTCGCCTACGACGAGGATATACGGTACCTTTGAGAGCTTGGCTTCGCGGATGCGGTAGCCGATCCTCTCATTTCTGTTATCAAGCTCCGCACGCAGACCGGCTGACTTCAGCTTCTCGGTCACCTCTTTGGCGTAAGCGTCAAAGTCGTTGCTTATCGGAAGCACGGTCATCTGGTTTGGCGAGAGCCAAAGCGGAAACGCGCCTGCGTATTTTTCGATAAGGAGCGCGAGCGTTCTCTCGTAACAGCCGAGCGAGGTGCGGTGGATGATATACGGATGCTTCTTCTGACCGTCGCGGTCGGTGTACTCCATTCCGTATCTCTCCGCAAGGAGCTGGTCTATCTGGATAGTGATGAGAGTGTCCTCTTTACCGTACACGTTGCGGATCTGGATATCGAGCTTCGGTCCGTAGAATGCCGCCTCACCTATGCCGACCTTGTACGGGATCTCGAGGTGGTCGAGTATCTTCTTCATTATACTCTGAGCCTCGTCCCACTGCTCGGGCGTGCCGATATACTTGCTCCTGTCGTCGGGATCCCACTGCGAGAAGCGGTAGGAGACGTCCTCGTAAAGCCCGAGCGTCTTGAGCATATATACCGCAAGCTCGAGACAGCCTCTGAATTCATCCTCGAGCTGTTCCGGCAGACACATAAGGTGTCCTTCCGATATGGTGAACTGACGTACGCGGATAAGCCCGTGCATCTCTCCCGAGTCCTCGTTGCGGAAGAGCGTGGAGGTCTCGTTATAGCGCAGAGGAAGATCACGGTAAGAGCGTGCGCGATTGAGATACGCCTGATATTGGAAGGGGCAGGTCATAGGTCTGAGCGCGAAGCATTCCTTGGTCTCGTCGTTCGGATCTCCGAGGATGAACATCGAGTCGAGATAGTGATCCCAATGTCCGGAGAGCTTATACAGCTCGCGCTTAGCCATATACGGCGTCTTGGTGAGGAGCCAGCCGCGCTTGGCTTCTTCGTCCTCGACAAATCTCTGGAGTATCTGTAGCATCTTTGCGCCCTTGGGAAGAAGTATCGGAAGCCCCTGACCGATGACGTCAACGGTGGTGAACAGCTCAAGCTCGCGTCCGAGCTTATTATGGTCGCGCTTTTTGGCTTCCTCGAGCATATTCAGATGCGCCGTAAGCTCGTCTTTCTTGGGAAATGCGACGCCGTATATCCTCTGGAGCATCTTATTGCTCGCGTTGCCCTCCCAATACGCTCCGGTGATCTGTAGGATCTTGAAGGCTTTTACCGCGCCGGTCGAAAAAAGATGCGGTCCTGCGCAGAGATCGACGAAATCTCCCTGTCGGTAGAAGGATATCTCCTCACCCTCCGGGACGCGGTCGATGAGCAGTACCTTGTACGGCTCGCCGCGCTCCTCCATAAGCTTCTTTGCTTCCTCGCGCGGAAGCGTGAAACGCTCAAGCTTGAGGTCGGCTTTTACGATCTTGGTCATCTCGGCTTCGAGCTTGGCTATCTCATCACCCGAGAAGGGAGTGTCGCGGTCAACATCGTAATAAAATCCGCGGTCGATAGCCGGTCCTATGGTGAGCTTGGCATCGGGATAGAGCGTCTTTACCGCTTGAGCGAGTATGTGGGATGCGGTGTGCCAGAACACCTGCTTGCCGGCATCGTCTGCAAATGTCAGCGGGGTGACGTCCGCCCCCTCGGGAAGCTCCGAGGTAAGCTCCGCGGTCTCTCCGTTTATGCTCGCTGCGATAACGTCGCGACTCATAAGTCCTTTATCCTTGAGGTATTCGTAAACGGTAGCCATTGTGTATATCATCCTTTCTTTTTGAGGTGGGAAAACGAAAAGCACCCCGATGCCGAACGAAAAACGTCTGCATCGGGGTGCGAAGAGCTATACAGCCCATTGCACGGTCCCACCCGAATTTTAACTCATTTATGGAATTTGAAGCGACGCGCGGCGGTACCGTACGAGCCTGTACTGCGGAGATCTCAGCCCGAGCTTTCGCTCCCGTCTCCGTTCTCTGTAAGCAAGGTGGATCGAACGACATGTCCTCGCGTGAGCCTATATATTGTGGCATTACACGGGAAAGAAAATAAAATTCACAATATCCGCTTGAAATCCGTCGCGCATTGATGTATAATATAGACAGAATACGTGAGGATATCCGGTCATACCGTCCCGATACCAAGGCTCATTTTCATAATAGCATAAAGAGCCGTTTTTGTCAAGAGGGATATTTTAACTTTTTTTAAATTCGACCGGATGAGGGGAAGGCGTCGGATCATGCCCAATTATCTGTCATTATTTCAAAACAAACAGCTTATAAAGCTGCAGAACCAAGCGTTTGCCGCAGAGCTTGCCACGCTCGGAGATACCACGGCGGAGCACGGTATCACGCTTTCAAGCTCCGACTGCGCGGATATCGCCGAATTTCGAAGCGAGGCTTTGGCTGAGGCTGAACGGATAGAGATAGGGCTTGGCGCCGCCGGAAGGATAGTAAAGGAATTTTGCGAGAGCGGATATGTGGATAACACTAATTTCCGCCAAGTGGTCGAGGATCTGCTCGAATGCTTCTACACCATAAAGACCGAGACGGACGACGCCGCCACGGACGATCAGGTGATGGAGTTTTTACATTATCTGTTTGAGAACGTCGTTGGCGGAGATACATCAAAGCTTTACGACGCGGAAGAGCTGGATATCTTCATCTCGAGGATACGCAGTGAGAAGGATTCCCGTGACGGGTGACATTATATTGACGAACGGAAAGGAAGGATCTGATGAACGAGCTTGAAAGGTTTGAGCCTGAGAGGGAAAGCGTGCCGTTTGACGAGACGCGGCTCAACAGGAGCGAATACACCGTTAGCCTTTTGCGTGAGGCTGTAAGGATCGGAAAACTGAGCGAGGAGGAGTCTTTGGCGCTCAAGGTCAAGATACTCGATCATCTCGCCGAGGTCATAGACGAATATACCGACGGTAAGTCGCAGTCTATGGGAAACGAGCGGGCAAACGATCTGCTTTCAAGCCTTTATTACAATATCGATGCGGCTCTGATGAATGCCGGAACGCCCACGGCGGCGCTTGAGATGCTCACCGGCAAGACCGCGGCGTATCTGTACGACGCAGGAGGAGCTTACCTTAAAAAACTGACGGCTGACTGCACGGCTCTCCTGTTCCGCATCAAGCGTACGCGTCTTGTCGGCGCGACGGAAGCGTACAATCGCACGATAGATGAGGACGTGAAGAGCTTTCTCAAAAGCTATGATATAAGATTTGCGGCTCATAAAAGCCCGGTCACTATGCGATACCGTACCGCACTTTCGACGGGCGGAAACGGTATATGGAGACTTAAGAGATACCTCGCAAACCTGCTTTGCGAAAATGATTTCTGCCGTTCTTATGTGAGCGGTGAGGTGGTGAACGTGGTATCGTTCGAGGTGATGCGCTCAAGCGAGCTTAACCGCGATATAGCCAATCTTTACGTTCCGGTACTGCTCTGCGCCGTGATATGTCAGTTCCTTATGCCGGGAGCGGATCACGTCAGCCTGAGCGAGGAGGATATTAACAGTGCGGCACTCCAGCTTGAGGAATATTCTCCGGATGAGCTGAGGACTGTGCTCAGTGCCGCCTTCTCGAGACTTCCGTCCGAAAATTCGTTCTATCATCGCAGAGTGTTCGAGGAACAGCTTCCCGGATTGGTGCACGCGATAAAGCACGGCAATCTCAAGACGATGATAGCTTATATGCCCATAAACAGTAAAAAAGCCGCAAAGCATTGATGCGTACGGCTGATACGAAAATGAAGATAGAAAAAACTCAGCTCCTGCCGAATTTAGGCTTGGAAGCTGAGTTTTTTTCGAAATTCTGTTTAAACGCGGACGCAAGTGACCTGTGCGGGGAGGGCGCCTTATTCACGGAATTTAATTTAAGGCTTACAGCTTAGCCACACTTCAAATGCTTATCTTTATAACCGAAGTCTACAGCTTAGCGCGTAGCGTGGTTTTGCCACGCAAGCCACAGTTGAACAATAGAAAAGCTTTATATTTTAGCGCTTACACAGCAAAGCTGTGTAAGCCACAGTTGAACGCTTGCGTTCAACTGTATTGACACCTCATCCACCGCTACCGCGGTCCCCCTTCCCCCGCTGGGGAAGGCAAAGGTACGCCCCGAATTAGTGCAAACACAGGTGGGCGTACCTCTGTGATGTGATATCAATATTTCACCGCGAAGCTACTCAGAAGTTTTTGCTAAGCTTTTTTCAAAAAGCGTCGCGGCGGTCGTGTGTGGGTGTTACTTTTGGATTTTGCATAAACGTAAACGGTGTTTTGCAGAACGACAGATTGTCGTTCCCTACTGACGGAACACCCGTTTTCCACCGCGAAGCTACTCAGAAGTTTTTGCTAAGCTTTTTTCAAAAAGCGCCGCGAAGCTACGCGAAAATATTCGGAATGTAGGCTGAAGTTTACATCCTTGCGC
>CAZMWM010000080.1:0-9209 GCA_964570105.1 uncultured Lachnospiraceae bacterium | reverse complement strand
GCGGCACCGAGGAGCAATGGAAAGCCGTGAGCAAGGACGGAAATTGGTGGACTGTCTACAGACTGGTCTATAGCTACGACATAGATTGATCCTATATACAAAGCCTCGTGGCTGTCACTCAAGTAAACGGGTGACAGCCACGAGGCGTATTTTTTGTACTATTCTATATCATCGACCACATTCTCGGGCGGTATCTCAAGAAGCTCCGGGTGTCGCATATAATGCTCCAAGGACTTGAAAGCCGAAGCATAATAATGTCCGTCCGTTATACGTTCATCCATAACGATGGTATAATCCAGCCGTTTTTTGATCCGTTCGTTTCCCTCTTTGTCTATCTCCTTTTGTCTGTACATACTTCCGAAGGTGATGAACAGCGGCATATTGCCGAAATTGTAAAGATGATGGTATATCGTCGGTATACCCAAGGAGCCTAAATTCGAGATAAAAAACGATGCGTGAAACGGCGAGACCTCGTCAAGAGCCTTCGGCATAATACCGAAATAATCAAGGAAACGGATAATGTTTATAAAGCACCGAAACAGTAGCGACGGAAGCACGAAAAGCTTTCTCGTGATGCGGTCAAAGCCGTTCGTATCCCCGGACGACTTGGCTATCGCTATCTTTTCTTCCATCTTTCCGTAAACGTCCTCTATCGTATCCGTCGGAAGAAATCTGACCTTGATCATACTCTCCTGCGCGTTCAGCTCAAGGCTCTTTTTGACCACCATCGACATACTGATATCTTTTCTTGCATAGATACGCTGTCCGGCAACGAAGCGGTTTATAGCCGGCATCTGCGACACCGTCCTTACATAAGCCGCGGCGAGCAGATGCATAAAGCCAACGCCCTTAAGCTTGCCGCCGTCCTGCGTTTTGAGCTTTCTCAGGTATCCTTCCACAACATCCATATCGACAGAGCCGCGGAAATAATTCTGCGCGTCACACCTGTCACGCATAACGAAGGGAACGACGTACATCATCGGAGGAAGCGTCCTGAGCCTGCGCCCGTTCCATCTGTCTCCCCAACGTCTTTTTATCCTTCCGTGCTTATCTCTCTTCAATGCCATAAGAATATGCTTTCCTTTACTTTCTTCTGCTTTATCAGCTCTGCTTGAATCTATACCTGCGGAACTGATTGTCGGTCTTTGCATACGTGAGCAACACAAGACGCTTGGCTCCCGCTTTCTTAAGAAGAGCAGACGCCGCCGTCAGCGTCGCTCCCGTGGTTATGAGATCATCTACGATTATTACCGTTTTTCCGCAAACTATTTCTGCGGCGTTCCGCTTAAGTCGGTAAGCCATTCTGGCGTTGCGCATACGCTCGTCACGCGAAAGCGCCTTTTGCTGAGAGCGACCGCCGTTATACAACGTTGACACGCAGTCGGTACCGAGCTTTTTGGCTATCCGCACGGCAAGCTCGCGAGATTGATCGTGACCTATCCGAATATACGCGCGCATCCTTCGCGGCACCCAAGTCACCAGCGGCGTCTCGGTCACGAAGCATTCCTTTGCTATAAGTGCTCTGTAGCATTCGTTTGCCATAAACTCGAACAGATCGCGATAGTAGCCATCCTTGGCGGAGAACACCAGCCGCGCGACCACTCCAAGCTTACGCGGATCGTATAGGGCGCAGTGTATGACCGGAAGTCTCTTTCCATCCGACTCTATACCGCAACGGCATTCGATAGCCGGAAATCCGCAGACCGTACAGCATTTGGCTTTTTCGGTGAAATACCGTCTCCTGCAATCCTCGCACAGCCCGGCATTATGCCCGTCCGTCACGCTACCGCACGCGACGCAACGCGGGATAACGGTCAATGCTCTGAGCATCCTAAGTATATCGAGGCGTATTCCCATATCCGTCTTTACCGTGAGCGCCCCTTAACCATCATCCTCGGAGCCACTGACTTCATCCATCGATACGTCGCCAAGCTCGGCAAGAAAATGCCCCAACCCCGTATAACGCTTCGTCTGACGGTTATTCATCACCATTTTTTGCACCACCGACGCATCTCCCACGAGCACCGCCATATTTTGCGCTCTCGTTACCGCCGTGTACAGAAGATTTCTCGTAAGCAACCGATCCCCGCAATTGTAAAGCGGAAGTATCACGACGGGATATTCGCTTCCCTGACTTTTATGCACGGTTATCGCATACGCGTGCTCAAGCTCATCAAGCATAGTAAAATCATATTCGGTGATCCTGCCGTCAAAGCTTACCGTGACCTTTTCCTCTTCAACGTCGATATCAAGTATGACTCCGATATCTCCGTTAAAAACTCCGCATCCCTCTTCCGCTCCGCGCGTCCAAACTATATCGTAATCGTTTTTGATCTGCATTACCTTGTCGCCTTCACGAAATACGATACCGTTCGACTTTTTCTCCTTTTTCTTGGGAGACGGGGGATTAAGAGCGCTTTGAAGTATCATATTCAACGCGTCCGTGCCTGCCGCGCCCTTATGAGACGGCGTTATGACCTGTATACCGTCACGAATGCCCTCTCCGTATTTTCTCGGCAGACGGTTGACGCACAGCTCCACCACGGCGTTCGCCGTCTTTTTCTCGTCGTCTCGCGACAGAAAAAAGAAATCGTTATTTTTGGAGCTTAGCTCCGGCAATTCCCCGGAATTTATCGCGTGAGCGTTCGTGACTATAAGGCTCTCCCCTGCCTGTCTGAATATCTTCTTCAAACGGACGGAGCGGAAGCTGTCGCATCTCAAAAGCTCGTTCAGAACATTTCCCGCACCGACGGACGGAAGCTGATCCGCATCTCCTATCAATATCAGATGCGCATCCTTGCGTACCGCGCGCAGAAGCCCTGCCATAACGATCGTATCTATCATTGAGGCTTCGTCGATTATAACGACATCCTCGTCGAGCGGATCGTTCTCGTCACGCACGAAGCGCGGCTCCTCGTTCTCGGAATACATCATCTCGAGAAGTCTGTGTACCGTCTTGGCTTCGCGCCCGGTAGCCTCGGTCATTCGTTTGGCGGCACGCCCCGTCGGAGCGGCAAGCGTGACCTCCATTCCAAGCTCCTCGTACAGCCTTATGACCGCACGTATGACCGTGGTCTTTCCCGTTCCGGGACCTCCGGTAAGCAACAGAACACCGCCACACAGCGAACGGATTATCGCTTTTTTCTGATCCGTGTCGTATTCAAGCCCCTCTTCCTTCTCCACCGACGAGATGATCTCTTCGGCTCTTGCGCCGGATATTCCGGTACAATATTTTTCGAGAGCGAAAAGCTTTTCTGCTATATACATTTCGGCATCGTAATATTTTGTGAGCCAGACGCATTCTCTTCCGCCCAAGGCTCGCACCTTAACGCGCTTCTTTACCTCAAGTATATCTATACCGGCAAGCGCATCTTCCTCCGTAACGCCGAGCATATTACACGTAAGACCGACGAGCCTGTCTTTCGGCACGAGGGTATGCCCGTTCTGCCTTGCGTTATGCTCGAGGATAAAGCATATTCCCGAACGCACGCGCATAGGAGAATTTTTCTCGACGCCAAGGCTCATTGCCACCTTGTCCGCTTTTTCGAAGCTGATACCGTTTATCTCGTCGCAAAGCGAATACGGATCGCTCTTCATAACGTCAACGGCGGAATTTCCCCAACGCTTGTATATGCGTACCGCCATAGCCGGTCCGAAGTGCTCGCGGCAGAACATCATCACCGCGCGAACGCCGAATTGCTCCTTAAAGGACGCGCTTATCTCCATCGCCTTGGCGCGGCTGATACCGCCGAGAGTGGAGAGCCGCTCGGGATCGTTCTCTATAACGTCAAAGGTACCCTCTCCGAATGCGGCAACTATCCTTGCGGCAGTCTTTGGACCTATGCCCTTCACCGTACGCGAGGAAAGATAGCGAAGCATCGCGCTTTCCGTAGTCGGAAGCTGTTTTTCGAAATAATCGACGTTGAACTGTCTGCCGAAGGTCGGGTGAAAGCCCCATCTTCCGACAGCCTTTACCGTTTCTCCAACGCTCAAATACGGCATTATCCCGACGAGAGTAAGAGCCTCGGTCTTGCCGTCTCCGGCTTCTCGGCTTATAACGCAGACCGTGTATCCGTTATCGTTGTTCTGATACGTGATACGCTCGACCGCGCCTTCAATGCTTTCCATGCCGTCAGGCTGTTCCATCGGTACCTCTCCTCCCCGTCGCAAATTCAGCCGTTCGCTCCTATATCAGCAAAAACGCTCCTGCAATCTTTCCGCAAGGTCACAGCGCTCCCACGGAACGTCAAGCTCTTCTCTTCCCATATGACCGTAAGCGGCAAGCGCCGAATATATCGGTCTGCGAAGAGCAAAATTCTTTATAATGGCGGCAGGACGAAGATCGAACTCCTCACACACCGCGTCCGCAAGCGCACTCTCGTCCACCGTACCGGTTCCGAACGTTTCGACGAGCACGGAGACCGGTCTTGCAACGCCGATGGCGTACGCTATCTGTATCTCGCATTTCTTCGCAAGCCCTGCTTTTACTATATTCTTGGCTACGTATCTTGCCGCGTAAGCCGCCGTGCGGTCGACCTTGGTGGGATCCTTACCGGAGAACGCTCCGCCGCCGTGACGCGACCAACCGCCGTAAGTATCGACGATTATCTTTCGACCGGTAAGTCCGCTGTCTCCGCAAGGTCCGCCGATAACAAAGCGACCGGTGGGGTTGACGAACACCTTCATACCGTCCATTCTCATACTCTCGGGAATGACGGCGTCTATAACGTATTTTTCGATATCTCGGCGAATTACCGCGATATCCACATCCGCCGAATGCTGAGATGAGACCACGACGGTATCCACTCCAACGACACAACCGTCATCGTACGCCACCGTCACCTGAGTTTTTCCGTCCGGACGCAGATACGGAAGCGTTCCGTTACGTCTGACCTCGGTGAGCCTTTTGGCGAGACGGTGCGCGAGCGATATCGGGAGCGGCATAAGCTCGGGAGTATCATCGCAAGCGTATCCGAACATCATTCCCTGGTCTCCCGCTCCGGTGTCAAGTCCGTCGTCCATCTCCCCTGCCTTAGCCTCGTAGGACTTGTCCACGCCGAGCGCTATATCGGGAGACTGATGATGTATGTAATTGCTCACAGCGCAGGTGTTGCCGTCAAAGCCGTAATCGGCATCGTCATATCCTATCCGGTTGACGGTATCGCGGACTATCTGCTGATAATCCACCTTTGCACTTGTGGTTATCTCTCCCATAAGCGAAACTATGCCCGTGGTCGCAGTGGTCTCACAGGCGACACGCGCCGCAGGATCCTGCTCGAGTATCGCATCAAGTATCGCGTCCGAAACACAGTCGCATATTTTATCCGGATGTCCCTCGGTGACCGACTCGGACGTAAAATATCTAAGCTTACCCATTGTTTTTTAGACCTTAGCCAACGTTTTACACGAAGGCTTCCTTTCTCTTTTTCCGTCTTAAAAGTATCTCAAGCGCCATAAAACAAATCTCGCCCTCCCGGAACGGCGTCCCGAGAGGGTGAGCTGATCTCAATTCTCATCTCTCGGGAATTAGCACCTTGCACACTTTTAAATGTAGGTTGCCGGGCTTCACAGGGCCAGTCCCTCCGCCGCTCTTGATAAGACGTATATTCGTTTTTGCTCCGATACGCATTGCTAACGCTTGTATCACACAAGGTATATTATATCACGTATTTCGCTCAAAATCAATAGTTTTTTCAATATTCGCGCATTTTCATTGAAAATACTCAAAATCAAGCGAAGGTCTTTATATAGTATTCGGAATATTTACTGACCTCATTCGAAAGATACTCATACCCGAGCCGCTCGGCTAAAGTTTCCGCGGACGAAAACATATTCGTTCCAAGCCCCAAACGCTCTCCCTCGACCGTAAATCCGATAGCCGCAAGAAGCGTAGGAAATATATCCATAGTAGTGAACACCCTGTTGCTCGTGGAAGCGGACGGCTCGACCGCGGCGTTGATGAAGCAGTTGTATACCGTGCGGTCGTATTCATCGATATCGCCGACAAGGGACGTGTCGTGACGCGAGTGATCACCGATTATAACTATTGCGGTGTCCTCGTAGAAGCTCTGCTCCTTGCACCATTCCACGAACTCATACACTTGACGATCGGCGCACTTGATAACGTTGCCCGTCTTGTTTTCATATTCGTCTCCGCAAGCGGAGCAAACGTATCCGTCGGTCGCGTGAGTATCCACGGTAAGGATGGTAAGATTGAACGGTGCATCTCCCGAAGCAAGCTCCAAAACCTCATCTTTAGCTATCTCGTAGAGATACAGGTCCTCATATCCCCACCATTTATTGTGATAATCCTCCGAGACGTATCCCTCTTCTCGCGCCGTAAACAGATCGAATATCTCGTATCCGCCGTGCTGAGTAAAATACAGCTTCCTTCCGCCAAATACTGCATCCGATCCGCAGATGAACTCCTGCTTATAGCCTGCTTTTGCAAGGATATCGCCAAGCGCAGTAACCTGTGACGCGTAGCTCTGCCGCTCGTTCATAGTATTCACGTCCGCAAGAGGGAACGAAAACGGCAGACCGGAGGTGGTGGCAAATATAGCCGCGCTCGTCCAACCGGTACCGCTCGGGGAATGAAAGCCGCCCAATATCCCATCAGCCTTATCCGAAAAGCTTACGTTTTCCATTGCAAGTTGAGTGAGCAACGGTATGTAATTGACGCCCTCCTGTGCTCCGCCGACTTCGGTGGATGCGTACGTCGTTTCCATACTTTCAAGATATATACAGATCAGATTTTTCGTATCGCCGTCCGCGCCGATGACCACCGTATCCGGCGAGATATAATAGTCCTCATAGATCGTGGTCGTGTCAAAGATCGACCGCACATAATCCGCAACGTTCAAGATACATCCGGCATACACGACGGAATTTATCAGAAGCGCAAAGCTTAAGATCAGACCCACAAGTCCGGCTTTTCTGAATTTGACTCCCGGCTTGCGGATAAAAAATGCGACTAAGGCGTAAATTACGACCGAAGATACGGCTACCGGAACGGCTATGCGCAAAATACTGTTTACAACGTCAGTTCCCGTCCCTTGAAGCGGTGATACTATCGTATACAAAAGCTCCTTCAAAGTAGAGCTGTATTCCTTATCATACCAAACTGTCAAAGCAAACAACGTCGTAGCAACAGTAAATGCTATACAACCGACGATGCTCCACACCACTCTGCGGACTGCTCGCCGACTGCGCACCCGCTCTTCATCCTTTGACATTAAAAATAACTCCTTGCAATAATATAATAATGCATCCATTATATCACGTCAAGTCGACAAAAAGCAAGCATTTTCGGCTTGTTTTTGCAAAAAATTTACAAAGCAACGAATATAAAAAGGTATGACCAAGCACCGAGCGCGAGGTCATACCTAAATATTGCATATCCGGAATTGGAGCCAAATTCACATTCCGATGATCTTTATAACACCGTAGCTCGCCAGCGTAACTATGGTAGCCGCGATAACTACGCCTATGCAGATAGGCGGAACAGAGTCCTTGAGCTTCATATCCGTAATTCCGGCGATCATCGACGCCGTCCACGCTCCCGTACCGGGAAGCGGTATCGCCACGAACAGCATAAGTCCGAAGAACTGCATATTCTGCACCTTTTTCGACTTATTCTGCGCACGCGTCTCGATATATACAGCCAATTTTTGGGTGAATTTCAGCTTTTTCATCACTAACAGCACTTTTTTAAACAAAAGCACGATAAAAGGCACTATGAGTATATTTCCGACGAGGCTCAGTATAAGCGTCATATAAAGCGGCAAACCAAACCCAAAACCAAGCGGTATCGCACCGCGAAGCTCAAAAATCGGGACCATTGAAAGCCCGAACACCAACAGACATTTCACAAAAAAGCTCATCAGTTAAAACTTCCTCCGATATAGAATGCGTCACCGCGTCCAAAGGCTCATTTTTTGCCGATCACGACATTACCGCCAAGAACGGCGAGCAGTATGACCATACTTAATGCGATGACCGCCACGGCGCAGATCGGTACCGCTATCCGAACGAGACGTCGCCGCTTTTCGGAATGCTCTCCCGATTTTTCCCCTTCGACGGGAGCGGATGCCGCAACCGACGCCCCGACCTTGACGCCCGAATAGCGGAGCGCGTTGGTTATCGGCTTATACAGCAGCATAACGACCGCCGAATTAAAGACATATTTTATAAAATTGAACGGAAGGATCAAGGTCGGCAACATAGCCAGCACCACGTCCACCGACGTTCTCATAAAAAACGGAGTAACTACAAGATTTGCAAGAGCCATAACGGCGGTGGTCGCCAAGCACGAGCTGACAAGCCCGAGTATCGCGCCGCCGAGTGTCCTGCGGTACTTATATATCAGCGAGGACAGACCTGTAAAAACGCACGTGGAGATAACGTTCATTATCAGACCGTACACACCGGTATCACTTACGGTAATAAACTCAAGCAAGGCGACCGAGCCGCCCATAAGCAACGCAGTCGACGGTCCGAACGCCATCGCCGCGATGGCAATGACCGCGTCCTTGAGGTCAAATGATAAAAACGATACCTTGAAACGAAACACCCATTCGCTCGCATAAGCCAGCGCACAAAACAAAGCGATGACGACGTTTCTGACCGTTTTTTTCGTGTTTGAATTATACATTTACAAAGCTCCCCCGATCATCCGAAAGTATGAAAAGGATGGAGGTATGAGCTTAAAAGAAAAACTTCTCACAGCTTGCTTAGCAAAAAGCGTTTTCTCCCTTCCGGACTTTACCGTCGGTATGGGAATCTCACCCATTCGTGCCCCAAAGAAGCGACCTTGAGGCTTGCGGACTTTGACCGCCGGTGTGGAATTTCACCATCCCCCGAAAACCTTATTATATACGACCTTAAAATATGTATATGCATCTCCGAAGAACGGCGTTACATCCAAGGGAGAAGCACAAATTCACGAAATACGTCTATAATACCTATAATTCCCCGAAAGTTATTAGCTTTCGGGGAATTACGGCTATGATCGGCTGTTATCAGTCAGCAACAGCGGTAACGACGCCGGAGCCAACCGTTCTACCACCCTCACGGATAGCGAAACGGAGTCCTACCTCGATAGCGATAGGAGTGATAAGCTCAACGTCCATGATAACGTTATCGCCGGGCTTGCACATCTCAACATCCTCGGGAAGCTTGATGTTACCGGTAACGTCGGTAGTTCTGAA
>CAZMWM010000079.1:0-9360 GCA_964570105.1 uncultured Lachnospiraceae bacterium | reverse complement strand
TCCAGCTTTTCGAGAAAAGCTGTTGGCAAATAGAGTTGACCGAAGGTCAACTCGGTGTAACACGGCAAAGCCGTGTTACACGCAAGGATGTAAACTTTAGCCTGCATTTCGAATATTTTCGAGTAGCTTCGCGCCCGCTTTCTGAAAGAAAGCATCAGCTTTTCAAGAAAAGCTGTGCAAAGACTTCTGTGTAGCTTCGCGGTGGAAATGGGATGTTCATCTGTAGTAGCGGGCGGATAATATCCGCCCCTACCGAACATTGGGAAGGCGCAAAACCTCCGCCCACATTCCATACGATCACACCTGTAGGGGCGGATATCATCCGCCCGCGTTAACGCTCGTGCCTGTGTTAGAACTTATTGCGGGGCGTGCCTTGGCTTCCCCTTGTGTAAAGGGAGCCGTTCGCGACCACACCCCTGTGCGCAAAACGACCGAACACGCGGTAATTCCCACGCATTCGGTGTTTTTCATATAGGTTATCGGTCGTTTTGAACTTCCTCTTCCGCCCCGTTTTGTGCAATGTTCAGCTCCTCTTCGGCATTTTGAACATCGGCGGTCTCGGTATCGTCAACAGTATTTGTTTCGGCTTTGAGCGCCTGATCCATCTCAGCGCCGTCCTTTACGCGGCGGTGATCTCTTCTGCCGCCGGCAACGGTCTTTGCATCGTAATAGATGACCACCCTGCGTTCATCGTCAGTGCCTGTCGAGCTTGTGGTCACACCTCTGAAATTTTGAAGGCAGGAATGAACTATCCTTCTTTCGTACGGCGTCATAGGCTCAAGAGCTATGTTTCTGCGGTATTTTACCACCTTTTCGGCAGTGCGCCTTGCAACAGACCGAAGCGTTTCTTCTCTTCTGGAGCGATAGCCTTCAACGTCGACCGTGATTTTCGGGCTGTCCTCGCCGTTCTCTTCGTTATAACGGTTTACCGCCAGATTTGAAAGATATTGCAGAGCGTCAAGCGTCTCTCCGTGATGACCGATGAGCACGCCTGCCCCGTCACCCTTGACCTTGATGATCTTTCCGCCCTCGGAATTAAGCTCTCTTGCGACCTCGGCGACCGCGCCAAGCCCCATATCCGAAGTGATCTTCGTGATATAATCCACCGCTATCTGTTCCGAGCCGACCTCGATATACACCCACACCTTGGCAGGCGCTTCTCCAAATCCGAGAAAGCCCTTTTTCGGAGCTTCGATTATTTCGTACTGCGCTCTGGACGGCTCCGCTCCGAGCTTCCTTGCTCCGTCGGCAATAGCCGCTTCTACCGTTCTTCCGGTACCTATCTCCTTACGTAACAATTCAGTATCACCTCTCATATTTATTATTCCGAAACGCCCCTCGGCGCTTCCGTATCGATTTGACCGCTTATTCAACCGTTGTCGATGTTATCGATGTTTTTGATATTTTCGCCTTTTCCGCCGTTTTCTTTCGGATATTCCTTGACCTTAACAGGCTCTATAAAGGAACTTACCGTCTTTTTCTCGCCGTCAACGGGCTTTTCCGGCTCTGCCACTACTCTCGCGTTGTATTCGTCGTCATCTATATGATGGAGCGAGCGCGGAAGGGGACGGTTGGGATCCTTCTGCTTTTTCTTTTTGGAATTGACGTTTTTACCGCGTATCTTCTTTTCTGCTTCCTTAAGCTCCTCTTCCGTGAACCTCGGAATGGGATATACCTTTGAAAGTATGAACTGCTGGAGCACTCCGAGCATATTCTGATACATCCAATATACACCGACCACGGAGGGCGTCATAAACGAGATGTAGACGCTGAGCAGGGGCATCGTCAAATTCATTATTTTCATCGAAAGCTCCGCCTCGGAGGTCTGGTCCTCCTTCGGGGGCTGATACGAAAACCTTCTCGTGAGCTTCGAAGAAAAATACAAAATGAAGAACGTCAGTATCGGTATGATCAGGTACACAAATCCGCCTTTATTCGGCGTTACTGACATATCCAGCCCGAACATATTGAAGTTCGGAAGATCGTTTACCGTAAGCTCTCCGATGCCTGCTTTGATAGCTTCATTATCTGCAAACTTCGAAAAGTCCGCACGCATGGCGTTGAGAGCGGAGATCTCGTCGCTCACCTCGGCAAGCTTTTTTATTTCAGCCACGACCTCACTTCCAAGACCGCATATATAACGGAGAGGACTTCTGATGACGTTGTAAACGAATATCAGTATCGGAAACTGGATGAGCAGAGGTAGGCATCCGGACAGAGGATTGTAACCTTCCTTCTGTTGCAACTCCATTATCTCCTGCTGCATCTTCTGTTGAGTGGCTTTATTGTCCTTGCCGCCGTTGTATTTTCTTCTGATAGCGCGCTCATACGGATAAAGCTTTGCTTGCTTTATCGAGTTTTTCTGCTGTCTTATCGAGAACCAGCACAAAAGCAGCTTGATGATCAGCGCAAAAAGTATCAGCGCCACACCGTAGTTTGGAATGATAGTGTAGCATAGCTTCATCAGCCATCCGAGCGGAACGTAAAATATGTCCCAGAAGCTTTCCATCGGCTTATCTTCTTCCTTTCAGGTCTTTTGTATTTTTCGCAATTCTCGGCAATTTGCCGCGTCTTTCGCGTTATTTTCAGTTATGAGTCGAGTCACTGTCTGCAATGATGTCCGCTCGGATCTCTGCCGTAGAACACGACATATCCCCCGACACTGCGTTTTTTTGCTCCGCCGAGCGGAACGTCGTCCCTGCCGCCACGAAAGAGCGGATTACAGCGTAAGATCCTGAATACAGCCAAGCTCAGACCGATGATCGCTCCCCATTCCTCTATAGCCTGATACGCATATGAGGAGCAGGTGGGATAAAACCTGCACGACGGGGCGCGTTTCATAGGTGAAAGATACTTTCTGTATATATCTATCAACTTCAAAAGGAGCTTTTTCATTTTATCTGCGACGTTACCTTTTCACTTATACACGGGTATACAAATATACACGTTATACACATTACACACGGGCGTGTGCGGAAAATGCGGATTATTTTCCTCAGGCAAATGTCATCTCAAGCTTTGAAAAAGCTTTTCTAAGCTCCTCCTCGATCTCAGTGCTTTTTGCCGTTTTTGCCGCGTCTCTCGCCACTATTATCACGATATTGCCGTGTCTTACGACGCCGTCCTTTTCTATCAGACGGTAAGCCTCTCTCAAGACGCGCTTGACTCTGTTCCTTATGACCGCGCCGCCGAGCTTTTTAGTGACCGTCAAACCGAGACGGTTTACCTTCTTTTTCTGCGGATTGGCTTTTGCGAGACGCGAAGCCTTAAGATCCTTCATAACGTAGACCACCGTGTACCTGCCGACGTATTTTCTGCCCTTGGCATACGCCTTGCGATAAAGATGATCCTCCCTGACTGCGATATTTTTCAAAGCACGTAACCTCTTGATCGCAAACTCGGTATATTTCGCGAATAAAAAAGACGGATAGGGTATCTGCAGTCGCTTAACTGCGTCTGACATCTATCCGTCAAATATCCGATATTATCGATAACAAAAGAAATATCACGCAAGTGAAAACACGCAAAATGTCCTTCACCTGCGTGACTGTGCGTCCGCGAGCGCCGCAAGACGCGATGCATTTCCAAACGTCAATAGGTGAGTCTTGCTCTCCCCTTTGCGCGTCTCCTCTTAAGCACCTTTCTTCCGTCAGCGGTCTTCATGCGCTTCCTGAAGCCGTGTTCCTTTTTTCTCTGGCGCTTCTTGGGCTGATATGTTCTAAGCATAATGCTCTCACACCTCCGTTTCCTGTAATTTCCGATACCGGTCGCTAAATACCTATGCGACCGCAAGATACAGTTTATTATATACTATCTCCCCGTTGTTGTCAAGCACTTTTCAAAAATTTACATTTTCTTAAATTATGACATCACCAAAACACAGGGGACGTTATGGTTATGGTTATGGTTATGGTATCGAAATCTCGAACGGGATGCACTTTGCGGCGATCGTGTGTGGTGTTACTTTTGGATTTTGCTTAAACGTGGACACAAGTTACATATGCAAGAGAACACCTCATCCACCGCTTTACGCGAAATTTTGTTTAAACGCGAAGTTCGCGTTTTTGTGTGGGAATAGCTGGCAATCCCTCAGTCGCCTTCGGCGACAGCTCCCTTTACACAAGGAGAGCCTATGGCACGCCCCTGAATTAGTTCTAACACAGATCGGGCGTACCTCGCGGCTAAAGTGGCGCGGAGCGGTGGTTGTAGGCACGCCGTCGCTTTCGAAATTTTGTTTAAACGCGGACGGTGTTTTGCGGAACGACAGATTGTCGTTCCCTACAGATAACATCCTATTTCCGTCACGAAGTAGGGGCGGATATCATCCGCCCAATACTACAGATGAACATCCCATTTCCACCGCGAAGCTATACAGAAGCTTTTGCTGAAGTTTCAATCCCTCAGTCAGCTTCGCTGACAGCTCCCTTTACACAAGGGAGCCAACGGCGCTTAGTGCAAACACAGAAAAATGTGATGAAACAACAATTTTCCACCGCGAAGCTGCACAGAAGTTTTTGCTCAGCTTTTTTCAAAAAGCTGACGTGTTACGCCGAGTTTTCTCACGGAGAAAACTTCTTTACAGCAATTTTTGCCGTTTTGTGCGATATAGGAGATGACGCAGGTTAAAAAAGTGTAAATTTTCCGACGTTCCGTTGCAATATATAATTTAATATGCTATAATGAATATAATAACTATTTATATAGATACATATTAGAAAGGGAAAGCGAAATGCAAGAGCTTGACAGCATATGGTCAATGGTGATCGAAGAGCTGAAAAAATGCTATTCCGTCGCTTCAATGTCCATTTGGTTTAACGATCTTAAGCTGGCTATGCTTACCGAGGATTGCGCGATACTGCTGACCGAAGCAGGCTTTAAAAAGGACATTCTCGAAAAGCGATACAAGGCAGAGATAGAAAAAACCATAGAGACCGTCATCGGTTATCCCGTCAAGGTGACCTTTGAGATAAACGCTTCGGCAATTCCGTTTTCGAAGGAAAGCCCGTCCGAAAGCAAGGCTCCAACGTCTCCGATCACCGTAGCGGATACTCCTCAAAAGCCCTCTTTGCAGAGAACGTCCGCTCCGCAGTCCCCGGTCGAAAAAGACTCTCAAGGCTCGCACGAGAACGAGATAAAGCTCGGTGAGGGCGACCTTCAGTACTTTTCCACCGGCGGGGAGATGGTTTCCAAGGTCATAAACCAAGCCGGAAAGTACAAAACGGAATATACGTTCGATAACTTCATAGTCGGTACCTCCAACAAATTTGCGCACGCGGCGTGCACGGCAGTCGCGCAAAATCCGGCGACCGCATACAATCCTCTGTTCATATACGGACCGAGCGGTCTCGGAAAGACACACCTTCTGTACGCCATAACGAACGAGGTCACAAAGCGCTTTTCGAATTACAACATAATATACGTCAAGGGCGAAGAATTTACAAATCAGATGATAGAGAGCATCGGTAAAAATCTCAACCAGCAGTTTCGCGAGCGTTACCGCAAAGCCGATATGCTCCTGATAGACGATATCCAATTCATCGCCGGGCGAGAAGCCACGCAGGAGGAATTTTTCCACACCTTCAACGCCCTGTATGAGGATCACAAGCAGATCATAATGACGTCCGACCGTCCTCCGAAGGATATAAAGACGCTCGAGGACAGGCTTCGCACAAGGTTTGAATGGGGACTTACCGTCGACGTTTCTCCCCCGGACTACGAGCTTCGCATCGCCATAATGAAGAACAAAGCCGAAGCTCTCGGAATGGAGTTTCCGAACGATGTTCTCGCGTTCCTCGCCGAAAATCTCACGAACAACGTCCGCCAGATAGAGGGAGCTATCAAGAAGATAAGCGCTTTCAGCTATATGAGCGGACAGCCGATAAACGTCCAAATGGCTAACAACTGCGTTTCGGACATGATAAGCGCGAGCGGTCCGGTCAAGGTCACCGCAGACCGCATAATCTCCAAGGTCTCGCAGAAATATTGCGTTTCCAAGGAGGACATATACAGCAAAAAAAGGGCGAGCAACATAACGAGCGCAAGACACATCTGCGTATATCTCATGCGCAAGCTCTCGGATATGTCGTATAAGCAGATAGGGCGCGTCTTTTCCAAGGATCACACCACTATTATGCACTCGTACGAGACCATCGAAAACGAGATACAGCATAACACTCAGCTTGAGATAGAGATTAACGAGCTTATCTCCGAGCTTAAGGGCTGATGCTTGAGATAAAGGTGCGAGAAGAACGGTGATATGAATGTGTGAAAAAGCTCTCGGTGATGCTTTCTGTCTCTGCATAAAATAGAATGCTCACATAGATATCCACACAGCTGTTCCGAAAAACTGATGCTTTTCCCACCGTCTTTGCATATGGTTTTCAACATCGTTTCAACCGTTTTTCTTCACTCTTCCTCACGTTTTTCAACCTTCGTTCCACATGGATATTTTTAAGCGACGTAAGTAAATTTTCCTCTTTTCCACATTTTCCACCCTACTACTACTACGACTGCTCCTACTACTGCTACTACTAAAAAATTCGTTTTTACGGTCTTATTTTCAATCTAAATATCGGAAAACCAAAAGTAAAAAAGCGAAAACATCCGGACGTACGGTATGGGCTTGCGGTGCGAGTATTGCGAACGTATACATATAAACGGAAAGACGTCTACGTGGGATAGTGGGAAAAGAGCTTTCCGTAAACTCAAAGAAAGGAAGCTTTCGTATAAGCGAAAGTCATAGTTACGAAAAATGAACGTAATCTTCGAAAAAAATGTACTTTGCGAAGCCGTTGCCCCTCTTATGGGCGCGGTATCAAATAAAAATACGATAGCCGCCGTTGAAGGTATACTTCTGACGACGGACGGCTTTGATAAGTGCGTGCTTACCAGCTTTGACCTCGATAAAGGCTTCTGCGCCGTGATAGACGCGGAGGTAAAGGAAGCCGGAAGCTACGTTATAAACGGAAACAAATTCAATCAGATAATCCGCACTCTCCCGGAAGGAAAGATACAGATAACGGTAAACAACCGTTTTATAGCACGTATAACCGGAGGAAAGAGTGAATTTGAGCTTAACGCTCTTTCCGGAGACGAATTTCCGTCCATTCCGGAGTTCAGAGGAGAGTACAGATTCAGAATATCTCAGAGCGTATTTAGAAATATGCTGTCGGATACCTGCTTTGCCGTGGCTCAGAACGAGAGCAAGGCAGTCCTTAACGGCTCGTATTTCAGAGTGGACAAGGAAGGTATAAGGATAGTCGCGTGCGACGGAAACCGTCTTGCTATAAGGGATCAGAGCTGTTCCTTTGAAAGCTCCGCCATTACTCCTGAGGGAAAAGAATTTAAGCTGAACTTCATCCTTCCCGGAAAAGCGGTGAATGAGCTGCTCAAAAACCTTAAGGATACGGACGGTGAGGTAACGGTCGCGCTCTCGAGAAAGAATGCCATCTTTGATTTCGGCTCTTATGTGTTCTTCTCGCGTCTTATAGAAGGTCAGTATCTTGAATACGAGAGATTTATACCGAAGGAAAACCGCATCTGCGCTATTATAAAGACCGAGGAATTTATACGCAGTCTTGAAAGAGCGTCGCTCGTCTCGGACGATAAGAGTCTCGGACAAGCCAAAAGCTACGTAAAGTGCAGCTTTTCGGATGAGATACTTTCGATAACCTCGGCGTCCGCTAACGGAAAAGCATACGACGAGCTTACCATAAATAAGACCGGAAACGATCTTGAGATAGGATTTAACTGCCGTTTCCTGCTTGACGCTCTGCGCGCATGCGGAACGGAGGAGGTAAAATGTCAGCTCAATACGCCCCTTTCCTGTATGGTGATAACTCCTACGGAAAAAAGTGACGACAGCGATTATCTTTACCTCGTGCTCCCGATAAAGATGAAGGAATGACGGAAAGTCCTGTATTTCTTACTCTTGGGTACCGTTTTTCATAGATCCGCTCCTTCCGAAATCTAAAGAAAGCTCCTTATAAGATGTATTGTGAGAAGATAAGCTACAAGAACTACAGGAATATCGCCGAAGAGGAGATCGAGCTTTGCGACGGCGTCAACGTTTTCGTCGGAGATAACGCGCAGGGAAAGACGAACGCGCTTGAGGGAATATATTACTTCGCGAGAGGTAAGAGCTTCAGAGGTGCGAAGGACAGAGAGCTTATAAGGCTCGGATGCGACAGTGGCGCTATCGGGATGGAGTTTTCCGACAGCGTAAGAAAAAGGCATCACGAAGCAATATTCAGTCTGCAATATCCGCGACTGTGTAAGAAGGAAGGCGTCACTGTACGCCGTATGAGCGAATTTATCGGCGCTTTCAGAGCGGTACTGTTCAGTCCCGAGCATCTGTCTATCGTCAAGGACGGACCGTCCGAGAGACGAAATTTTGCCGATATAGCGATATCCCAGCTGTCACCGACCTACGTTTCCGCTCTTTCAAGGTATCAAAAGCTGCTTGCGTCCAGAAATTCTCTGCTAAAGGATCCGCAACAAAAGGGATTTTACGGTATGCTCGAGGTGCTGTCTCTTCAGCTTGCAAGGGAAGCGGCTGTGATAGCCGAGCGCAGAGAGGGTTATTTTTCGCGTCTGTCGACCGAGGTGGATGCTCTGCTCTCGGATATGACGTGCGGAAAGGAAAGAGTTACCGTATCGTATAACGACGGGAAAACGGAAGAGCAATACGCGGAGCTTTTCAAAAACGATACCGAAAGAGAGATAAGGGCTGGCGTTACCCTGCATGGAATCCATAAGGACGATATATCGGTCTCGCTCAACGGCAAGGATGCCCGTGTTTACGCTTCTCAAGGTCAGCAAAGGAGCATCGCGCTCGCTATGAAGCTTGCAGAAGGCGAAATATCGCGCATAGAGAGCAGAGAATATCCGGTGTTCCTCTTGGACGATATACTTAGCGAGCTTGACGACAAAAGAAAAAAATACGTTTTGGGCGGTCTTGAAGGCAGGCAGGTCATAATCACCGCTTGCGAGGAGATACCCTACGGAGCAAGGATATTTAAGGTAAACGACGGTCGGTATGAGCTTGTGTGAGTGGAATTTTACAATTTTTCCGTCAATAAAGCGGCGCGGAGCGCCGCGCAAGGCTCCCTTGTGTAAAGGGAGCTGTCAGCGTAGCTGACTGAGGGATTGTTAAAAAAGCGTCGATTTTAGTTAATGTCTTACATCTTAGCGCGTAACGTGACGAAGTCACGCTACGCAACCCTTTGAAGTAAATTTCGTGTAAACGCGTACGCAAGTAACATATGTAAGCGAACACCTCATCCACCGCTACCGCGGTCTCCCTTCCCCCGCTTCAGGGCACGCCCCTGAATTAGTTCTAACACAGATTGGGCGTACCTC
>CAZMWM010000078.1:0-9370 GCA_964570105.1 uncultured Lachnospiraceae bacterium | reverse complement strand
CATTTTTATGACCACGCCTTTCTAAATCATAGCAGTTTTGTGACGGTTTCGGCTTTGCTAAGGCACAAAACGCCTCTGAAAGATTTATCTTTCGGACTTCATCTCCGACAGGGTTTGAAAAAGCACTGCTTTACCTAAAACCGTGTCTTTTCAACCCTTAAGTTGATGACATTGGCTATACGAGGAAACGGGGCAAATAAGGCACGGTATTTGAGCGAGCCTTTTATCTGCGAGCGATGCGCCGGAGCGAGCTTACGAGAGCTTCGTCCGCCGCTCTTCTTTCTTCTCCCTCAGCAAGGGCGTCAGAGACCTGTGTTTCGAGCGAGACCGTGCCTTCAAAGCCGATCTGTGCGAGCGCATCCGAAAAGTCGTCCCAATCTATCACTCCGGTATACGGCAACCAATGGTAGTCTGCCTTTCCGTCGTTATCATGAACGTGCATCACCTTAAGATATTCCTTGCCGATGAGACGCACGGCGTCTCCTGCGGACAGCCCGAGCGCCGAGCAGTGTCCGGTGTCCAGACATATCTTGAAGAACGGGTGATCAAGCTCCTTCACGAAACGCAGAATAGCCTCCGGAGGCGATATCGCGAGCGCTGTCATTGGCATATTTTCAAAGCACACGGTAACGCCGTGCTCGCGTCCGCCGTCAGCCAGCTTGCGCATAAATTCGAGATTTATCTCCCACATACGCTCCGGCTCCGGATCGCTGTCCGCCCCGAACGGCATTATCGGATGTATGACCAGATTTTCGCACCCGAGAAGTGCGGAGCCGTACACTGATCTCAGCATCTTCTCAAGCCGCTCCGCGCGCTCCTCTTCCGTTGCGTCTCGGGGAGGGTAGCGCCACGGTCCGTGCGCTTGGCTCACGGCTATGCCGGCGTCGTCGCAGGCTCTGCGTATCTCCGTGAGCGTTTCCTCAAACTTAGTCAAAGACGCGGTAAAAAGCGGAGATTCGGTATCCACAAAGCCTTGATAGTCCATGCATTCGTAGCCAAGCTCCCGCATTCTCCGCAAGCCGTTTTTCAGTCCGTATCTCTCAACATATGCTCCGCTCGTTGTTCCCAGTTTCATATTTATGACCATGCCTTTCTTAATATTATGACTTACAGCTCAGGTCTGTTTTCGGTCAGAAGTCTAAGCTCCTCAAGGAAGGTGTTGACATCCTTGAACTCTCTGTATACCGAGGCAAATCTTACGTATGACACCTCGTCTATGCGCTTGAGCTTGGACATTACCATATCGCCAAGCTCGGCGCTCGTCACTTCGTTTCTCAGCGAGTTTGATATCTCGGTCTCCACCTCGGACACTATTCCGGCAAGCTGTGCTTCCGATACCGGACGCTTGTAGCAAGCGCGGCGCAGACCGGTGATGATCTTGTTCGGATCGAATATCTCCTTTGTTTTGTCCTTCTTTATTACCGAGATCGGCACTTCATCTATTATCTCGTACGTGGTAAATCGCTTGTGACATTCAAGGCATTCTCTTCTGCGTCTGATGCTCGAGTCGTCAGTCGGACGTGAGTCAACGACCTTGCTGTCAAAATATCCGCATGCCGGGCACTTCATAATTATGATCCTTTCTTTTTTCAGGTTACGGGACGTGACGTGCCGACTTGGACACAACACTACCCCTTATATATTTTACCATATCGTGTCCCGTGATTAAAGCGGCATTTTGTTTCTAATTTGTAAAGCAATATGCGTCGATGCGGCACGCACACCTGCGCTGAGATGGGCGCCGGGCACGGAAATGCGTGGCGCTTTTGTGCGCTTTTGCGAAATGGGCGTGACCGAGAGGTGAGAGCTTGAATAATATGCTTGTGGGGGCGTATGCTCCGAAGCAAAAAAATCCGTAAAATATTTGAGGGTATATGTTTAAAAGCATATAGCCGTTGGCAAGAATATAGACAGGGCGGCGCCCGGTAAACAGGCACGCAAAGCTAACGAAAGGAAGCTGATATTTGATGCAGACGAACATAAAACGCGGTGATATATACTATGCCGATCTCAGTCCGGTGATAGGCTCGGAGCAGGGAGGCTTGCGCCCCGTGCTGATCGTACAGAACGACGTCGGAAACAAGTTCAGTCCGACCGTTATCGCGGCGGCTATAACCAGCAAGATAGGCAAGACCAAGCTACCGACGCACATAGATATCATCAAAGGCTCGCAGGGGGACGGTAGCATAGGGCTTGCAAGAGACAGCGTCATACTGCTTGAGCAGATACGCACCATAGACAAGCGCAGGCTCAAGGAGCGGATGGGGCATCTTGACGAGACGGTGATGCAGCGCGTAAACGACGCTCTGTTCGTAAGCTTTGGGCTTACGCGCTCCGAGCATACGGAAAAAGAAAACGTTCCCGAGGTCGCACAGACGCCGGCAGTCGCTTACGCCGCGTATGTAGGCTCCGACGGCACATCGTTCTGATATCGCGGTATATGAAAGATCTCGACCGCTCCCCCGGGAACGGTCGAGATCTGATATTGGTGCGCTTATACCGTTCGTTTTCCGCGAACGAACACCGCCTTGATGTTTATGTCCTTATCGAACACGCATATATCCGCGTCAAAGCCTTCGCGTATCTCGCCGGTGTTCTTGCCGACGCCCATCATACGCAGAGGGTTTGAGGTGAGCATCTTCACTGCCGCCGAAAGCTCGCATCCGGCGCTGAGAGCCGTACGTAAAAGCCTGTCCGAGGTCGCTATACTTCCTCCGAACGCTTCACGCGACGGGAGCATAGCGACTCCGTTTTCTATCACCACGGGTTGCTTTGAGTCTCCACTGCCGAGATAGCTCTCGGTAACGTCCTGACCTGCCGCTCGCATGGCGTCGGAGACGAGGGCGATGTTTTCGTTGCGCTTCAGCTTTGTGATCAGCTTGATGAGCGAGCTTGGAAGGTGACATCCGTCCGCTATCAGCTCAACGTTCATTCCGTCGAGATAATACGCCGCTTCCACCACGCCTGCGATGCGAAAGCCTTTTTCTCTCCTTACGGTGCTGACACAGGAATAAAAATGCGTCACGTGGCGAAATCCAAGCTCGTACGCTTTTAGCGTCTGCTCAAATGTCGCATTTGAATGAGCTATACTGAGCGTTATGCCGTTACACTCCGCGAAGCGAGCAAAATCCTCCGCTCCGTCAAGCTCCGGCGCTACGCTCCAACGCTTTATACAGCCCTCGGATGCCTCGTACAGCTTTTCGTATTCCTCGGGCTTAAAGCTCCGTATCCTATCGGCGCTCTGCGCTCCCGTCTGCTGCGGTGAAAGATAAGGACCTTCCATATTTATGCCGAGCAAGTTGCAGGGGAGATCGCCGCTCCTTTGGAGGGCGAGATAGGCTGACAGCGCTTTTTCGGTCGAGACCGTTTCCGCTGAAAGCGTGGTCGGCATAACGGACGTGGTACCGTGAAGCACGTGCGTAGACAGTGCCTTGCGAAACGCGTCCTCACTGCCGTCCATATAGTCGCATCCGCCGCCGCCGTGCTGGTGTATATCGACAAATCCGGGAGAAACATATGCTCCGCGCGCGTCCGTCTCGATCGCGTCGACCTCCGCTCCGCGTGGAAGCAGTGCTATCCTTCCGTCCGCAAGCAGAACATCGGTGTGCTTGCTGATCCCGTCGGGCAGGATGACCGATCCGTCTCTGATAATGTATCTTTCCATTTGTCTTGTCTCCTTTTCGGGGCTTTGGTTTCCGAAGAAAGCGGAGCCACGCTACGCGTTAAGCTGTAAGCCTTTAACTAAAATCAACGCTTTTATTTGGCAATCCATCAGTCGCCTTCGGCGACAGCTCCCTTTACACAAGCCAAGGCACGCCCCGAAATAAGTTCTAACACAGACGGGGCGTACCTCGCCACTAAAGTGGCGCGGATATTTGATAGTTTAAGGGTACACGCCCCCTAAGTGAGTGCGAACATAGATTGGGCGTACCTCTGTGATGGAATATCCTATTTCAACCGCGAAGCTATACAGAAGCTTTTGCCGAGCTTTTCTCGAAAAGCGGGCGCGAAGCTACTCAGAAAAGCCGGTGCCGCTCCGCCGCTTTAGCGGCGGAGCGGTGCGAGTGTATATCAAACCTTGAAAACGCCTTTGAAGGTATTTATGCCCGGGTTTAGTGTGAGATCGGTGAGATAAACGGTCTGTTTACTGTTATGAAGCTCCGTGCTGACGGTGGGCTTGCAGGTATTGGCGTCGTACGTGAGCGTCACGCCGTCTACCGTTATCTTACCGTCCTCCTCGAGCTTCGGCTCGGCGAGGGAAACGAAGCGCTCGACTATCTCGCCTTCGCCTTGGTAATCGAAGATATCCTCGAGAATTACCGCGTTATCCGAAAAAGCGAAGCTTCGGACAAGGCTCTTAAGCTCGGGTATCGGGTATGCTCCGGAGATATCGGAGCTGAACACGCCGCTTTCAAGCTTTGTATCCTTTGCCTTGAAATCGTTGCCCTGATGCTGATACGTACCGTTTATTATCGGGACGCTGTGTCCGCGCGACGAGCATGCAAGTATCCCGTATCTCGTATCCGCCGCAAAATACTGTCTCGTATACGCGCCGGCGCCGAGGTCGACAAGCATCTGTCTGCCGTTTTTGGCGATCACGAAGGAGCCGACATCGTTATGATTATGCGGCTCGTTATTATGTCCCGCCTTGGCGGCAAATCCGAAATTCGAGTTCTTTTTTATCATCCACTGTGAATTTGCGGCGAAGTACGTAAATTCCGGTATCTGCTTATCCGGCGTCAAATACTCCGGATCTAACCAAGTTGCCGAGCGGAGATGCAGGCACCATCTTCCGCAACCGTCCGCATTATACGAATAAGAAGCGTCCGGAATGCTTATCGCGTCGGGGTATTCGTTCTTAAGGTAGTGGAGCAGTCCGAGATGGTAGCTTCCCGAGCGTCCGCCGTCCGAGAAGCTGACGGTCGCCTTTTCGGAAAGGTACATCTTCTGGATGAAGGTCGCGACCTCCTTTACCTTGGGACGGGCAAAATAATTCATCTCGCCGCCCGTGAAGGTGCGTATCATATCTGCGTAGGTCGTGAAGAAGCCGAAGCCGTAATGCCAATATCCGAAGCCCTCCTCGCAGATGCCGTCGTCCTTAAATCCGCTGAGATAGCACTCCATCGACTCATCGAGCCTTGCTCTGAATTCCGGCATCAGCTCAGGATACATAAGCATTACCGTACAGCCGACCGAGCCTGCGCAGACAGCCGTCCAATTGGCAGTTCCTCTTTCCCAGCCGAATTTACTTTTTCTGTAAGAGGCGATGATCCTGCGTTCCGTTTCCACGCGGATACGGTCGCAGATCAGCGGCTCGAGACGGTCGCCGAGCAGGGTATATATCTCCGCGAGCGCAAAGCCGGTCTCGCATGCGAACAGGTCGAGATGGATATTATTGTTTATCTCGAGCGCGGTCTGGTGCGCCGGCAGACACCACGTATACTCGTCGCATATGGCGTATATCTCGTCCATCAGTCGGACGATGTACTTTTCTTCCTCCGGATAGATGAGCGCAAGGAGCGCCGAGGCGTTCATCGCGCGGCGGCGGATAAAATACTGTCCCTCGTAATCCGAGCGGTTTCCCGTGACCTTGAATTTGCGGAAATCGCTGTATTTGAGTGCGTATATCGGTTGCTCACAGTCCTTTTCCCAGATCCCGAGCAGCTCCTCTCTGTAATGCTTGTACGCATCCCCCTGTCTGACCTCCTGCCAAAACTCGGGGGAGTTTGCCTTTCCCGAAAGTCCCATATCACATTTTCCTTTCATATGCCGTCGATATTTGACGCGCTTGCGGCGTCAATTTAATTATACCAATATTTCGCCCGTTGCGCAAGTGGTCAAACGTTTATTTCTTTCGTGATTTTCAATAAAAATATTTTTGCAGATTTGGCGATATTGCCGATTGAAAACACGTTTCGCGGATGTTATAATTATCGTAGAAAATTTGATAAAAAAGGAGCATCTGCAATGAAGGAATTTGGAATACAGCTTTACAGCGTCCGCGATATCACGGACAAGGATCTGGAGCTTGCGCTCAAGAAGGTAGCCGAGATGGGCTACAAGACGGTCGAATTTGCCGGATTTTTCGGTCACTCGGCTGAAACGGTCAAGGGTTGGCTTGACAGCTACGGGCTTAGAGCCGTCGGAACGCATACGGGCGTCGGAGCGCTCGAAGGTGACCTTGAGGGCACGATAGCGTACCACAAGGCTATCGGTTGCCGCGATATCATCATTCCCGGAGCGCCGGTATACAGCCGTCCCGACATTGACAAGTTCATATCGCAGGTCAACGAGTGGCAACCCAAGATAAGAGCCGCCGGACTGGAGCTTCACTATCACAATCACGATGGAGAGTTCCGTGTGACTGCCGACGGGATAATTCCGCACGACGAGCTTGCCGCAAGGACGGAGCTTAAGTTTGAGATCGACACGTATTGGGCGTACGTTGCCGGAAGAGATCCCATAGAGGTGCTCGAGTATTACGGAGACCGCGTTGCGTTCATTCACCTGAAGGACGGCACTGCGGACAAGGTAGGGAAGTCTCTCGGGCTTGGTACGGCGCCGGTCAAGGCGGTGCTCGATTACGCGCTTGCTCACGGTAAGAATATCGTGGTCGAGAGCGAGGGACTGGAGCCGACCGGACTTGAAGAGGTCGGACGTTGCATAGATTACCTTAAGGCAAACGCATAAATAACCCGACCTTTAACGGAAGGAGTGCCGAGCAGAAGATGAAGAAGAGGATATTTTCGGTGTTGCTTCTTGCGCTTATGACACCGTCGATGTTGCTTGCGTCCTGCTCTCGGTCACCGGCAGACGATGCTTCCGATAAGGATGTTCAAGCCGAGATCGTATGGAAGGACGGCGCCCAAGGTGTAGTTACCTTCGTGTTTGACGACGGAGATCACGCGACTGCGGACTTCGTAAGAGAATCTATGCTTGAAAGATTTCCAAATCTTCGAGCATCGTATGCGCTGGTCGCCAAGCGGTTGGCGGATATCCAAACGACCGAGGACGGCGACGCATACCTGATGACCGACGGTGGAAGATACGTCTATACACTTAAGGACAGCGAGGTCGAATATTGGCGCTCTCACCTTGAGTCGGATTATTGCGATCTTCTCAGTCATTCGTGGACACACGATAAATGGGGACAGAACGATAACGGCGGTGAGCAGACGCTTACGGATTACAGCGGAACGGCGACGGGGACCAAGGTGTTTCCGAAGGGACATATCACGATGGAGCTTGCGGCGTCGAAACAGCTTCTTATGGACGTGTTCGGTCAGAGCGGACAGTATTTCGTGAAGCCCGGAACGGGAATGAAGGAGTACAAGTTCTATACCGATCTGCTCACCGGAGGAAGTATCTACGAGGGTGCACGCTCGACCTCAAAGGCGCTGAACGATCCGAATAAGCTCAAGGGAAGGTATCTGGATATAAACTCGTGGATGGTAGCGGCGACGGAGTCTGCCGACCAATGGACCGACTTTATAGATCAAGCTGTGACCGAGGGGAAATGGGCGACCTTCTGTATACATAACATCGTCGCGGACGATGTGTCATCTCCGAGCGGACACTATATATACCGGAAGGATGCAAACGTGACCTTCGCGTATGCGAACGCGCTTGCCTCTCGCGGAGATGTTTGGATAGCCACGTTGACGGAAGCCGCAAACTATATACGTTTGCGCAACGCCACTAAGGTATCTGCCAAGCTTCGGGACGGTAACGGCTTGAGCGTGAGCTTGCGCACTTCGCTTGGGGACGGGAGCTTTGGGGACATTGCTTTTACCGTTCGCGTGTCGGTCCCCGAGGATTGGGGGGATACTGTGAGCGTTTCCGACGGCACGACGCTCAAGGTGCAGAACGATGGCGAGGAAAGCTTTGTATATCTTAACGCTTCGTTTGATGACAGCGATAGGCTCGAGTACGTGCTCACATCGGCTCGCTGAGCGGATTATAAGCAGACCGACCTCCACCGTATAAGGCTGAAGGTCGGTCTTTTTATGTTGTTATCAGAGGTAATACGTGTAATAGGCGATGATATTGCGCTCAACGCCGCCGTGCTCTATATCCGGGGCGTTAATTATGACGCCTTCGAGGCTCAGAAGCTCCGATGCCCGAAGAGCCGATATCTTGCAACGGAATACCACGTCAGCCGAGGAAAACACCAAAAGCTCGTCGCCCTTGACTATGAGCGCTCCCTCGCGTCCCACGACCGTATCCTCGCCGTCGCGGCGCTCGGTCACGTATTTTATATGCTTGCCGTCAAGCTTTTTTGCCATTTCGGCTCCGCTCGGGTATTCCGAGCGCTTTTTTCTTTTAAACAGCCCCATACCGTCCCTACCGTAGCCCTCCTTTTCGTGCAAAGACCGTCAGCCTTCGCTCTCCGTATCATTGCCGGCGCCGCCGTTCATTGCGCGCATCAGACGCTTGTTGAACTCGACGGCGGTGTTATAACCCATATTTTTCTGCCTTTGGTTCATTGCGGCGATCTCTATTATGACCGCAAGGTTTCTTCCCGGGCGGACGGGAATGGTGACGGTCGGAAATTCAACGCCCATGATCTCGGTGATCTCGTTTTCAAGCCCTATGCGGTCGTATACCTTTCCGTCCTGCCACGGCTCCATCTTGACCACCATATTTATCTTTTCCGTGTCTTTTACCGCGCCGATACCGAATATCCTGCGTACGTCGACTATGCCGATGCCGCGCAGCTCCACGTAATGCCTTATCAGCTCCGGCGCACTTGCAACGAGGGTTATGGCGCTCACCTTGCGTATCTCTACGGCGTCGTCGGCTATCAGTCTGTGACCGCGCTTGACCAGCTCTATCGCGGTCTCGCTCTTTCCTATTCCGCTGTCGCCGAGGATAAGTATGCCGACGCCGTATACCTCCACCATCACTCCGTGTCTGGTTATCATCGGGGCAAGTCTGGTGCGCAGATACGAGATCAGCGAAGCCATAAATTCGGATGTCCTAAGCTCGGTGCGGAGCAGAGGAACGTCGTATTTCTCCGCGTACCTCATAAATTCCTCCGGAATCTCAAGGGAGCTTGAAAATATGACGCAAACGGGCTTGGATTTCATAAAAAGATCGACGTTGTGATCGCGCGTCGGCGCGTCAAGCATATGTAGAAAGGAATATTCCTCTCTTCCGATTATCTGAAAACGGTGTGGCTGATACAGCTCTAAATACCCTGCGAGCGGCAAGCCCGGTCTGTTGACGTCTGCGGTGGTTATTTCGCACTCACCGCAGCTGAGATACAGCGTTTCAAGGTGAAATTCTTCGATAACGTTAGACAGCTTTACGGTAAATTCTCCGTCCATATCCGTTGTTCCTTTCGTGCTTATGAATTGTTTTGATGTAT
>CAZMWM010000077.1:0-9405 GCA_964570105.1 uncultured Lachnospiraceae bacterium | reverse complement strand
ACGATCCGAGAAACGCGTACTTCGAGTGCATCCACGAGATGAAGCTGATCGTCGATCTTATCTACCAGAGCGGATTTTCCGGTATGAGATATTCCATCTCCAATACCGCAGAATACGGAGATTATATCACCGGTCCCAAGATCATCACCGACGAGACCAAGAAAACTATGAAAAAGATACTCAAGGACATCCAAGACGGTACGTTTGCAAAAGAGTTCCTTCTCGATATGAGCGACGCCGGTGCGCAGGTGCACTTCAACGCTATGCGTAAGCTTGCGAGCGAGCATCCCTCCGAGATAGTCGGCGAGGATATCCGTAAGCTCTACAGCTGGGCTGACGAGGAAAAGTTCATCAACAACTGACGTCTCTCGGCACGCTCGGGCGTCGGCTTGGAGCATACCGTAAAGCTGTTGATACGTATATAATATACGCCTGTCGGGGCGTTCCGACCGTCCTTGAAAAGCGCCGAGGGGCGCATTCTCGGGCGGTCGGTGTTTTGTAAGCGGTGAGGGCTTTTTATCCCGACGCCGCAAGCGTATACGAAAGGTAAGGTGACGAAATGAAATCGATAGTAAACGGAGTGGAGAACGCTCCGCACAGATCTCTTTATCATGCGCTCGGAATGACGAATGAGGAGCTTGAAAAGCCGATGATCGGCATCGTAAGCTCCTATAACGAGATAGTTCCGGGGCATATGAACCTCGATAAGATAGTGGAGGCGGTACGTCTCGGCGTTGCTATGGCAGGCGGAAACCCCGTGGTCTTTCCGGCGATAGCGGTATGTGACGGCATCGCGATGGGACATAACGGAATGAAATATTCGCTCGTGACGAGAGACCTTATCGCCGACTCGACTGAGGCTATGGCGCTCGCTCACGGCTTTGACGCGCTCGTTATGGTGCCGAACTGCGATAAGAACGTTCCCGGACTGCTCATGGCTGCGGCGCGTCTCAATATTCCGACCGTGTTCGTCAGCGGAGGTCCTATGCTTGCCGGTCGCGTCGGAGGTAAGAAAAGAAGTCTTTCGAGTATGTTCGAGGCTGTCGGGCAGTATAACGCCGGTAACCTCTCGGACGCAGGACTTGAAGAATTTGAATGCAAGGTGTGTCCCACCTGCGGCTCGTGCTCCGGTATGTATACGGCAAATTCAATGAACTGCCTGACCGAGGTGCTCGGTATGGGACTTCGCGGAAACGGAACTGTACCGGCGGTGTACAGTGCACGTATAGAGCTGGCTAAGCACGCCGGAATGGCTGTTATGGATATGCTGAAAAAGAATATCCGCCCGCGCGATATAATGACTCGCGAAGCGTTCATCAATGCTCTTACGGTCGATATGGCGCTCGGTTGCTCGACCAACAGTATGCTGCACCTTCCTGCGATCGCGCACGAATGCGATATAGACATAGACCTTGATATAGCCAATAAGATCAGCGAAAAAACACCAAACCTCTGTCATCTTGCACCTGCCGGTCCCACATATATGGAGGATCTGAACGAGGCGGGCGGTGTTTATGCCGTTATGAACGAGCTTAACAAGCTTGGTCTGCTCAATACCGAGTGTATGACGGTCACAGGCAGGACGGTCGGCGAGAATATCCGCGGTTGCCAAAATCTTGACCGCAACGTCATCAGACCGGTCGAGGATCCGTATTCCAAGACCGGCGGTATCGCCGTGCTTCGCGGAAACCTTGCGCCCGAGGGCAGTGTGGTCAAGCGTTCCGCAGTCGCCCCAGAAATGCTCGTTCACGAAGGTCCTGCAAGAGTATTTGAGAGCGAAGAGGAGTGTCAGGCGGCTATAAACGCCGGCAAGATAAAGCCCGGAGACGTCGTTGTTATACGTTATGAAGGTCCTAAGGGCGGTCCCGGTATGCGTGAGATGCTCAATCCGACCTCGGCGATAATGGGTATGGGGCTTGGAAACAGCGTTGCGCTCATAACCGACGGACGCTTCAGCGGAGCTACGCGCGGCGCGTGTATCGGTCACGTTTCTCCCGAGGCGGCGTCCGGTGGCGCTATCGGCGTCGTGCGCGAGGGCGATATGATAAGCATCAACATTCCGGAGAACAAGCTTGAACTGAAGATATCGGACGAAGAGCTTCGCGAGCGTCTCGCAGGCTTCGTTCCTAAGACCAAGCCACTCAGCGGCTATCTTAAGCGTTACGCTCAGACGGTGTCCAGCGGCGCGACCGGAGCGATAGTGAACAAATGACGGAGAAGAAGATGGAAGCTTGTGATGCTTACAGTATTCGTGAGCTTAAAAGACTTGCACTTGAGTTGCGCACACTTGCCGTATTTTGTGCTTTGAAAAAAGATCCGGTGATAGCGGCGCTTGTGGAATTTCTTGATAATTGCGATAAAGAGAATGAAATTGCTGTTGAGAAATACTGCACGATGGCGTCGGAGCTTTACAGATGCTGTTATGCAAAAGATGCCGCCGCGTGCGGCGCTCCTTGCGGAGACGACCTCAGCAGATACGTTTTGGGTATCGTCGGAGATGATGAGAACGTTTATATGCGCGGACTCGGACGGAACGGCGAGAATGTCGGCAATATAGCACAGAGCGTCGAGAATGAGCTTGAAGTACTGCAAAAAGTTGCCGATCTCAGAAGTGAATTGTTGTGCAATGTTATTCGGTGTACCTGCAAATTGCCGAAATGGAGCAATAGCAAGACAAATATTGCTACGTACTATAAAGACCGTATAAATAATGTCGGTAAGTACGGTTACGGTATATATGCGAGATATAGGATGTTCTTTATAGATGCGGACGGAGCTATCGCCGCGGTGCGATATCCCGACGAGACCAGACTTTCGGAGCTTGTGGATTACAAGCGCGAGCAGGGCATAATAATGGAGAACACCAAGGCTCTGCTTGCCGGCAGACCTGCGGCTAATATTTTGCTCACAGGAGATGCCGGTACGGGCAAAAGCTCCACGGTCAAGGCTGTCGTCAACGAATTGTACAGCGAGGGACTTCGTATAGTCGAGGTCAGAAAGGACCAGCTCGGAAGGATACCGTTGCTTCTGGACGAGCTTACGAACAATCCCCTGAAGTTCATAATATTCATCGATGACCTTTCCTTTGGGAACACCGACGATAATTTCGGCGCACTTAAGGCTGTTTTGGAAGGCTCGGTCTCCGCAAGATCACAGAACGTCGTCATCTACGCTACGGGTAACCGTAGGCACCTTGTGAAGGAGAGCTTTGCAGACCGAGAAGGCGACGACGTTCACCGCAACGATACTATGCAGGAGATCGTCTCGCTTTCCGAACGCTTCGGTATACATATCACCTTCCAGCGTCCGGATAAGGCGACTTATATCGACATCGTGCGCCATCTCGCAGACGCACGCGGTATCGAGTACGATCCGGCTCTTCTCGAGCTTGAGGCGGAAAGATATATCCTGCTTCGTGGCTCTACCCGTTCCGCGCGTGCCGCAAAGCAATTTATCGACGGTATCGTTTCGGGACAGGATGTCAGGATAAAATGATCGGCGCGTGATGCCGAAGTATTTTACACAAGATAATATACAAGCCCCCTTGGCAATAATTCAGCCAAGGGGGCTTGTTGTTTGGTGCGGAATTTTGGCGGTCGTGGTTAGACGCCGTGGTTCTGAAATTCTGTTTAAACGCGAAGTTTGCGTTTTTGTGTGGAAATAGCAGACAATCCCTCAGTCGCCTTCGGCGCCAGTTCCCTTTACACAAGGGAGCCTACGGCGCTTAGTGCGAACACAGAGCAGTGTCCATCTGTGATAAAGCAACAAACTTCCACCGCGAAGCTACTTAGAAAAGTTCGGAATGTAGACTAAGATCTACATCCTTGCGCGTAACAACGGCGAAGCCTTGTTACGCCGAGTTTCCCTCAGGGAAACTCTTTTTTTGCCCAGCTTTTCTTGAAATTTTGATTAACCGCGGATAGAAATATTCAAAGTTCTATCCTTGATGTCGTATCAATATTCCACCGCGAAGCTACACAGAAGCTTTTGCCCAGCTTTTCTCGAAAAGCTGGCGCGAAGCTACTCAGAAATATTTGGAATGTAGGCTAAAGCTTACATCCTTGCGCGTAACAATGGCGAAGCCGTGTTACGCCGAGTTTGCCAACGGCAACTCTTTTTGCCAAAGCTTTTTTCAAAAAGCGGGCGAAAAGCTTGAGGATCATTTCTTATAGAGAGGTCCGTATGCGGCGCAGGCTCTGAAATCCTGTCCTTCCTTGTCCATTCCGAAAGCGTTGAACGACGCCGGGCGGAAGATCTTTTCATCGGGGACGTTGTGCATAGCCACCGGGATACGGAGAATGGATGCCATCGTTATGAGGTCTGCGCCTATATGACCGTAGCTGATCGCGCCGTGATTTGCGCCCCAATTATTCATAACGTCGTACGCCGAGGTGAACGCGCCCTTGCCGGTGATCCTCGGTGTGAACCACGTGCAAGGCCAAGTGTAATCGGTGCGCTTCCAAAGAATGTCCGTGACCTCGTCGGGAAGTGCGATCGTCCAGCCTTCGGCTATCTGGAGCATCGGTCCGAGACCGTCAACGAGATTGAGCCTGATCATGGTCACCGGCATCTCGGCTTTGGTCACGAAGCGTGAAGAGTATCCGCCGCCGCGGAAGTATCCGAGGTCTGCATAGTTCCAAGTCGTTGCCGCAAGCATATTCTCGCAGTCGGCTTCGGTGACCTCGTACCAAGGCTTCATAACGTGAACGCCGTTTTCGTCAGTTGACTCTCCGCAGGCGTCAAGACATGCCGCACCGGAATTTATGAGATGTATAAATCCGTCGGCTTCCTTGGCTTTGCCCTCGATATCGTACCCGGTGGCGCGTTTTACCGCTTCTCCCGACCAATACGTGCGGACGTCTGCGAATATTTGCGCACGGTTGGTGAGCAGTTTCATAAACAGCATTCCAAGCCCGTTCAGAACGTCATTCTCGGTCGCGAGCACGTACGGCTCTCTTGCGCCGTTCCAATCAAAGGAGGAGTTGAGCATCGCTTCCGGAAAATCGCAGTTCGGGTAGAAATCCGTCCACTGACGCTGACCTTGGAAGCCGGCGGCGATGGCGTTGTGTCCGACCGCTTCCTCCTCGCATCCCTTGGGAAGCTTTTTGTTTCCGTTCATAAGGTCCTTGATTATCACCATCATCTTGACGACAAATTCCCAATCCTTGTCCTTTGCCTTGCGGTCACGTCTGAGCGCTTCGGGATTTTTGTCGAAGCCTTCGATGCACTTTTCCTTGGTCCAAGCAAGGGCACGCTTGTATTCCGCTTTGTCGTAGATGCCCTCGGTCATTCTGCGGATGATCTCGACCTCGTCCACCGATTCCACACGCATTCCGAGGTATTCCTCGATGAATTTGGGATCGATGATAGAGCCGCCTATGCCCATACACATCGAGCCGATCTGGAGATAGGATTTTCCTCTCATAGTCGCCACTGCAACGGCGGCGCGACCGAAACGGAGCAACTTTTCCTTAACATCATCCGGTATCTCCGTTGCGTCCGCGTCCTGTACCTCGTGACCGTAGATGCCGAACGCCGGAAGTCCCTTCTGCGCGTGTGTTGCGAGCACGGAAGCGAGATAAACCGCTCCGGGACGCTCCGTGCCGTTAAAGCCCCAGACCGCCTTTATGGTGTTTCGGTCCATATCCATGGTCTCGGCTCCGTAGCACCAGCAGGGAGTCACGGTGAGGGTGATGTCCACGCCGGCTTTTTTGAATTTCTCGGCGCATGCGGCACTTTCTCCGACGCGTCCGATAGTGGTGTCTGCGATGATGACCTTTACCGGCTCTCCGTTCGAATAGCGGAGGTTTTCCGTGAACAGCTTAGCCGCCGCCTTAGCCATACCCATGGTCTGATCCTCGAGCGATTCGCGGACCTTGAGTGCGCCTCTCCTTCCGTCTATGGTCGGTCTTATTCCGATGACCGGGTAATCTCCTACGTACCTGTTCTTTGCCATAATGCTTCCTTTCGTTTTTTAAGATTTTTATATGCGGTTTGTGCATTTTAAGTAAGATTAAGACGCCGGTGTGAAAAAAATTGTAAAAAATAAATAACGGTACTTGATTTTTTTATCAAGATGTGATATAGTGTACTCGTAACGACCGGTCTGTGTTTACATTATACACTATTTTGTTTTAAAAAATCTTGTATAAATTGTGCAGATTGTATGACCGATGCCGTTACCCGTCAGAAAAAATATCTGTCGGTATCAAAAACTGAAGGGAGACGGTGGTACAATGAGAAGAAAGGTAAGGGCGATAGCGCTCGTTTTGTCGTTGCTTATCCTTATGTCGGCGCTTGCGGCTTGCTCGGATAAGGAGAAAAAAGACGATACGGATATCAGCGGAATGGAGTGGGCGGACGATCTGCCGGAGCTGGATTATCACGGGAGCACAGTAAGCATCCTGCATCGCGAGGGCGATTGGATAAAGCTTTACGAATGCGACGGCGAAGCCGGCACGGATATCGTTCACAAGGCGGTGTACGAACGCAATCTGGTGGTGGAGCAGAGGCTCGGCGTGAAGCTGGAGTGGATACCAACGGCAAGCGGAGGTCTGGAGGATACGAAAACGGAGATAGTCAATCTGCTGAGTGCTTGGGTGGACGACTACGATCTTATCCTTACCACGGGCAACACGATCATCAGCACCGGTATGAACGCCTATCTGTACGATTTCTCGGGTGCGCCGTACATAGACCTTGATAAGGAATATTGGTGGACGGACTGTATGGAGGAGGTCTCCTTTGACGGGACGAGATATAATTTCCTTATCGGCGAGATGTTGCTCAACAACTTTATGAAGATGAGCGCGTTTTATTTCAATACGGCGCTGATACAGAAATACCTCGGTATGACGCCCAAGGATATGTACGGTCTGGTGGACAGCGGACAGTGGACTATTGAAAAGCTCACTCAATTTTGCAGTAGGTGCTATCACGACCTGAACGGCAATAATATCCAAGACGACGCCGATATGTACGGGCTTGCGTTTTCCGGAAGCTCCGAGACCTTAGACCAGTTCCTGCTCTCCACGGACGTGGAGCTGTACAGAAGGGAAAAAAGCGGATTTATAACCATTGATATGGATACGAACGACGTTTACGAGCTGTGCGAGAAGATGAAGGCATTGATGCACAACGGAGAAGGTGTCAGGAGACGCTCAGCTATCAACGGCAGCTCCGGATTCGACAGCTTTCTGATAGAGGATTTTGCGGAGGAGAAATATGTGTTCCTTGCGCAGAGATTTACCGCGGCATTCTCGGATGCTATGCGTGAGATGGAGACGGATTACGGTATAATACCGTATCCGACGCTGAGAGAGGGCGACAAGTATGTTTCGTACATCCAGACCTCGTCCACCTGCGTTGCTTGCCCGTATTCCGTTGATGAAGAGAGGTTTGCAAGGGGCTGTGCCGTGCTCGAGGCGCTCGCGTCTCAGTCGTATAGCACGGTGACGTTGAAGTTTTACGAATACGCGCTGAAATCAAAGAATGTCAGAGACGATTACGACTCTCCCAGAATGATAGACATCATCTATAATTCGGCGACCAAATGCTTCCTTGCCGAGTATTCGTCGGCGGCGGGCGGTATCCTCAGTACAATGAACAGCGCGGTGGTCAACAAGAGCAGTATAAGCACTCAGTTGGCGTCAAAGCAGAGCGCCGCGCAGACAACGCTGAATAAGTTCATTGCCGATTGTATCGCTTCGTACAGCGGCGGTTAAAAAGTTGCGCGTTCTGTGCGCGATGCCGTGCAGAGGATAATGCGGATATGATATCCTAACCTAATAATAAACAGCCTGCCGATGCTTTGGGTGTCGGTAGGCTGTTTATATGTTTATTTTCGTATTTCATTCAATACAACGCCCTAACTGTAACAAACAAACGATCAAATAAGCAAACGACCGTGCGGTGCACGGTCTCTTTAAGCGTTAAGTGGCAGTCAGTCGAAGCTCAGCGTCGGGTACTGAGAAAGCGCTTTTTCGGTGCAATCGAAGAATATCCAAAGAGCGCCGCGTCTGAGCGAGATCTCGGCGTTTCTCGGGGAATTGCCGCGTTTTGAGACATCGGGGGTGCTTTCGAGAAAGGAGTTTGACACTCCGAGCGGATGCTCGCAGGTGAGGGATGCGTCGTCGAGGGTGTATTTCAGCCCCTTCAGCGTCACGCCCTCGGCGATGCCGTTTGCGCTGAATATACTGATGTTGCCGCGGTAATTCTCGGGAAATACCGCTTTTGAAGCGCCGCTGAGGGCGACGATGGCGGTCTTGCCGTCCGTCAGAAATCCGGTCTTTTTCAGAGACGCTATAAACAGGAGCGTTTGCATATTCGCGACGGTGTGATCCGGTCGCTCGCCGCCCATTCCGCCGAAGATGAAAAAACGGTCGGCGGACGCTTTAAGTCCGGCTTTTACCGCAAGTCCCGTGTCCGTGTCGTCCTTTTCTATGTGGTAACGCTCCGTGCGGACGCCCGAGGGCGGAGCTGTGCCGAGTGAATCGAAATCGCCTATCGCAAGCTCCGGCGTCAGCCCGAGCCGCTCTGCTGAGATCAGACCGGCGTCAGCCGCAATGACGATGCCGCTACCTTTTGGGATCGGCGGAATATCACCTGTCGGCGCGGCGGCAAATATGTAACAGTCCATTTCGTGGCTCTCCCGTTTTCGGTCTTATTCGACCGTGTATTGGTTTATCGGCAGTATGCGCGTGACGTTTATACGGGGATGATCGTACGCTACTCCGTCGCTTATCTCGTGGTGCGGCGCTTCTATGACGCCGACGATCTCGTAGCAGTTCATATATCTGGGATCGACCTCGGGAAACTCGAGCGTATCGGAATGAAGCAGTGCGTGCTTGTTTGCGAGGTATTTGTCTTTTTGCGTATCGTGGTAGTATCTAAGCAGATAAGAGCTTTCGTAGCCGCCGCATATGCGCACGGTCTTTCCGATATATTCGTTATTGTCAACGGCGCAAGCCTCGATGAATTCCGCAAGCTCCTCTGCGGTAAAGGCGACGGTGTCGATATCCACATCCGTGACGGTCGCGGACAGGGAGACGGTATCGAGCGTATTGACATCGATATATCCGCTCTCTCCGACGCCGTGAGCTGTTCCGGATATCAGTATCTCCGAGCCGAGCGGCGGAAGGGTGATGTCATCGGGAAAGCGCACCTCGTAGTACACGGCGCAACACGACGTTGCATCGTATTTTTCTATTACGGTCGTGTATCCGTTCGTTTTGAAATTATAATACGCACCAAGTTCCGCGCGTATCTTTATGACCTTTCCGTCGGCGTTTATCTCGCCGGACGCGAGACTTGCCAACGTGTCGTAGGTCATCGAGTCGGAAAAACTTGAATAATCATAATTATGACCATGCCTTTCCGCTGCGCTGCAAGGCACAAAAGGGTATG
>CAZMWM010000076.1:0-9750 GCA_964570105.1 uncultured Lachnospiraceae bacterium | reverse complement strand
TCAATATCCGGGGCGTCGCCTTCGCTTCTTCCGTAGTACGTTTCAGCCACCACGTCATATCCCTCGAGCAAAACGTTCAACACCTTGCCTATCTTTTTTCTTCCAATCTCGGCGCTCACGTCAGCCTGAGCCGCCATTATGATATCCGCCCTGTCCTGCTTCACCTGCTCGTCTATCTGACCGTCAAATTCCGCCGCCGGGGTATCCTCCTCCTGGGAGTAAGCAAAAGCGCCGAGCTTGTCGAACTTCGTCTCTCTTATGAACTCGCAAAGCTCTTCAAACTGTTCCTCGGTCTCACCGGGAAAGCCGCATATGACCGTCGTGCGCAAAACTATCCCCGGAACCGCTTCCCTGAGCCTTGCTATCGCATCCTTTACAGCCTTGCTTCCGCCGCGGCGGTTCATCCGTCTCAGCACCGTGTCATTTACGTGCTGTATCGGAATATCCACGTATTTGAGCAGTCTCGGATTGTTTTTCAGCTCAAGGCAAAGCTCCTCCGTTATCTTGTCCGGGTAGCAATACAGCAGTCTTATCCACGGTATCGACGTTTCGGAGGTTATCGCCCGAATGAGCCTGACCAAAGAATACTCTCCGTACAGATCCTCGCCGTACCTCGTGGTATCCTGAGCCACGAGTATCAGCTCCTTCACGCCGAGGCTCTCAAGCTCCTTCGCCTCGCGCACCACATCCTCGACCGTCCGAGAGCGAAATCTTCCGCGGATATTCGGAATGGCGCAATACGTGCAACGGTTGTCACAGCCCTCGGCTATCTTGAGATACGCGGTGTACGGCGGCGTAGTCACTATCCTGTCGCCACCGAGCGGAGAGGTGTTCTTATCGTCAAAAGAGGTGAATTTCTCGCCGTTTACCACGGCTTTCACCGCTTCGACTATATGAGATATACTGCCGACACCGAGAAGCGCGTCCACCTCCGGCAGTTGCTCCATTACCTGCTCGCGATATCTCTCAGCCAAGCATCCGGTAACTATTATACCCTTCAGCGAACGGTTCTTCTTGAGCCACGCGACGTCAAGTATGTTGTCTATCGACTCCTGCTTTGCGCTCTCGATGAACGCACAGGTGTTTATAATGATGACGTCCGCCTCGGTATCCTCTGCGGTCACCTCGTACCCGGCTTCGGTCAGCTCGTGCAACATGACCTCGGTATCCGTAAGATTTTTCGGACACCCGAGAGATACGAAGCCTACCTTGATATCAGCCATATTTATGCCCATACCTTTCTAAATCACAGCAGTTTTGTGACGGTTTCGGCTTTGCTAAGCCACAAAACGCCTCTGAAAGATTTATCTTTCAGACTTATGCCTTTCTGTTTATGTATTCGCCCTTCCGTGTTTATGCGTTTCCGCTGTCCGTCTCCTGCACAGTATCCACCAAAGCATCGATCTTCGGGCTTTTACCGCGTCTTTCGGGCTTTTCGCAATTAAATTCAGCGCGATACCGACACTATTTCTATTCCTCTTCCTCTCCGATAAGCTCCCTTGCCCGTCGCAGATCGGAGGACGTATATCCGGCGTTTTTCACCGCGCGGAGCATAGCGTCCCATCGCTCGGTCGGATATTTACGTACGAGCTTGGCACAATAATAAGGAAAATCTATCTCGGACATATCTACTCCGTCGACCGTATCGGGATCAAATCCGCGTGACAGCAGATATCTGCATATCTTGTACCTGCCCCAACATCTCTCCGATAGCTTTTCCGCCGTATCCTGCGCCAGACGCGCGTCATCCACGTACCCGAAGCGCTTGACGTAATCCATAGCCCCGTCGACCTCATCCTCGGAATAACCGCGAGACGTCAGCTTGTCTCTCAGCATCCTTTCGTTCACGGTAGCTCTCGACACCACGCCCATTGCGTACGAAACCGCACTGTTTTTTTGCTTTTCTCGGAGTTTTACCGCATCTTTCGACGTTTCCGCTCTCTCCGCACCAACCGTCACACCTTCCGCGCGGTCGTTGCCAAACGAGTTTTTTTCTTTCTCGAAGGAACCTTTTCCTTCGTCAAACGAACTGCTTCCTTTGTCAAACGGACTGCTTCCTTTGTTAAACGGACTGCTTCCTTTGTTAAATGAGGTGCTTCTTTTGCCCAACGAGCCGTTATTTTCGCCGCGAGCGCCGATATCCTCGAGTTTTACCGCGTGTTTGCGGTCGGGAACATTCTCCTCTTCACCTGCAAGCGGAGCAAACTGCTCCGGATACAGCTCCCTGTAGGAAAGATGCTCTCCGCGGTCCGGGGTGCTTACTTTACCGAACGGCTTTTTCATTCATCATCGGAAAGCTGGATATCGAACGCGCTCTCGTCCTCATCCTCGTCGCCGTCGGCTCCGCCTTCCTCCACATTCAGCTTTATCTTATCGACGTTCGCCTTGACCTTCTTTTCTATCTCGTCGGCAAGTGCCGCGTCGCCCTCGAGCCTGCTCTTAACGTTATCCTTACCCTGAGCAAGCTTTTCTCCGTTGTAATAGAAGAACGAGCCGCTCTTTTCGATTATCCCAAGCTCGATAGCCATATCGAGTATCTCGCCCGACTTTGATATTCCCTTACCGTAAAGTATATCGAACTCCGCGGTCTTGAAGGGAGGTGCGACCTTGTTCTTTACGACCTTGCACTTGACTCTGTTACCGTACGTTTCCGTACCGTTCTTCAGATTTTCGCTCTTTCTGACCTCGATACGGACGGACGCATAGAACTTCAGCGCTCTGCCGCCGGGCGTGACCTCGGGATTGCCGTACATAACGCCCACCTTTTCGCGGAGCTGATTTATAAACACGCAAACGCAATTGGATTTTGAGACCGCTCCCGAGAGCTTTCTCATAGCTTGGCTCATAAGTCTTGCCTGAGCGCCGACGTGAGACGCTCCCATATCGCCGTCTATCTCCTGCTGAGGAACAAGCGCGGCGACCGAGTCCACAACTATAACGTCGATAGCACCGGAACGCACGAGCGCCTCGGTTATCTCAAGTGCCTGCTCTCCGCTGTCCGGCTGGGATATGAGCAGATCGTCTATGTTTACACCGAGCTTTTTCGAATACACGGGATCCAGTGCGTGCTCCGCGTCGATGAACGCGGCAGTTCCCCCAAGCTTCTGCACCTCCGCGGCTATATGGAGCGCGATGGTGGTCTTACCCGAGGACTCGGGACCGTATATCTCGATTATCCTTCCTCTCGGAACGCCTCCTATGCCGAGAGCCATATCCAGCATCAGCGAGCCTGTGGATACTGCGCTCACCTGCATATGAGCGTTCTCGCCGAGACGCATTATCGTACCCTGACCGTAGGTCTTGGTTATCTGCGCTATCGCAGTATCGAGAGCCTTCTTTTTATCGTTGGTAACTGCGCCTTCTTCGGGCTTGTTCTTAGCAGCCTTTGCCATAGTATCTTCACCTTTCAAAGAATTATTGATACCTTGCCGTCACGTTATATTATACAGCAAAATATAAAGATGTCATATTATATTAGGTAAACTTTTCGTAAACCGTTTATCAATACGTCGGACCGTCAAATCTCCACCCGTCACTCTCCAACACCATAAGCAGAGATACCGACTGCACCTCTCCGCTTTCCGAGACATACCGAGCCTTGATCTTAGCCGTGGTGGAGGTGAGCTTTTCTATCTCGGCAGAGGATGTATCGAAGCGTCCTGTAAGCTCGTGTCCTCCGTCGTAAACGTTTTTGGTGAGCGTGCCCGAGCTTTCGCTGTAACGCGGAGAGACGTCTGTATCCTCGCCAAACCCGTCAAACAGTCTCGGCATTATGCTCCCGTCAACGTATTCGGTCGTGTATACGCTCCTGACAGCCTCGATAAGCGCATCCTTCGTGCGGTACGCGGCATCCTCCGATACCGGTACGTACAGGACGGACACACTGTTATTTCTCTCATATTCCGAGACTTCGGGACCTTTTCCCCATATATATTCGTTTACCGCAAGAGATGCTTCGTACTTTTCCGCAAAGATATCCAGCATCTCCTTTTCCGATACCGTCGCTCCGCACGACATAAGGCATATATGCGGTATCAGAAGAGATACGGCAAGAAGCAATGCGATCGCGCCCCGCGATACGAGCCTTTTAGAAAGCATCTGATGTTTCCCTTCCTCGGCGGTCATCATTCGCCGTCGTCCGTCCCGACATCGGATTCTGCCGCATCCTCGGAAACGTTATCCTTTGCCACGTCCTCCGTGTCGACATCAGCGGTAATATCGGAAATATCTTCATCTGCGATCTCATTATCTTCTCCGCCGTCCGCGGGAGCCTCTATCTCCTTTTCGTCGTTTCCGACGTTTGCAAACCTAACGATCCTCGAGCCTTCGGAGAGACGCATCACGCGCACGCCGGATGCTGTTCTCGAATACTCGGATATATCATCCGAATGCACTCTTATAGTTATACCGTCGTCCGTTATCGCAACTATATCGTCACCCTCACGTACCGCGGCAATATTTGAGAGCAGACCGGTCTTTTCGTTGATGCCGTGTACCGCAACGCCCTTACCGCCTCTCGAATGAGCCATAAAGTTATCGAAGGAGCTGCGCTTTCCGTAACCGTTTTCGGTGACAGTCAAAAGCTTGGCATCGTCATCCACCACCACAGCGCCGACCACGGCATCGTCCTCGCTCAGGCGTATACCGCGCACACCTCTTGCCGTTCTTCCCATAACTCGCGCGTCATTCTCGTCGAAGCGCACCGCGTTGCCCTTACGGGTGGCAATGATGATATGCTTCTCCCCGTCGGTGTGGCAGACGAACACAAGCTCGTCTCCCTCATCAAGCGAGAGCGCTCTCTTACCGCCCTTGCGCTGATAGATAAATTCCTTCATATCCGTGCGTTTTACCACGCCGTTCTTGGTCACCATAAGGAGATACTCGCCCTCCTTGAAGCTCTGAACGGATATGAGCGCCGTGACCTTTTCGTTCTGCTCGAGGTTGTCAAGGATATTGACGATGTTGGTGCCCTTAGCGGTACGTCCTGCTTCGGGGATACGGTAAGCCTTCTGCACCTGAACTCTGCCGAGGTTGGTGAACATCATAAGGTAAGAGTGGCTGTTTACCGCGAGCACGTGCGTGGCAAAATCCTCTTCCTTGGTGGTTATGCCCTTAACTCCCTTACCGCCTCTGCCCTGAACGTTGTACTCGTCCGCAGGCATACGCTTGATATAACCGCCGTTGGTCATTGTGATCACGCAGGTGTGACGCTCGATAAGATCCTCGATAAGGATATCGTTTTCAGCCTCCACCAGCTCCGTCTTTCTGCCGTCCGCGAACTTACGCTTTATCTCAAGCATATCGTTCTTTATGATCTCCTTGATCTTGTTCTCGTCCGCGAGCTTTGCGTTTAGATCCTCGATGATGGCGTAAAGCTTTGCAAGTCGCTCCTCGACCTTCTGTCTTTCAAGACCGGAGAGACGTCCGAGCGTCATCTCAACTATAGCCTGAGACTGAGGATCGGTAAGCTCAAACTTCGCGCAGAGCTTTTCCTTGGCGTCGGGTATCGACTCGGAGGAACGGATGATCTCGATCACCTCGTCTATATTGTCGATGGCTATCTTGTATCCCTCGAATATATGAGCCTCTCTCGTTGCCTTCTCAAGCTCAAATTTCAAGAGTCGGGTTATGACCTGCTCCTGATGCTTTATATAATTCTCAAGTATCGCCTTAAGCCCGAGCACCTTCGGAACGTTGTCCACAAGCGCGAGCATATTGACGGCGCAGGTGTCCTGGAGCTGTGTATACTTGTACAGCTGATTGAGTATGACCTCACCGTTAGCGTCGCGGCGGTATTCTATAACTATTCGCAGTCCGTCCTTGCCCGACTCATCGCGGATGGCGGTGATACCGTCCACCTTCTTGTCCTTGTGGCAGTCAGCCATCTGCTCGACCATATTCACCTTATTTACCATATAAGGTATCTCGGTCACTACGATGCGGTGGTTCTTCTCGTCCACCTCAGCCTTGGAGCGAACGGTAAGCCTTCCGTGACCGGTCGTGTACGCCTCATATATCCCGGCAGTACCGCATATGGTCGCCCCCGTCGGGAAATCCGGTCCCTTTATATATTCCATAAGCTCGTTTACCGTCGCCTCGGGATGCTCCATAAGATGTATGGTACCGTCTATCACCTCCCCGAGATTGTGAGGTGGGATGTTCGTAGCCATACCGACCGCGATACCGACGCAACCGTTCACCAGAAGATTCGGAAATCTTGCCGGGAGCACCACCGGCTCCTTGAGCTTGTTATCGAAGTTCGGTGTGAAGTCCACCACGTCTTTTTCTATGTCGACGAGCAGCTCGTCCGCGATCTTTGACATCCTCGCCTCGGTGTAACGGTATGCAGCAGCCTGGTCACCGTCTATGTTACCGAAGTTTCCCTGACCGTCTATAAGAGGATAACGCAGGGAAAAATTCTGTGCGAGACGTACCATAGCGTCGTATACCGCGGCGTCTCCGTGGGGATGATATCTACCGAGCACGTTACCGACCGTCGTTGCGGATTTACGGTAAGGCTTGTCGTACGTCAGATGATCCTCGTACATAGCGTAAAGTATACGCCTGTGCACCGGCTTCATTCCGTCGCGGACGTCCGGAAGCGCACGCGACATAATGACGCTCATAGCGTAGTTAATAAATGAAGTTTTGACCTCGCGCTCCATCTTTATCGGAATTATCTTCTGATCCTTATATTCTATATCGGAAGCGCCGTTTTCTTTCTTTTCCATCTATCCGAAAATTCCTTTCTTGATTTTGAGTTTTCCACATAGGTAAAGTGGAAAAAGCTCGCTATCCTCATACTTTTCCACATACACCGTCGCTGACTTTTTCACATCAGAAAATTAAATATGCGTTTTAAAAGTCATAAAAACCGTTATTTTGACCGTTTCTTAACCCACAGGCGGCTTTTTTCATCAGAAAAGCTTTTCCCTGCCGTTCGTTTTTTCGATTTTTATGATGCTTGCTTTCTTTTTGACCGCAAGTTTTCCACAGAGTTTTCCACAGGTTGTGGAAAACTTTATTATAACATATGGAAAACTGTTTTTGGGTACGTTTCCTTCCGGACAGCATCAAACGTCAAGGTTGGATACGTACTGCGCGTTCGCCTCGATGAACTCACGTCTCGGCTCGACCTTGTCCCCCATAAGGAGCGAGAATACCTCGTCACAGGCGATAGCGTCCTCTATCGTGACCTGCTTCAGCGTTCTTACGGCAGGATCCATCGTGGTCTCCCAAAGCTGATGAGGATTCATCTCTCCGAGACCTTTATATCTGGATGCTTCGACCTTGTCTCCGCCAAGCTCCTTTATAAATTCGTCCCTTTCCTCGTCCGAGAAGGCGTAACGCTCGTTCTTGCCCTTAAATACCTTGTAAAGAGGGGGCATAGCAAGGTATATATGCCCGTCCTCGATAAGCTTTTTCATATGGCGGTAGAAGAAGGTAAGAAGAAGTATCTGTATGTGAGAGCCGTCAACGTCGGCATCCGCCATTATGATTATCTTGCCGTAACGGAGCTTTGCGATGTCAAATTCTTCACCGATACCGCATCCGATAGCCTGTATTATAGGCGTGAGCTGTTGGTTGGAATATACCTTGTCAAGACGGCTCTTCTCGACGTTCAGCACCTTACCTCGGAGCGGAAGTATGGCTTGGAAGCGCGAATCGCGTCCGTCCTTTGCACTTCCTCCTGCGGAGTTACCCTCAACGAGGTAAAGCTCGGTGACCTCAACGCGTCTTTCTTGGCAGTCCCAAAGCTTTCCGGGAAGAGACGCTCCGTCCAGTATACCCTTTCTTCTGGTAAGCTCTCTTGCCTTTCTTGCCGCCTCTCTTGCTCTTGAAGCCGCCAAGGTCTTGTCAAGTATGGCTCTTGCCACTGCCGGATTTTCTTCGAAATATTCGGAAAGCTTGCCCTCGACCAGACCGCGCACCATGGTACGCATCTCGGAATTTCCGAGCTTACCCTTGGTTTGACCTTCAAACTGAGCGTCCTGGAGCTTAACGGAAACAACGGCGCAGATACCCTCGCGCGTGTCCTCACCGGTAAGATTTTTGTCGCTGTCCTTGAGTATACCGTATTTTCTGCCGTAATCGTTTATGACCTTGGTAAGAGCTGTCTTAAAGCCTTCCTCGTGCGTACCGCCCTCAATAGTGTTGATGTTGTTCGCAAAGGTCATAAGGGTATCGTTATACGTGTCGTTGTATTGGAGCGCCACCTCGGCGGTATTCACGCCGTTCTGAGCCTTCATATATATGACGTCGGGATGCACGCATTCACAGTGCTTTATCTTGTTGAGATAGGTAACGAAGCTGGTGATACCGCCCTCGTAGCACAGATCGTCCTCCTTAACCTCGTCGCTCCTCTCGTCACGGAGTATGATCCTTACCCCGGCGTTGAGGAACGCTTGCTCTCTGAAACGGTTGAGAAGCGTCTGATAGTCAAAGATCAACGTTTCGAATATCTTTGCGTCCGGATAAAATCTGACGTACAGACCGTGATCCTCCGTCGCTCCGAGACACTGATATTCCCTTGCAACGTGACCTCTCTCGAAACGCTGTGTGTATTTCATTCCGTCGCGGCAGTCCTCGTATTCGAGCCATTCGGAAAGCGCGTTGACCACCGAAGCACCCACTCCGTGAAGTCCTCCGGAGATCACGTATCCCGAGCCTCCGAATTTTCCGCCGGCGTGAAGTACGGTGAATACCACCTCGGGCGTGGGCTTACCGGTCTTGTGTACGTGAGCGGGTATTCCTCTTCCGTTGTCCTTTACAGAAACACTTCCGTCGCTGTGAAGCGTAACGTTTATAGTGTCACACGCTCCGGCGACCGCCTCGTCAATGGAGTTGTCCACTATCTCGTAAACGAGATGATGAAGTCCTCTTTCCGACGTCGAGCCTATATACATTCCCGGACGCTTTCTTACCGCCTCAAGTCCTTCGAGCACCTGTATCTGTGACTCGTCGTAGCTCTGCTTGTTTTCTTCCATTCTGTGACCGTTCCTTTCTTTGCTCGGATAAGCTCTTTATCTGTCCGATCTAACGGAGCATCCTCCGCCGAGACGGCTTTTTACTTGATCCTTTATTTTTGTTTTTCGTTATATTTAAAACGCCGCATCGCCACCGGAATACCGGTCGCCGATATTACGTTCGTTTTCACGGTTTAATGTTTTTGAGATCACCTATTTTGAGTTATCTCGGGAATTTACCGCGTCAAATGCGGTCATCTCTCCTGTTTTTAAGCACCTGAGAGGAAAACTGAGAGAGATATACCTCACCCTTTTTCGTCACTACGAACGACTTCGGAAGCTCGTTTCCCGCGTGCTTTAAGCTTTTGTTTTTCTCCGCTTCCTTGAGAAATCTCTTGGTGTCAGCTCCCATCGACGCCGTGTCAAGATCGAATATCCCCACGATCTCACTCGACCTCAATAGCACATCTGCTCCTATATTCAAATACATATCTTCCTCTCCCGTTTTCCGCTTTCCGCTTTTTGAAAAAAGCTTTGGCAAATAGAGTTTCCCAAGGGGAAACTCGGCGTAACACGGCAAAGCCGTGTTACACGCAAGGATGTAAGCTTTAGTTAGGTTTCCGAGTAGCTTCGCGCCAGCTTTTCGAGAAAAGCTGGGCAAAAGCTTCTGTATAGCTTCGCGGTGGAATTCTTTTAATTCCATCAAAACTCCGCGCCACTTTAGTGGCGGAGGTACGCCCAATCTGTGTTAGAACTTATTTCGGGGCGTGTATCCTTAAACCAC
>CAZMWM010000075.1:0-9821 GCA_964570105.1 uncultured Lachnospiraceae bacterium | reverse complement strand
AGCAGAGTCGTACTTGAGAAGATGTGCAAGCATAGAGGGCTTGGTGAGGTCGTTTATGGCGACGACATTGTAACCCTTCGCTCCGAACATCTGTCTGAAAGCGAGACGTCCTATGCGACCGAAGCCGTTGATCGCAACTTTTACATTTGCCATGGTTTTGTTCCTCCAAAATATATAAAATTTTATCTTTAGTGTAAGACCGCCTATTATTTTACACAAAAACGCCGCACATTGCAAGTGTTTATCAGAAAATTTTATAATTAGTTACATTTAATACAAAATGTTTCTGGTAACGCCGTTATCCGAGTGTTTCGGGTGTGGCTCGGGTGGCGTTTGGATGAGCGAAAATGATCGTTTATAGTTTTTTTCGCCACGTATTGAAATTTTCGCCGTAATGGTGTACCATATTTCCGTAACGTGCGGTGCGAGATGCTTCTTGCTTTGCGCTCTTTCGGTCACCGGGCGGGGCGTGACGGGAAGATCAAAGTCAGACCGGGAGAAGATCAAGATAAAAAAGATAATAAAATAACAAGATAAAAGGACGCTTTCGCATATGCGAGAGCTAAGGAGGATATATGTTTGACGTCGTTATCATCGGAGCGGGTGTCGTGGGCGGAATGATCGCGCGCGAGCTTTCGCGTTACGAGCTGGATATCTGTATCGTCGAGAAGGAAACGGACGTTGCGATGGGTGCGACTAAGGCCAACAGCGCCATAGTCCACGCCGGATTTGACGCTGAGCCGGGCACCTTGAAGGCTAAGCTGAACGTTAAAGGCTCGCTTATGATGGAGCGCGTTGCGTCCGAGCTTGGCGTCAGCTATCGGCGGAACGGCTCGCTCGTCGTGGGATTTGATGACGGTGACCGCCATACGCTCGAGGCTCTGCTTGAGCGCGGACGAGCCAACGGTGTCGAGGGTATGTATATTGCCGAGCGCGAGGAGCTTTTGGAGCTTGAGCCGAATATCGGAGACGGGGTGGTCTGTGCACTGGTCGCTCCGAGCGGAGCGATCGTCTGTCCTTACGGGTTATGCATCGCCGCTGTCGGTAACGCTATGGATAACGGTGCACAGCTTCGGCTCGGGTACGAGGTGTGCTCGGTCGAGAGCGGAGACGGGTATTACAGGCTTATCTGTAAAAACGGGGAGCATATCGACGCGCGTTACGTTGTGAATTGCGCCGGTGTTTATTCGGACGCGGTGGCGAGGATGTTCGGTGACTACAGCTTTGCTATAACCCCGAGGCGCGGAGAATACGTTCTGCTCGACCGCGAGGAAGGCTCTCGCGTCAGCCATACCGTGTTCCGCTGTCCCTCAAGGATGGGAAAGGGCATACTCGTAACGCCGACCGTGGACGGTAATCTCCTGCTCGGACCTACGGCTGAGGATATCGAGGACAAGGCGGATACCGACACCACGCGGAAGGGCACGGAGCTTGTCTACACCCAAGCGATGCGTCAGGTGAAGGGCATATCGAGAGGGATGACCATAACCGGATTTGCCGGTATACGCGCGGTCGGTCCTACCGGAGACTTTATTATAAATATGCCGCGCGAGCGTTTTGCAAATGTTGCCGGTATAGAAAGCCCGGGGCTTTCCGCATCTCCTGCCATAGCCGAATACGTTGCGGATATGCTGTTCTCGTCCGGACTTTATGCGGAAAAGAAGGCGGATATCGTCGCGACTCGACGGTCACCGCGTTGGTTTTCCGAGCTTTCCGATGAGGACAAGGCGAGGGTGATTGCCGAGCATCCGGAATACGCGCGCATCGTTTGTCGATGCGAGGTCGTGAGCGAGGGGGAGATATTGGATGCGATACGCACTCTTCCGCGGCCTTGTGACGTTGACGGTGTGAAGCGCAGGACGAGGGCGACCATGGGGCGCTGTCAGGGCGGCTTCTGCTCGCCGCATATCGTTCGGCTTCTTGCAAGAGAGCTTGGAGTCGATGTCTCCGAGGTCACAAAAAAGGGCGAAGGCTCTTATATAAGTGTCGGCAGGACGAAATGATCCGAGCAGGTGTGTCGAAAAATATCTTGGCACCGTATATCAAATATCATCCCGAAAGGACTGTGTGAGATGGAAAAGCTTTGTGTGGATATAGCCGTTATAGGCGGCGGACCTGCGGGTATGGCAGCCGCGGTCTCGGCGTATGAGGCCGGAATAAAAAATATCATCATTCTCGAGCGCGAGTCTGCTCTCGGAGGGATACTCCGTCAGTGTATACATAACGGTTTCGGTCTGCATCGCTTCGGTGAGGAGCTTACGGGACCGGAATATGCCTACCGTTACGAGCAGGCGGTGGAGCGCTACGGTATTCCGTATTCCGTTAACACCACGGTCACGGATATCACAAGGGAGAAGGAAATCACCGCGCTTGCTTACGGTCGCGGAATGATGAAGATACAGGCAGGTGCCGTTATATTGGCTATGGGATGCCGCGAGCGTCCCGTCGGTGCTTTGGGCATCTCCGGCTCGCGTCCGTCCGGTATCTTCACAGCCGGAACGGCACAGAAATACGTCAATCTGCTCGGACAGATGCCCGGTCGCGATGTCGTTATCCTCGGCTCGGGCGATATCGGGCTTATAATGGCAAGACGGATGACGCTTGAGGGCGCAAGGGTACACGCCGTCTGTGAGCTGATGCCGTATTCCGGAGGGCTGGCAAGGAATATCCGTCAGTGCCTTGATGATTTTGATATTCCTCTAAAGCTGAGCCATACGGTAACGAAGATACACGGAAGGCAACGGGTGGAGGGTGTTACCGTCTCGGCGGTCGGTGCGGATCGCGCTCCCATACCGGGAACGGAGGAATTTATCCCGTGTGATACGTTGCTTCTGTCCTGTGGGCTGATACCGGAAAACGAGCTTACGAAACGGCTCGGTATTACGATAGACCGTGCGACGGGCGGTGCGACGGTCGACGGCGGCAGGCAGACGGAGGTGCCCGGAGTGTTTGCTTGCGGTAACGTTCTGCACGTGCACGATCTCGTTGACTACGTTTCGGGAGAGGCGGAAACAGCCGGGCGCAGTGCCGCCGAATATGTGCTCTCGGGGACGGGAAGAAGTGCCGATGTTGCGGTAATTCCCGACGGTAAGGTGCGTTATACCGTTCCGCAACGCATCGTGCGCGGTGAAGAGGTGCAGCTGTATTTCAGAGTCTCGGACGTATATCGCGATAAGTATGTAACGGTCTGCGACGGGGAAAAGACGGTCGTGCGCAAAAAGAAGGTGAAGCTTGCTCCCGGTGAGATGGAGATGCTCGCCTTGAGCGGTGAGGATACGGCTCTGATATGCGGCGACAAGCTTTATATAGGGATTTGTGACTGATGCTGTGTGTTATGAAAGTGAGGATGGGATAATGAAGGAGACGACGCTTACCTGTATAGTTTGCCCGAAGGGGTGTCTGCTGTCCGTTTCCGTCGGTGATGACGGAGCTGTCAGCTCGGTCGTGGGAAATACGTGCAAGAGGGGTGTGCTGTATGCCGAGAGCGAGCTTGTGCATCCTATGCGCACGGTCACGTCCACCGTTCGCACGGACGGTGGCAGGATAGTTGCGGTAAAGACCGCTTCGCCGGTGCCGAAGGAGATGATCGCTGACGTTATGGCTCGGATAGGTGAGACGCTTGCGAGCGACTGTGTGAACATCGGAGACGTGGTCATATCGGACGTGTGCGGATGCGGTGTTGACGTGATCTGCACCTCGCCGCTGAGACGCTGAGACGCGGACGTGCGGTGATATCTCAGGCTTGGCGATCGCTTCGTGTATTCGGGGCGGTCGCCTGTTTTTCTGAGGTCGGTGAGCAGAATTTTAATTTTTTTTAAAAATTTCAAAAAACTGTTGCTTTTTTTGCTTCGGTTTGATATAATGTAAGTTAGCAAGATATGAAGTAAGACCATACCGGCCGGGGAGCCAGCGGTGCCTTGTAACCTGCAATCCGCTATAGCAGGGGTGGTTTCCGATCCGAGGGCTGGCGTTGTGTGGTCTGCGCCGCGCGTGATCGTGTTGACGGGTGGGTCTTGCGCAATCAATGACCTCGAACCATGTCAGGCGGGCGCACCGAGCAGCATTAAGGGGTATGTTTGATGTGCCGCAAGGAAGCCTATCCTGAGCGAGAGCCACGGTTAACGCATATACCGTCACGTTCAGAGTGAGGTGTATGGTCTTACTTTGTAGCTTGCTATTTTATTGTTTATTTCCGCGGAATTACCGCGTCATTCGGGTATTAAAGGATAAATTCAAGAAAGGAACGAACACGAAGATGCATCAGGCGCTATACCGTAAATGGAGACCAAAGACGTTCGACGAGGTCTGCGGTCAGGAGCATATAACCTCGGTACTGAAATACGAGGTGCAGAATTTTTCCTACACGCACGCTTACCTTTTTTGCGGCTCTCGCGGAACGGGAAAGACCACCTGCGCCAAGCTTTTGGCTAAGGCGGTGAACTGTCTTTCGCCCGTCAACGGCAGTCCTTGCGGAAAATGCGAGTCTTGCCGAGCGATAGACGAGGGACGCACATCCGACGTTCTGGAGATGGACGCCGCGTCCAATACCGGAGTTGACTATATCAGAGACATACGGGAGGCGGTGATGTACGCTCCCTCTATGCTTAAGAACCGCGTCTACATAATAGACGAGGTGCATATGCTCTCTCAAAGCGCGTTCAACGCTCTGTTAAAGACGCTGGAGGAGCCGCCGTCAGCCGTGGTGTTCATCCTTGCTACGACGGAACAGCAGAAGATCCCGGCTACCATACTTTCGCGCTGTCAGAAGTTTGAATTTCGGAGAATTGCCACGCCGATCATTGCCGAGCGCCTTATGCACATAGCAAAGGAGGAGGGCATACGCATAACTCCGGACGGAGCGCATACGGTGGCGAGGCTCTCGGACGGCGGAATGAGAGATGCTATAAGCTTGCTTGAGCTTTGTTCCGGTGACAGCGGCGGAGCCGAGGGCACCGTGATCGATGCCGGAGATGTGCGCCGTATCGCAGGCAGCAGTGGCAGAGACGAGGCGATCAAGCTCATCGGTCACGTGCTAAACAGAAATATAGACGGAATATTCGATACCGTGGGCAAGATATGTGCGTCGTCCGGAGATATCACCGTATTTTGGCAGGAGCTTTTGGATATATACCGTGATATGCTTGTCATACGCGCGACGAAGGCTCCGAAGAATTATCTTGATCTTACGGAGGATGAATTTTCCGTGGTCTCGGAGCTTGCCGGGAAATTTACGGGGCAGAAGCTGCTTCGTCACGGCACGCTTCTTGAGGAGGCGTTCATTGCGATGTCGCGTCCGCATCCCTCCAAAAGGCTGAGGGCTGAGATGACGCTCATAAAGATGTGTGACGATAAGCTCGACACGCTTCCCGAGGGGATAGCCGCGAGAGTTTCCGCGCTCGAGGAAAAACTCGCCGCCGGCGGCTTTGCATCGCCAAGGGGGCGTCAGTCCGACGAGACTGTGTCTTACAAGAAGTCGGTACCGGTCGATGCACGTGCGTCGGCGGATGCCGAAAAGGCGGAAGCGCGCGGTAATTCTCCGGAAAATGCTGTAAAGAAGCAGTCAAACAGCGGCTTGCGACCGGTCAATTGGTGGGCTGAGGCGCTGAAACGGCTCGATCCTTCGGTGGCAGGATTTTTCAAGCTCTCGAGAGCGTATGTTGACGGAAACAAGATATTGATACGTGCGGACGGTCAGTTCGCGATAGGTATGATGGATACGCCGCAGATGCGCGAAAAGCTTTCCGAGCTTTCGGTGACATTTACTCCGGATACGCCTTGTCTGCCGTCGGATTTTGAATTTATCGATATCCACGGCTCTGACAGCGACAAATTTACCGCTCTTGACGAGCTTATGAATGAAAATGCGGAGCTTGGCGGCGAATGATCGGGTAAGTTCGGGTGTGACCGCGTTCGCGCAAGATGCAGGCGACGCTTTGAAGCTTTTAACCTTTTAACGGTCGATCACGAAATATTATTTGATACAAATGAAAGGAATTACGGTATGAAAGCAAGATTACCACAGGGCTACGGCGGTGGACCTCAGAATATGCAGAGCATGATAAAGCAGGCTCAAAAGATGCAGGAGGATATGGCTCGCGTACAGGGGGAGCTTGAAGAAAAGGAATACGAGGTCAAAGCCGGCGGCGGAGCCGTTACGGTCAAGATCAACGGAAAGAACGAGATACTCTCCCTTTCCATAAGCCCGGATATCGTGGATCCCGACGATATCGAGACTATGGCTGACGTCATAACCGCGGCGGTAAATCAAGCCATCAAGACCGTGAGCGAGAATGCAAGCTCCGAGATGGCGAAGATCGCCGGAGGAATGGGCGGACTCGGTGGACTTGGCGGACTGTTTTGAAGCCGAGAAGAGCCGTTGACGTCGAAAGACGCGGTAATTCCCCGAGATCGGAAGGTCAATGAGTGATATTGGCGATCATCTCGGCTCATTGCAAGCAGTAAGCGAGGAAGGTGACGATCATAATATGGAAGAATTTATACCGCCGCTTGAGGAGCTGGTCGAGGCTTTTCGGCGTCTGCCGGGAGTTGGCAGGAAGAGCGCGGAGAGGATGGCTTTCGGCGTGCTTTCTATGTCCGAGGACGAGGTGCGGAGCTTTAGTGAGACGCTGTTCCGCTCCAAGCGTGATATCAAGCGTTGCACCGTTTGCTCAAATATATCCTCGAGCGAGCTTTGTCCCATCTGTGCGGACAGTGCACGGGATCACCGTCAGATATGTGTGGTCGAGGACACACGTGCCGTCATCTCGTTCGAAAAGCTGAGGGAATACAAGGGAGTTTACCACGTTCTGGGCGGTGTCATCTCTCCGAGGACGGGAGTTTCGCCATCCGATATCACCATCCCGAGACTTATGGAGCGAGTGGAAAATGACGGAGCGGACGAGATAATAATCGCCACGAACGCTACGGTTGAGGGCGAGACCACCGCCTTGTACATCTCGCGTCTGCTAAAGCCGTACGGGATCAAGACTACGCGTATCGCCTACGGTATACCTGTCGGCGGAGCGCTGGAATACGCGGACAAGCTGACCTTGCTCCGAGCTATAGAGGGCAGACGGGAGCTATGACCGCGTTCTTGAAAGCGGCGACCTGTTCCAACGTCGAATTTTTAGGAGCATACACTCTTTGAAGGTTTGAGATCATACATCCGAGGTCAGAGGCATATTTTGACATCTCTTTTCGCGTCGGTGATGGCGCGAAGCTAACGGAACGAAAGGACTTTGTGGGACTTTACTATGCTACAAATGCGATTTCAGGCGGCAAAACGCGCACTTTTCGACCGTCTGTACGATAATCTTAATGAAAGGCAACGGGAAGCGGTATACTCGGTGAACGGTCCGCTTCTGATACTTGCCGGCGCCGGAAGCGGAAAGACGACGGTGCTCGTTTCAAGGATAGCTCACATATTGCGCTACGGAAATGCGTACTATTCGGAAAAGCTTCCGCCGGAGCTTGACGAAGGAGAGGTGGCGGAGCTTGAGGCTGCCGTATCTCTGCCGAAGGAGCAGATAGAGACGCTTCTTGACAGATACGCCGACGATCCTGCGCCGGCGTGGTCAGTGCTCTCAATAACGTTCACGAACAAGGCGGCGAACGAGATGAAGGAGCGGCTTGCCAAGCGCGTGGGCGAGAGTGCCGGCGATATATGGGCAGGGACGTTCCATTCCGTGAGCATAAGGCTACTGCGCCGTTTCGGCGAGAGGATCGGGCTTAAGTCCGGATTTACTATATACGACGCGGACGACACCAAAAAGCTTTTGATAAACATCATCCGCGACCTGAGACTGGACGACAGGATGTATCAGCCGCGCTCGGTGCAGAACGCGATAAGCCGCGCAAAGGATTCTCTTTTGACACCGGACGCCTTCGAGGCGCAGGCGAAGGATTTCAGACAGCGCGAGATAGCGAAGATATATGCCGAATATCAAAAGCGTCTGGTCGAAGCCAACGCTCTGGATTTTGACGATATAATAATGAGGACGGTCGAGCTTTTGCAGACTGACGCGGAGGTGCTCGGTTACTGTCAGAACCGCTTCCGCTACGTTTGCGTCGACGAGTATCAGGATACCAACCACGCGCAGTTCGTTATGACCGAGATTATATCGGAAAAACGCCGAAATCTTATGGTCGTCGGTGATGACGATCAGAGCATATACCGTTTCAGAGGTGCGGATATACATAACATACTTGATTTCGACAACGCGATCCCCGACGCCAAGGTCATAAAGCTTGAGCAGAACTACCGTTCGACCAAGAGCATACTTGACGTTGCGAACACCATAATAGCGAACAACAAGGGCAGACACGAGAAAAAGCTGTTCACCTCGCGCGAGGAGGGCAGTAAGGTCTTTTTGAAGCAGCTCGGAAATCAGAACGAGGAGGCACGCTTCATAATCGACAAGATAACCGAGCTTAAGAATAAGGAAGGCAGGAGCCTTAGCGATTTTGCCGTTCTGTACAGGCTGAACGCGCTGTCCAACAGCTTTGAGATCGCGTTTGCCAAGAGCGGTCTGCCTTACCGCGTGCTCGGCGGAATGAGGTTTTTTGAGCGCAAGGAGATCAAGGATATCGTTGCGTATCTTTGCGTCGTGAACAATCCCGATGACAGCTTGCATCTTATGCGGATAATCAACGAGCCGAAGCGCAAGATAGGCGATACCACGGTCTCAGCCGTGGCGGAGCTTGCAAGGCTTGAAGGTCGGTCGATGTTTGATATAATGCAAAACGCGTATCAGTACGTCTCACTTCAAAAGGCAGCTGACCGTTTGGTGGCGTTTACCGAACTTATACTCGGTCTGCGCGAGATCGCCGAGACTGAGGAGCTTAGTGTCCTTGTGGAAAAGACGCTCGAGCTTACGGGATACCGCGAAATGCTGATCTCCGGAGGACGGGAGACGGAGGATAAGCTCGAAAACTGCGAGGAGCTTATCTCAAACGCGGTGGAATATATGGCGCGTACTCCCGACGGCACGCTTTTGGGCTTCCTTGAGGAAGCGGCGCTGGTGGCGGATATAGACAATTACGATCCGAGTGCCGATGCCGTCGTTCTGATGACGGTGCACAGCGCAAAGGGACTTGAGTTCCCGGTGGTGTTCCTGCCCGGTCTTGAGGAAAACATCTTTCCCTCGTCGCAAGCCAACACGGACGAGGAGGAGCTGGAGGAGGAGAGAAGGCTTGCTTACGTTGCGGTCACGCGTGCGAAGGACAGGCTGTTCTGCACCCACGCTCACGAACGGCTGCTGTACGGTAAGACACAATACAACCGTCTGTCGCGTTTTTGGGATGAGATCCCGGACGGTCTGATGGAAAAGCCGCTCGAGAAACGCGAGCGAGCGAGCATGCTTTCGGAACGCGCGATATACAAAAAGCCGGAGAGGACACTCTCGAGCGAGATGACGTCAAAGCCGAGCTTCTCCGCGACACCCAAGAGAGCTGTGGGCGTGAGATTTTCTCCCGGTGACAGAGTGAAGCATCCTGCGTTCGGCGTCGGCGTGGTGCTGACTGCTCAGAGCGTCGGAGCCGATATGCTGTACGAGGTCGCATTTGAAAATGTCGGTACCAAGAAGATGATGGGTACTTACGCAAGGCTTGCCCCCGATGACTGAAAAAAGGGGCGGTGTAACAGTTCGGGTATTCGGGTGGGCAATATGCTCTTGAGTTTTCGAATTTACGGATGATCGGTCGTAGGGCGGGGGCTTGGCTCTATAGAAGGGAACTTAAGCGCTAAGATGTAAACTGTAACTGTCATCTTCGGCGACAGCTCCCTTTACACAAGGGAGCCAATCGCCGCTCCGCGGCGGTAG
>CAZMWM010000074.1:0-10219 GCA_964570105.1 uncultured Lachnospiraceae bacterium | reverse complement strand
ATGGAATATTGTTCCATAACCGCGAAGCTACACAGAAGTTTTTGCCAAGCTTTTTTTCAAAAAGCTGGCGCGAAGCTACACAGAAATCTAACTAAAGTTTACATCTTGCGTGTAACACGGCAAAGCCGTGTTACACCGAGTTTCCCAAAGGGAAACTCTTTTTTGCCCAACAGCTTTTTTTAAAAAAGCTGTTGCTTTCTTCAAAAAGCGACGCGACCGTCAAAGGCAAAGTACATTTCTGTCTTTAGCACCGAATGACGGTCGCGCTTCAAAATATATGATTACTTGAAATCCACCGCGGATCAGTGCTTTTTCTGATTTGAAGCAGACGACGCGTAATAATGCTTGTAATAACTGCTTCCTCTGCGCTTATAATACCCGGAACTGCGGTGATATCCGTTGTAAACGAAGCCAAGAACGCGCGCCTCGGCAAAACGGAGCTGACGTATCGCCTCGCGGACGGTCTTTTTTCTCGTATAACCGTGACGGAGAACGATGATGATGCCGTCAAGGAGCTTAGAGATGATGAGCGGATCCGCGACCGAATTTACAGGCGGCAGGTCGACCACCACGAAATCGTATCGCGCTCTGAAGCTCTCCATCCACTCCTTCATAGCATCGGAGCCGAGAAGCTCCGAGGGATTCGGGGGAACGTCACCGGAGCATATAACGTCAAGATTTCCGTGCAGAACATTACGGTTAGTCACCTGCTCGATGTCTCTGCCGATGAGAAGATTTGAAAGCCCGATCGGATTTGTGAGTGAAAGCACTCGCGCAACGGACGGTCTGCGCAGATCCCCGTCGATCAGGAGCACCTTCTGCCCCGCTTTAGCCAAAGAATACGCCAGATTTATACTCGTGAAGGACTTACCCTCAGCAGGGCTGGGGCTTGATACGCCCACGACGCGTCCGCAATTCTTTCCGGGAAGCGAGAACGTTACGTTCGTACGCAAAAGATTATACGCCTCGGCAGAAGCGAAATCCAGCGACTCAGCTATCTTTTTCTCCTGCGAAAGAGATACCTCCTGCTTCTTAAACAGCTTAAACATAGTAAGATCGACCTCTCTAAATTAAACGATGACCTGAAGCTAAGCTCAGTCCGCTTTATTGCTCGTGTAGTAGCCGTGGCGTTTATAATAACCGTACCTGCCGTGCGGACGCTCCTCGTTGACATCGGGAACGACAGCCAAAAGCGGTACTTCGCCTCCGAAGGTCTCTATTATCCAATCCTCTCCGTTGAGAGTATCGTTTACCAAAACGTCATAAATAAAGAAGAACGCGAAGGAGAGCAGTATTGCTATCGCCGCAGTGAGCGCCACCTTCTGGGATATGCCGGAGCTTACCTCCTTGCCCTTGACCGCCTCGTCCACAGTCTTAACGGACGAGCCGTCGATGATAGCGGCGATCTGCTCGGAGAGCACCTTGACTATTCCGTTGGTTATAGCCTTAGCCATCTCGGGATCTGACGCCGTCACGGAGATATACATGACCTCAGTGTCGTTCACAGAGCCGCAGTCCACCATGGAGAGCAGCTTCTCGTACGAACACTCAAGCTCCGCTTTTTGGATGACCTCCTCAAGCGTAGTTCGGCTTTTGAGGATGACGCAATAGGTATTGACCAAAGCCTGCGCCGCCATGATGTCGCTCGACGAGATACTGTTTATATAGGCATTCGAAGAATTATCGTTATTCACGTACATCTTCGCGGTGGACTTATACATAGGAACGTATGTACAGCTGAGATAAACTCCCACGATAGCGGCGCAGAGCACCGTAACGATAAGCATTATCCACCATCTTTTAAGAAAAACAGTCCACACGTCACGTAGCGTGATGACCGTTTCCCCTTCCTTCTTGTTCATCGGCAAAAATCCTTTCTTGCGCTATGCTCGGATAACTTCCGAAAAGCGGAAAACGGCGGAAATACCTGAGGCGGTATTCCCACCGTTTTTAAGCTTAATAAATGATCTTATCGGTCTCGTACTTGTACTCGTTCTGCGGATCCTTGTAGGATATCTCTATCGTCTCATTACTCGTCGTAATTATATCGGCGGTATCGAATTTCACGACCTCAAGCTCGACCTTCTGCCATTTTTTGTTCTTCAGAACATTGATCTCTTCCATTTGGAGGACCTCCATCGCAAATTTTTATCGCAATTATTTATAATTGTTTATAATGAAACTTAATTATTGGGAAAGGGCAACACAGGAGTTTCCATCGCCCCGGGATTTGCGGCGTCTCCTCTCACGGGGGATGTTATATCTCCGCCGCTAACTCCGCCTTCGCTGTCGCCACCGCCGTTATCGCCGTCGCTATCCTCCCATTCGGACGGATCGACAAAGCTTTTATCGCCATCCCCGCCATCCTTATCATCCTTGCACGAAACGAAAAGCAACATAGCCACCGTCAGCATCGCAAGGCATATAACAAACGCTATCTTCTTCATTAAAGCACCGTCAAAGCTCACAGCAAGATCAATTACCGAAGAACTGGTTTGCGTAGTAGTAGTATGCAAACAGCGCCTTAGCCATCTGACTCAAAGAATTGATCGACCAAAGTTCCGCATCACCGTCAATGCAATTTCCTATGTACCACATCGGAGAAACGCTGATGCTCGCATCGCACTGCCACTTGCCGTTGCCGTCCGTGTATCCAACCTCGACTCTCCAAATATCCCCGAGCTTCGAAGCAGGGATCTCGACATCCACCTTAAGATCACCAACGTAACCGTGACCGCTCTCGGTACCGGGATTGGTGAACGTTTGCTCATCAAAGACCGTATATATAGAGCCATCGGCGTCGGTCACACTGGAATACACTCTGATACGGTGATCCTTCGTTATTTCATAGGTACTAAACGACGGATCCTGTGCGGAATTTTTTCCAACCTTAAGATCAAGGCGCATCACAGTCTTTGAGCCAAGCACCAAAGACATTCCCGTAAACTTGATCGCGTCAAGCGTATTGTAGTAATAACCGCCCATCACCGGCGCATACGGCTCACCGAGACAATCCATAGCACAGTAAATATCATCTATAGCATCGGTATACGTACTCGGAATACTGAATTCATTATCCCCATCCCTGTACTTAACAGCATAATCTCCGTATACTCCGAGAGCCTCGGCGAGCTTGTACATCCCGCTGTCAGCCGATTTGTTCGCCTTAACGTTATTGATGTAATCCTTTACCGAATATTCGGCATTGACCGTCGCAGGCTTTTCCGCGGCATCAAACCACACATACACCTTGTCATCCATGCGGTCTGCCGGAATGTCGATAATGAACGCTACATAACTGCCCACCGTAAGGCTTCCCCTGTCACTTCCAAGCTGATAGTACAGTATCGAAGGCTTTGCATCATCCGGGAAGTGGAAATAGAACTTCAGACCGATAGTACCGTCGAGCACGAGACTGACATACTGCGTAATTATACCCTCGCCCTCGACGCTGAGCTGTGTACCGTTGGCAACAAGCTCTTTACCGTTCACGATGAATTTACTCTGATTTGCGAGAGCCACCTCGGCGCTTCCGCAGTCAACGACCTTCTCTCCCGCGGCACCGTTAAATTCCACGGTACAGCTATTCTCAAGCTCCACAGCGCAATTTATCTTACCGCCGGCGGCAAGATAGATATCACTCTCCGCAGCGCCCTCAAATTTCACACCGGAGGAAGCGATATTCAGCGTACCTGTATTGGCAACAACTATGGCATAAGCCTCATCCGAGATCTTTACCGTACCGGTACCCTCAAGCGTCAAAGTGGCGAGCAAGTTGATGCTCCACCAACAATCATCGTTATCAGGCCCAAGCGAAAGCGTGTAACCGTTCAGGTCTATGACCGTATCCTTACTTATACTTTCATCTGTGAAGAAAGTATCATTGACAAGCCTGAACTTTCCTCCCTTCCTTATCGCGTTGTTTCCGTTTCCTTTGACATCCGTATATCCGTCCGTACTTGCGGCAGACACTGTGAACGGAACTACCGCAAACAGCATAAGCACGCTCATAACGACCGAGATACAACGAAGCAAACGTGTTTTACTCATCATACACACTCCTTTTTCTTTGACACTCTGTGCCAAAAAATGTTAATACATCATTTATTCAGGGCGCAAATACCCCGATACGGATGTATTTTATCACATTCAAACCGATTTGTCAATAGCAAATTATATTTTTTCCACATTTTTTTACGCGAACTTCAAAAAGCCTTTACCAGCGTATGCGGTTTATTCCATTATTATGAATAAAATGCACAAAACCGCACGCCGTATCAATTTTCCGGAGGTACGATACCCGACTCGGCGGCAATTCTCATACATTTAAGTATGTACGCCATATTTCTGCCAAGTCTGTACATAGTGCGGATACCCTCTTCATCGGCAAGAGCCTCCTCGGCGCTCCTTCCGTGTATCAGATTCCAATAGCTCGAGGACACGACCGGCATTTCGTTGATGGTAAAATACTTGTTTATCTCGTCAAACGCAGTCACAGCTCCCCCTCTCCGACAGCTCACCACGGCGGCGGCGGGCTTAAAGCGAAGCTTCCCTGCCGAGCTGTAGAACAGCCTATCCATAAACGAAGAGAGCGCACCCGTCGCGGCGGCGTAATGCACGGCGGAGCCGAAAACGAAGCCGTCAAACCCCTCGAGCCGCTCGGCGACCAAGCTCACCGCGTCACCTCTTATACACGTCCCTGCCTTTCGGCAGTATCCGCAACCCATGCATCCCCCGATAGGAGAATTTCCGAGCCAGAATATCTCCCCCTCGACACCGCAGTCACAAAGCGCACGTCGCACGGTATCGAGCGCGGTAAATGTCGCCCCCTTTTCGTGTGGGCTTCCGTTTATCAAAAGTACCTTCACAGCAATTTCCGCCTTTCTTATTATCATCATTATATTATATCCGCTCGGGTGCGCTTTCGTTAAAGGCTCAGATCAGTTGAGCGCCGACGCGCCTCGCGCGAACATCCTCTCAAGCGCCGTGCGCAATCCGGAGTTTTCCGGCAGAGCCAGCTCGGGATCGGCGTCGAACGTCTCCTTCGCCTGCGCGTACGCCAGCTGAAGCATACCCGTATCGTTGCAAAGCCCGGCAAGACGGAACTTAAATTCTCCGTGCTGTCGCGCATTTCCGGGGCTTGGCATAAAATCTCCCGGTCCTCGCATCTCAAGATCGTATTTCGCTATCTCATATCCGTTGGAATTTCTCTTCATAACGTCCAGACGCCGAGTCGCGTTCTCGCTCTTCGTGCCGGAAACGAGCACGCAGTACGACTCGTATTCTCCGCGTCCGACGCGTCCGCGAAGCTGGTGGAGCTGAGAAAGCCCGAAGCGCTCCGCATTCTCCACCACCATGACCGACGCATTCGGAACATTGACGCCGACCTCGATAACGGTAGTGGACACCAAAATATCCGTCTCCCCGGCAGAAAAGGCTCTCATCACCCTGTCCTTTTCCGCACCGCTCATCCTGCCGTGTATCAGCGCTATGCGCATCTGCGGAAACACGTCTCGCTTCAGATGCTCGGCGTATTCCACGGCACTCTTCATCGGCAAGCTCACGGCACGCTCCGATGCACCGGCACCGCCCGAAAGAAGCCCCAGCTGTTTCCCAACGTATACCTCGCTCCCGACGCCTCCCTCGGACGTGGGCGAGCGGTATCCGAAATCAAGAAAATCCGCTCCCTCCTCCTCGCGTTCATCCTTCGTTTCGACCGCAGGACATACGATGTACACCTGTCTGCCCGCACCCACCTGTTCTGATATGAAGCGGTACATCCTCTCGCGGTGCTCCTCCCCCACAACGACCGTCTTTACCTGCTTGCGCCCGGGAGGGAGCGTATCTATGACGGAGATATCGAGGTCACCGCAGAGTATGAGCGCAAGCGTGCGCGGTATCGGCGTCGCGCTCATGACCAGAACGTGCGGCGATATCCCGGAATTTACCGCGCCTTTCGATGCAAGACCGCTTCTTTGAAGCACTCCGAAGCGATGCTGTTCATCCGTCACGACCAAGCCCAGACGGGAAAATCCCACGCCGTCCGAGAGCAGTGCGTGAGTCCCCACGAACAGACAAGGCTCCCCCGACTGCATAAGAGCGTATATCCTGCGCTTTTCCGATGCCGAGGTCGAGCCTGTCAAAAGCTCAACGCGCATACCGAGCGACACGAAGAGCGGCTCCAGCTCTCTGAAATGCTGTGCCGCAAGTATCTCCGTCGGCGCCATAAGAGCGCATTGCCAACCGTTGCTGAGCGTCATATAAGCGGCGGCGGCGGCGCAGACCGTCTTTCCGCTCCCCACGTCTCCCGATACCAGCCTTGCCATCGGAACTCCGTCGGCGTTCAGCATATCCCTGCGTATCTCGGATATGACTCTCGACTGCGCAGGCGTCAATTTGAACGAAAGACGCGGCAAAAACCCGTCAAAACGCGAATTTTCCATCTTCATCACAGGCGCCGTGCCCGATGCCCTCGAGCTTCTGTTCTTCGACACGGAGCAAGCAAACAGAAACAGCTCCTCAGCCATAAACCGCGATCTGCCGCGGTCTATATCCGCAAAGCTTTCCGGAAAATGAATATACCGATACGCCTCTTTTTCTCCGCAAACACCGAGCGCATCGGAGACTTTACGCGGTAAAACTCCGAGATACGCGTCATCGGGGATGCCAGCAAGAGCCGCCCCGATAAGTCCCGAGATGAATTTCTGCGTAAGCCCCGCGCTCAGCGGATAAAGCGGAAAGAAACCGCGAAGCGGCTTGTAACCAGTTATAAGCTCGTAAGCGGACGGATACAGCTCAAGCTGACTGCTCCTGCCCTTGACGAGCTTTCCCCAAAAGCGGAACATAGCACCGTTCCGTATCACATCCTTGACGTACGGCTGATTAAAAAATACCACGACGCACGCACCGCTGTCGTCAAACGCACGAAACTTGGTCACGATCTTTCCGCCGCGTAGCCGCACCGAGGTCGGCTGAGTTCCGACAGTCAAAGCGTACGCGGCGTTCTGATCCAAGGCTCCCTCCGAGAGCGGTCGTACGTCACCCCTGTTCTGATATCCGCGCGGATAGTGACGTATCAGATCCCCGACCGTAAGGATCCCGAGCCGCCCGAGCGCCTCCGCCCGTTTCGCTCCGCAACCGGGAAGCACCCCCACAGGATCCGCAAGTCCGTATTTCGGCATTGGTATTTCAGACATATCTCCCCACCACGGCTCCCGTTCCCCGAAAGCCCCCTTTCCTCAAGCTCCGCATCATCCGCGTCCAAAACGCGTGCTCATATCCGTCCACTTATGCGCCTAAAAACGGCTTCCCCCTCAAAATTAACAAATCCATAATAAAAATATCCAAAAAAACCTTGTAATTCCGACGGAAATCAAGTATAATAAATGAAGTAAGCATCCGCGACACCGATGCGGATACAAAAGCCGACAGGCAAAGGAGAGATCGCTCATGAAGCTGATAAACAAAATTTTTGACGCACTTATAAGCGCCGGCGAGACCTGCCGCAGCTTGACCTACTCTAATAAAGTGGACATAGTGAGAGAGATAAACGGAAAGGATCCGGACGGTCCGCATTTCACCTTCAGGATAAACGGAGGATATTCCGTTAAGCTGATAAAGCTCGTCGCCGCCGTCGGAACCGCCTTCGCGACACTCGGCACTCTCTGCGCGATACTTTCACGTATGAGCCGCCCGAAAAGATCTGCGGACAGATGCAAGTCCCACGACAAGAGCGAGGGCAAAGGCAAGGGCAAGCGCAAAGGCAGATCTAAGAATAAGGGCGAGAACTGAAAATAACGGGCGTCTCAAGCACCGAGCATCTCGAAGCCGAGCGTCTCGGCTCATTTCGGTACTATTATAACACCGGACACGGAGCCGTGTCAAGTGTTTTTCGGTTTTTCTGCGCACGCAAGCACACGAAAATGACCGAAACTCGGCGCACCGTTATGCATAATAAAGGCAGGTAACACCAAATGAACAGTCCGAGCACAAGCCCGGAGGGCATCCGTATGATGTACGGCGTTTTCTGCGATATCACCATAAACGAGCTTGAAGAAGCCATACTTTCCGCGCGTGACACCGAGGAGCGAGCGTTCTACCGCAAGCTTCTCAACCTTAAGCTCCAGACGGAGCAAGAAAAGATAGTCGGGGAGAGATTGGTATGACAGGCGATCATATTTCCGATACGGCATCCGTCCCCACTCGGCTCGCACCCAAGGACATACAGAATAGCCGAGACACGGAGTCACATCCTACGGCGATACTTTTTGCCGGAGTGAACGGCGCCGGAAAGACCTCGCTCTACGAGGTCATGCGCACCACCGAGCCGCTCGGGGCGCGTATCAGTATAGATGACATAGTGAAGCAGATAGGCTCGTGGCAGGATCCCGTTTTGCAGATAAGAGCGGCAAAGCTTGCCATCTCACAGATAGACGAATGCATCTCAAGGCACGTATCCTTCCACCACGAAACGACACTGCCGGGAAAGATAGTACATAAACAGCTCGAGCGGTCGCGCGCATCGGGGTACAGGGTAATGCTCTATTACGTCGGGATAGACGGCATACAGACAGCTATAGATCGCGTTCACCACCGAGTGGAGCTTGGCGGTCACGGCATAGACGACAAGGTCATAACCCAAAGATACAAGAGCATGCCCGGCAATCTCAGGAGGATACTTCCGCTCTGCGACGAGGCGTATTTTTACGACAACACCGTACGCTTCCGTCAGATAGCCATCCACCGCGGCGGCGAGATACTTGACGAGGATCCGATACTGCCCGAATGGTATCTGAACATTTTCGCAGACCGCATCACGCATCCAAAAGGACAATAGATAAATTCACGTAACGAAAGGCACAGGAAATACCGTCAATGCAATACACACAGTACACAAAAGCGCAGCTCACCGATGAGCTTGAGCGCTTGAGAGCGGAATATGATGAAGTCAGAGCGCAGGGACTTGCGCTTGATATGTCGAGAGGAAAGCCCGAGGCATCTCAGCTTGCCCTTTCGAACGGGATGCTCGCGACCTTGACGCCGCAGAGCGATATGCATTCCGAAAACGGCGTGGATTGCCGCAATTACGGAGTTCTGGACGGGATACCGGAATGCAAGCGCATATTTTCGGATATCCTCGGAGTAAGCTCGGATGCTCTTATAATAGGCGGCGCGTCCAGTCTCAATATGATGTATGACGAGGTGGTCAGAGCTATGCTCTTCGGAGTTGCCGGAGGGGATCTTCCTTGGGGACGTCAAGGCAAGATACGTTTTCTCTGTCCCGTTCCCGGCTACGACCGTCACTTCGCCATCTGCGAGCTTCTCGGCATAGAGATGATCAACGTGCCTATGAGAGACGACGGTCCGGATATGGATACGGTCGAGGGCTTGGTGTCCTCGGACGCGAGCATCAAGGGTATTTGGTGCGTTCCGAAATATTCAAACCCGACCGGCGTCGTGTATTCCGACGAGACGGTCAAGCGTTTTGCAGCGCTCAGACCCCGTGCCAAGGATTTCCGCATCTTCTGGGACAACGCATACGCCGTACACGATCTGTACGAGCCGATACCGATACTCGATCTTCTGAGCGAGGCGGAAAAATGCGGCAATGCCGATCTTCCGTTGATATTTACGTCCACCTCCAAGATATCCTTCTCCGGCTCCGGTATCGCGGCACTTGCGGCATCGCCCGCAAACATAGCAAGGACCAAAAAGGCTATGAGCATCCAGACCATCGGCTACGACAAGCTGAATCAGCTCCGTCACGCGAGATTTTTCCGCGACGGGCGCGGAGTTGCCGAGCAGATGAAGAAGCACGCGGAGATCATCCGACCGAAGTTCGAGGCGGTCATATCCGCATTTGAGGAGCAGTTAGCGCCGCTCGGTATAGCTGAATGGAGCAAGCCGCGCGGAGGATATTTCATCAGTCTTGATATAAAGCTCGGCTCAGCCAAGCGCACGTACGAGCTTGCAAAGCAGGCAGGCGTCAAGCTTACTCCGGCAGGTGCTCCGTTCCCGTACGGGATAGATCCGAATGATTCAAATCTGCGCATAGCACCGTCATATCCGCCGATGAACGAGCTGAACGCCGCGGTCGCGGTACTCTGTCTGTGCGTAAAGCTGTCGGCGCTTGAAGCATTGCTTGAAAAATAAACCGGCATAATCCTCCTTCCGTTTTAATATCATTTGAGCGGAACTGCCGAAAGGAGCGGAGGGAGAA
>CAZMWM010000073.1:0-10243 GCA_964570105.1 uncultured Lachnospiraceae bacterium | reverse complement strand
ACAGCTCCCTTTACACAAGGAGAGCCTATGGCACGCCCCGAAGTAAGTTCTAACATAGATTGGGCGTACCTCCGCCACTAAAGTGGCGCGGAGTTTGGGTGATTTAAGGATACACGCCCCGAATTTGTGCGAACATAGATTGGTGTACCTTATGTGATGGAATAACAATATCCAGCCGCGAAGCTATACAGAAGTCTTTGCCAAGCTTTCTTCAGAAAGCGGCGCGAAGCTATACGGAAGGACACGGGCGGATGATATCCGCCCCTACCGAACATCGGGCAGGTGCAAAACCTCCGCACGCGTTCCGTAGGATCACACCCGTAGGGGCGGATATCATCCGCCCGAAATACCACCGCGCCACCCATCAAATAAACGCAAAGTCTCGCATTGGCGGATGCCATCGGTTCTACCTTCTGATGGAACAACAATTCCCAACCGCGAAGCTACTCGGAAACTTTTGCTAAAGTTCACATCCTTGCGCGTAACAACGGCGAAGCCTTGTTACGCTTTTTGCCCAACAGCTTTTCTCGAAAAGCTGGATTTCACGAATTTCCATAGCTTTTTTCGAAAAAAACTATTGACAAAAGCCGCGTATTGTGTTATACTAAATCATAATTCAAACGCGATGATGAGGATATACAGCGAATACTTGGACGTAACAGAGAGCCGACGGGTGGTGCGAGTCGGTCGTCGGGATCGTTGTGCTCGCCTCGGAGCGGTCGATCTGAAATCGAAAACGTCGTTTTTTTGAGGGCGCTTGGGGAGTAAGAGAGAACGGGACTGCCCGTTAAAGCAGGAGTGATGCTACGTCACGTTGAGGTGGTCGCTTCGGCGGCAAAAAGGGTGGTACCGCAAGATCTTTATGCTTTTAAGATCCTGTCTCTTTGAAATACAAGAGATGGGATCATTTTGTTTTTTTGAGCCGTTTTCGGTCGCTTTGATGCGAAAATACGGTCACTTGGAGCTTACAGCAAAGGAAAGAGGGTGCAGATATGACTATCGACAGGATCTTTAAAGCTTCGGTCGTTCTGAAGGATATCGTAAGAAAAACGAACATCGTACGCGCAAACGGCATAGCGCCGCAGTGCGAGCTGTACATAAAACCGGAAAATCTTCAAAACACAGGCTCGTTCAAGCTACGCGGCTCGGGATTTAAGATAGCTATGCTGAGCGAAGAAGAAAAGGCACGCGGCGTTATAGCCTGCTCCGCAGGAAATCACGCTCAGGGAGTTGCGCTTGCGGCTACCAAATGCGGTATATCGTCGCTCATATGCTTGCCCGACAGTGCGCCGATATCCAAGATCGAGGCGACTAAGGCGTACGGCGCACAGGTATGTTTGGTGCCCGGTTGCTATGATGACGCTTATCAGCGTGCGGTAGAGCTTCGCGACGAGATGGGATATACCTTCGTCCATCCGTTCGATGACGAGGACGTTATCGCCGGACAGGGAACTATCGGGCTTGAAATATTGAACGAGCTTGACGATATCGACGCGGTCATAGTTCCGATCGGCGGCGGCGGGCTGATATCCGGAGTTGCATTTGCCATAAAGTCTCTGCGTCCGAGCATCAAGGTGTACGGCGTTCAGGCGGCGGGTGCACCGAGCATGTACAATTCGATACGCGACGGCAAGATAGAACGGCTCGCGTCGGTCTCCACCATCGCGGACGGCATCGCAGTGAAGGAGCCGGGCGCGCTTACGTACGAGCTGATAAAGAATTACGTGGACGATATCGCCACGGTAACGGACGACGAGATATCATCGGCGATACTTGCGCTTATCGAGAAGCAGAAGATGATCGCCGAGGGCGCAGGGGCGGTATCCATAGCGGCGGCGATGTTCGACAAGTTCCCCATTGCCGGCAAAAAGGTGGTCAGTCTTATCTCCGGCGGAAATATCGACGTCAACATCCTTTCGCGCGTTATCAGCCGAGGACTTATGAAGTCGGGGCGTACCACGAGTCTGCGTATCGAGCTTATCGATAAGCCCGGACAGCTCAAGGACGTTTCGAGGGTGATCGCCGAGTGCGGTGCTAACGTTACCAGTGTGCACCACGAGCACGAAAGCTCGACGGCGGATGTCAACGGCTGTTATCTGCGTATCGCGATGGAAACGAGAAATTACGAGCACGTCCAGCAGATCCACGAGGCGCTTCGCCGCGAGGGCTTCAAGGTCGTGGAATGATACCTAAGAAAGGGTAAGGATAATAACGTATGAAAAAGATATATACAGAAAAAGCTCCCGATGCTATCGGACCGTACAGTCAGGCGACGGTCTCCGGGGGGATGGTGTTCACCAGCGGTCAGATCGCGATCGATCCGCGAAGCGGACGCATCGACGCTGTGGGAATAGCAGAACAGACGGAGCAGGTCTGCCGTAATCTCTCGGCGATACTTTCCTGTGCCGGAAGCTCCCTTGAAAGGGTGGTCAAAACGGTGTGCTTTTTAAGCGATATGTCGGATTTTGCCGCGTTTAACGAGGTGTACGGCAAATATTTCACCGGCAGACCGGCGCGTTCCTGCGTTGCCGTGAGGGAGCTGCCCAAGGGTGCGCTCGTTGAGGTCGAGGCAATAGCGGAGATCGACGTCTAAGTCGACGCCCGAGAGAGAAAACACCGAGAATTGCCGCGTCTGGGCACTTGATCCGACGGCGGCGAGCTTAGAGGAGAGCTTGATATGGACAGCACTAAATACGAAAGAGGCTATTATATGCCTCCAATGTCCCATCTGCGTTGGGCAAGCAAAGAATATATAGACCGTGCACCGATGTGGTGCAGTGTGGATCTGCGCGACGGAAATCAGAGCCTTGTGATACCTATGAGCCTTGAGGAGAAGCTGGAGTTTTATAAGCTCCTTTTGAAGGTGGGCTTTAAGGAGATAGAGGTCGGATTTCCCGCGGCTTCCGAGACGGAATACCGTTTTCTGCGTACGCTCATAGAAAACGGTATGATACCGAACGACGTCTCGGTGCAGGTGCTCACGCAGTGCCGCGAGCACATAATACGCAAGACGTTTGAGGCTTGCAAGGGCGCACCGAGCGCGATAATCCATTTTTACAATTCGGTAAGCGTTGCTCAGAGAGAGCAGGTGTTCCGCAAGTCTAAGGAAGAGATAAAGCAGATCGCCGTCGACGGTGCTAAGCTCGTTAAGAAGCTTGCGTCCGAATACGAGGGTAATTTCAGATTTGAATACTCGCCCGAGAGCTTTACCGGAACGGAGCCGGAATACGCGCTCGAGGTCTGTAACGCCGTTCTTGACGTGCTTCAGCCCACTCCCGATAACAAGGTCATAATCAACCTTCCCGTAACGGTCGAGATGAGTCTGCCGCACGTGTACGCAAGTCAGGTGGAATATATAAACGACAATCTCAAATACCGCGAGAACGTGATAATAAGCCTTCATCCGCACAACGACCGCGGAACGGGTGTCGCCGATACGGAGCTTGCTCTGCTTGCCGGGGCGGACAGGGTTGAGGGAACGCTGTTCGGAAACGGAGAGCGCACGGGCAACGTGGACGTTATAACGCTTGCTATGAATATGTATTCGCACGGTGTCGATCCCCGGCTGGACTTTTCGGATATGCCATCCATCGTCGAGACGTACGAAAGATGCACGAGGATGCACGTCTACGAGCGTTCGCCGTACGCCGGTGGACTGGTATTTGCGGCATTCTCCGGAAGCCATCAGGACGCTATTGCCAAAGGAATGAAGTGGAGAGCCGAAAAGCAGCTGCACCGCTGGAACGTGCCGTATATACCGATAGATCCTGCGGATATAAGCCGCACGTACGACTCCGACGTCATACGCGTAAATTCTCAGAGCGGAAAGGGCGGCATCGGATATCTGCTTGAGCAGACCTACGGCTATAATCTGCCTGCCGCTATGCGTGAGGATCTCAGCTATCGCTGTAAGGATCTTTCCGACCACGAGCACAGAGAGCTTAAGGTCGGAGACGTATTGGCGGTATTCAAGGAGAGCTATTTCAATCATAACCGACCGGTACAGCTCCGTCATCTGCGCTTCGATCAGACGGATCACGGCGTGGAAACTCAGATCACCTTTATGCGTGACGGCGAGCGTAAGGAGTTCGTGCTTGCCGGAAACGGCTCGCTCGACGCGGTAAGTAACGCACTTAAGGCGTTTACCGGAGAGGATTACAAGCTGACCGTGTATTCAGAGCACAGTATGCAGAACAGCGGCTCGGACAGTACGGCGACCGCTTATATCGGACTGGAATGGGCGGACGGTGCAAGGACCTGGGGCGCCGGAACTCATACGGACATAATCCGCGCGAGCGCCGAGGCTCTGATGAGTGCGTTCAACAACCGCTTTATAGAGCGGACGTAACGGCACGTCGAGACGGTATATTTATTGATTTTGATTTAAGGAGAAGGTCATTATGTCGATGACGATGACACAAAAGATACTTGCGGCTCACGCAGGGCTTGAGGATGTTAAGGTCGGACAGCTGATAAGTGCGAGGCTCGATATAGTCCTCGGAAACGATATAACCACACCGGTTGCCGTAAACGAGTTCAAAAAAGCCGGATTTACGGATGTTTTCGACAAGGACAGGATAGCTATCGTTCTGGATCATTTCGTTCCGAACAAGGATATAAAGGCGGCGGCTCAGTCCAAGCAGTGTCGGGAGTTTGCCTGTGAGCACTGCGTCAGCCACTTCTACGACGTGGGCAAGATGGGGATAGAGCACGCACTGCTTCCCGAGAGGGGCGTGGTAACTGCCGGAGATTGCGTGATAGGTGCGGACAGTCACACCTGTACGTACGGTGCGCTCGGCGCTTTTTCCACGGGCGTCGGAAGCACGGATATGGCTGCCGGAATGGCGACCGGAACGGCGTGGTTCAAGGTGCCTGCCGCTATAAATATCCGTCTTTGCGGTAAGCTTCCGAAAAATTGCAGCGGTAAGGACGTCATCTTGACGCTTATAGGTATGATAGGTGTTGACGGTGCACTGTACAAGAGTATGGAATTTACGGGAGAGGGCGTCGCTTCGCTGACGATGGACGACCGTCTCTGCATATGCAATATGGCGATAGAGGCAGGCGCGAAAAACGGGATATTCCCCGTGGACGCGGTAACTCTCGAGTATATGAAGGGCAGATGCGAGCGAGAGCCTGTTATCTTCTCCGCGGATGCTGACGCGGAATACGAAAGAGTGATAGATGTAGATCTCTCAAGCATCGTGCCTACGGTAAGCTGTCCGCATCTTCCCGAGAACACAAAGCCCGCTTCGGAGCTTGGGGCGATCAGGGTGGATCAGGTGGTTATCGGCAGCTGTACCAACGGGCGTATGGAGGATATGGAGGCGGCTTTTCGCGTGCTCAAGGGAAACAAGGTCGCCGACGGCGTTCGCTGTATCATCATTCCGGCTACGATGAACGTGATGCGCGAATGTGTTGAACGCGGTTACGTTACGGCGTTCATCGACGCAGGCGCCGTGGTCTCCACTCCCACCTGCGGTCCATGTCTCGGAGGGTATATGGGAATACTCGCGGATGGGGAGCGTTGTATAGCCACCACCAACAGAAATTTCGTCGGTCGTATGGGGCACGTCGGAAGCGAGGTCTATCTTGCAAGTCCGCTCACGGCGGCGGCAAGTGCGCTTACCGGTTACATAACCGAGCCTAAGATATGATACGGCGAGACGTATGCAGAGCGAAAGAAAGGAGAGCTGTCACAGTATGAATACAAGCGGAAAGGTGTTTAAGTACCCCGATAACGTCGATACCGACGTCATAATTCCGGCGAGATATCTCAATACGGCTGACGCAAAGGAGCTTGCGCTCCACTGTATGGAGGATATAGATAAGGACTTCGTAAAGAATGTAAGTGCCGGGGATATAATGGTCGCAGGTTGGAATTTTGGATGCGGCTCGTCGCGCGAGCATGCTCCGCTCGTTATAAAGACCTGCGGTACCGGTTGCGTCATAGCAAAAAGCTTTGCGAGGATATTTTACCGCAACGCGATAAACATCGGGCTTCCGATACTTGAATGCGAGGCGGCGGCTGACGAGATAAGCGCGGGCGATGAGGTCGAGGTGGATTTCGGTACCGGAACGATAACCGATAAGACCACCGGAAAGAGCTACAAGGCTCAGCCGTTTCCCGAATTTATACAGAATATCATCGCTAAAGGGGGGCTACTTGCCTCGCTTCGCGACCGTACTTGATGACAGAGAGGTGGATCGCTTATGAAAAAGAAGATCGCCGTCATAAGAGGTGACGGTATAGGTCCGGAGATAGTGGAGCAGGCTCTCTGCGTTTTGAATGCGATAGGGGATATATACGGTCATACCTTTGAATATACGGACGTTGATATGGGCGGATGCGCGATAGACAAATGGGGAGATCCGCTTCCGCGCGAGATGCTCGAGCGTTGCCTTGTCTCCGACAGCGTTCTGCTCGGAGCTGTGGGCGGCAGGAAATGGGATGGCGTGCCCGGGGATATGCGCCCGGAAAAGGGGCTGCTCCGACTTCGCGCCGGAATGGGCGTTTACAGCAACAACCGTCCTGCAAAAATATGGAAACAGCTGTCGAGCGCTTCGCCCTTAAAGCCCTCGATAGTGGAGAGGGGCATAGACTTCATCATAGTTCGCGAGCTTATAGGCGGTATATATTTCGGCTCTCACGAGACCGAGACGGTAAACGACGAGCAAGTCGCTACCGACATACTGAGATACAGTGAGAGCGAGATAGAGCGCATCGGTCGGATAGGCTTTGAGACCGCTAAAAAGCGGCGCGGCAAGCTCTGCTCGGTCGAAAAGAGCAACGTGCTCGACAGCAGTCGGCTCTGGAAGAGCGTGATGCATCGCCTTTCCGAGGAATATCCGGATGTGGAGCTTTCCGATATGCTGGTGGACAACTGCGCTATGCAGATAGTAAAGGATCCCTCGCAGTTCGACGTCGTCGTTACGGAGAATATGTTTGGCGATATACTCTCCGACGAGGCTTCCATGATCACCGGTTCTATCGGTATGATCCCGTCATCAAGTCTGGGTAGCTCATCCTGCGGTCTGTACGAGCCGATACACGGCTCGGCTCCGGATATCGCCGGGATGGACATCGCCAACCCCATCGGTACGGTGCTTTCAGCTGCGATGATGCTTCGGTACAGCCTTGACATGGCAGTGGAAGCGGATCGCATCGAGAAGGCGGTGGACACGGTGCTTACCGCAGGATACCGTACCGGGGATATAATGCCATCCGATCCCACGGAAGCCGCCGCTTGCAAAAGGGTGGGGTGCAGTGAGATGGGCAGGTCGATAGTTGAAGCCGTTTTGATGGGCTGAGCCTGTCGGACGGACAGTATTCCCTATATAAGAAAGGTAATTTACAGATGTTATTATCAGGAGCAGATATAATCGTCAAGGCTCTGATAGAGCAGGGATGTGAGACGGTGTTCGGTTATCCCGGCGGACAGATAATAAACGTTTACGATTCGCTCTATAAATACAGAGATGAGATACGCCACGTGCTCACGGCTCACGAACAGGGTGCGGTGCACGCGGCTGACGGATACGCAAGAGCCACCGGAAGGACAGGCGTGGTCATAGCGACCTCCGGTCCCGGTGCCACGAATCTCGTTACAGGCATAGCGACGGCGTACCTTGACAGTATCCCTATGGTGGCGATAACCGGTAACGTGCCCAGCGCTCAGCTGGGAACGGACAGCTTTCAGGAGATAGATATAACGGGTATCACTCTCCCGATAACCAAGCACAATTACATCGTAGGCTCGGTCGAGGAGCTTCGCGATACTATAAGAGAGGCATTTCAGCTTGCCGCAAGCGGCAGACCGGGACCTGTGCTGATCGATGTGCCGAAGGATATACAGATAGCGAAAACGGAGGTCGAGTTTACCTCTCCCGTGGAGCGCATACCGTCATCTCCGGCAAAGGATATAAGGATAGCCGAGGCGGCGGAATGTATAAACGAGTCCAACCGTCCGTATATCTATTTCGGCGGCGGACTTATAGAGAGCGGTGCGCAGGAGGAGATGCTGGAGCTTGCAAAGCTTGTGGATGCACCGATAGGTTGCTCGTTTATGGGACTTTCGGGGCTTCCGAGCGACACTCCGGGATTTCTCGGGATGCAAGGAATGCACGGACATTACGCTTCCTCGATGGCTATGCATCATTCGGACTGCATAATAGCACTCGGCGTCAGATTTAACGACAGAGTTACGGGAAATCGCGCCAAGTTCGCAAAGAACGCGCGGATAGTCCACGTGGATATAGACGGTGCGGAGCTTTCCAAGAACATCAAAGCAGATCACGGACTCAGGGGCGATATAAAGCTTACACTCGAAAAGCTGCTTCCGCTCGTGCGCGAAAGGAAAAAGCCGGAATGGCGGACTGAGATCGAACGGCTCATCGCGGAGGAGGAAAAAACTCTCGACACTCGCGAGGGTATGACGCCGAGAAATATAATGAACGGCATCAACCGTTATCTCGGTGACAGGACACCGGTAGCCACGGACGTCGGTCAGCATCAGATGTGGGCGGCGCAGTATATACGCTTTAAGAGAACGCGACGCTTCGTGTCAAGCGGCGGTCTCGGAACTATGGGATTTGGGCTTGGCGCGGCGATAGGCGCGGCGATAGGCACGGGGGAGCGAGCCGTTTTGATAACGGGCGACGGAAGCTTCGGTATGTGTCTGAATGAGCTTGCTACGGCGGTGCACGAGAACGTTCCGCTCGTGGTGGTACTGCTCAATAACGGAGTTCTCGGAATGGTGCGCCAATGGCAGACGCTCTTCTTCAATAAGCATTATTCGAATACCGTGCTCGACCGAAGGACGGATTTCGTTAAGCTTGCCGAGGCGTTTGGTGCGAAGGGCAGCAGAGTCAGCTCGATAGATCAGCTTGACGGCGCACTTCGGGAGGCTTTTTCGGGAGAGGGCACGTATCTGATCGAATGTATCGTCGACAAAGACGAATTTGTGCTTCCGATGCTTCCTCCGGGCGGCTCGATGGACGATATCATAGTCAAGGTCGGCGACTGACGTACTATCAAGGAAAAGGAGATCGAGATGCAGAATAACTTTACCGTTGCAGTGCTCGTGCACAACCGCTTCGGAGTTCTTAACCGAGTTACGAGTATGTTCCGCCGCCGCCGCTTCAACATAGCGTCGCTGACGGTGAGCGATACGGAGTCTCCGGAATATTCGAGAATAACGTTGCGCTCGTGCGGAGAGACCGGCGCAAAAGGTCAGCTCATAGACCAGCTGTACAAGCTCCCAGACGTCGTTTCCATAAAGGAGCTGGACGGTCTTGACGCCGTCAGCTGTGAGCTTCTGCTCATAAAAATGAAAAATACGCCCGAAACGCGCGAGGACATACGCGCGGCGGCAGACGCTTTCGGTGCGCGTACGGTCGATTATACGCGAGACTCTATGATGTTTCAGCTGACCGATGACAGCGGTCGCATAGACCGTTTTATCGGACTTATGCGAGATTACGGTATACTTGAGATATGCCGTACCGGTATCGTATCTCTTGAAAGAGGAAGCGATACCATCATCCAAAACGATAATTAAAGCAAATACAAATCTTAACGAAAAGAGGAGAACTAAAATGGCAAGGATCTTTTATCAGCAGGATTGCGATCTTCAGAAGCTCGCAAACAAGACGGTGGCTATCATTGGCTACGGCTCTCAGGGACACGCACACGCCTTAAATCTTAAGGACAGCGGCGTCAAGGTGATAGTCGGTCTTTACAAGGGAAGCAAGAGCTGGGCGAAGGCAGAGGCTCAGGGACTTTCGGTGATGACCGCCGAGGAAGCGGCGAAGCAGGCGGATATCATAATGATCCTGATCAACGACGAAAAGCAGGCAAAGCTCTACAAGGAGAGCATCGAGCCTAATCTTACCGAGGGCAAGACGCTTGCGTTCGCGCACGGCTTTAACATCCATTTCGGTTGCATCAAGCCTCCGAAGAACGTAAACGTTATCATGATCGCGCCGAAGGGACCCGGACATACCGTAAGAAGCGAGTATCAGGCAGGTAAGGGCGTTCCGTGCCTTATCGCGGTAGAGCAGGACGCCACGGGAGACGCTTGGGATATAGGACTTGCTTACGCGCTCGGCATCGGCGGAGCACGTGCCGGAGTTCTGGAGACCACCTTCCGTACCGAGACGGAGACCGACCTTTTCGGTGAGCAGGCAGTCCTTTGCGGCGGTGTCTGCGCACTTATGCAGGCGGGCTTTGAGACGCTCGTTG
>CAZMWM010000072.1:0-10244 GCA_964570105.1 uncultured Lachnospiraceae bacterium | reverse complement strand
AACTCGCCGTATTCGGAAGCGATGTTTTTGGTGAGCATCTTAAGTCCGCCCTTAGCCGCCGCGTAAGCGGAGACAGTCTCGCGTCCAAGCTCGCTCATCATGGAGCAGATGTTGATTATCTTTCCGTGTCCCTTCTTTATCATAGAGGGGATGACTGCCTTGGACATAATAAAGGGTGCGTTCAGGTCGACGTCGATGACCTGACGGAACTCTGCGGCGGTCATCTCGCACATCGGGATGCGCTTGATGATGCCTGCGTTGTTTACGAGGATATCGATGATACCGATCTCCTTTTCGACCTTGGCGATAAATTCGGTGACCGTAGCCTCGTCGGTAACGTCGCACACGTATCCGTGAGCCTTGATGCCCTCAGCCTCGTACGAAGCAAGTCCCTTGTCGACAAGCTCCTGCTTGATATCGTTGAAAACTATGGTGGCTCCCGCGCCTGCCATCGCCTTGGCGATAGCAAAGCCTATTCCGTATGAAGCGCCGGTGACAAGGGCGATCTTGCCCTTAAGTGAAAACATATTCTCCATTTCAGTGATTTCCTTTCGTTTTTGATGTTTATTTTTCGGCGGTATCGCCGCCGGTATTACAGTATTACAGAAGATCCTTGGTCTCGATGTGGTCCATATCGGTAAATTCCTGATTTTCGCCGCACATAGCCCAGATGAACGAGTAAGCGCGAGTGCCGACTCCGGAATGGATAGACCAAGAGGGGGAGATAACGGCTTCTTCGTTGTGCATTATGATATGTCTCGTTTCGTTCGGCTCGCCCATCATATGGAATACCGCGTCGTTTTCGCCCATATCGAGATAGAGGTAGACCTCCATACGTCTGTCGTGAGTGTGGCAGGGCATAGTGTTCCAATTAGAACCCGGCTCGAGCTGGGTAAGTCCCATGGCGAGCTGACAGCTCTTCATTACCTCGGGATGTATATACTGATTTATAACTCTCTTGTTGCAGTCCTCGACGCTTCCGCAGGGGACCTTTCTCGCCTTGGTTATGTCTATCTTGACCGTCGGGTAGTTGGTATGTGCAGGGCAGGAGCTGACGTAGAATTTTGCGGGATCGTTCTCGTCACAGCTTTTGAACGTGATGTCCTTATTGCCCATACCGATATACATACCGTCTCTCGGATTCATCTCGTATTCTGTGCCGTCAACGGTGATGATGCCCTTGCCGCCGATGTTGATACAGCCCATCTCTCGTCTCTGGAGGAAATAGTCCGCCGCAAGCTCCTTGCCTGCCTCGAGCTTGAGTACCTGACGTACCGGCATAAGTCCGGCAGTGATGATACGGTCGATATGACTGTATACCATTCTTATATTGTCCTTGGTGAAAAGGTTGGCGATGTGAAATTCCTCGCGGAGCCTTTCCGTGGTGTAGTGCTTGACGTCCTTTGCGTTAGATGCCTGACGTACTTCCATTTTACTTAGATCCTCCTTTATTATCGTACCGAATACCTGAAGCTGCGTAAGCGCGGCGAATGAAAGCTTTTCGGTAACTTGTGTGAAATTGAACAGGTGAACGCTTCTCGTTACCTTCTTTTCGAACTCTATCGCGATACCCTCGGAGTTCTTGGGGTTAAGGTCGGTGCCGTCCATCTCAAATTCTCCGTGGATGATCTCTCCGTCGGAAAATTCGATATCTATGGACTTCCAATAGGAATCGTGCGGTATTCCGGTCTTGGGATCGTGGACGAAATCCGCGCGGAGGAAGAAAACGAGCTTGTCTATCTCGACGTCGCGACCGAAATCGAGAGTCCATTCAAGGTCGTTCCGCGCTCCGCCTGCCCACGAGTGGTACGGGTAAGCGCCGTGTCCCTGATTGTTGACTACGCCGTCGATGGCGTTACGCTCGTAAAAGCACGGCTCTTCTCTGGTGACGAAATTTGCGCTTGCGTGGGGGAAGAACTTCATTGCGCCGTGGCGGTCGTGAGAGTTGAGGGATATCTGACGGTACGCGTATATCTCCTCGTCCTCCGGCTCGCGCACCCGTATCCTGTGCGTGTTTCCGGAAAACGCTCCCGGGGCGTAGCAGGCTCTGCGCTGGGCTTCGTCGGGCACTATAAGATCAAAGCTCTTATTGGGCACCCATACGATGCTTTCGGCAAGCGTGGGATCGAGCTGTACGGCGATGAAATCACAGCTGTTGAGGCTGACTCGGATCTTATATCCCGGCTCGAGCACGCCCTCGTAGCAGGCGTCGATGTTCATTCCTTTACGCTCAAAGAGCACCTTGCCTTCGGTATCCATTATCTTTAAGGTGAGCATAAGTATAGACCTCCTTATACAACTTTAAGTATACCACACTTTTTTTGCAATTTTATTGCATTTTGAAATGTAAATATTGCATTTTTCATTATTCTGTGATATAATATAGGCGAAAAGAAAGTATCGGAGGGGAAAGTGGGATGAATTGTTATTTTGACAGCTGCGGAAAGGCTGTGGAGCACGCGATGGAGACGCAGAGCTTCGGGCTGTTTTATTCGGAAAAGCAAGAGCCGAACAAGGATATACATATACACGAATGCTGTGAGGTACTGCTTTGTCTCGGGGGCGGTAAGAGGTTTCTTATCGACAATAATGTTTACGATATAAATGACGGGGATCTTTTTATAATAAACCAATTTGAGGCTCATAAGATAACCGCTTCGCAGGACTGTGATTTTATACGTTACATACTGCACGTGCACCCGACCTTTGTTTACGCAAATTCGAGCGAGGAGACCAACCTCGGAGATTGCTTTTACAATTACGAGAAGGGGATGCATAACCGCATACACCTTTCGGAGGGGGAGATAGCCGAGCTTACGGGGCTTTTCGGGGAGCTTATGAGCACGCACAGGTACGGCGACGCGTTCGTTAAAAAAATGGCGGCGATACGCATCCTTTTCGCCATAAACAGGATGTGTGCGACGCATTCCGAAAAGCTGTCCGCGCCGACGAGACACCGCACCGTTCAGCTGGCTATCGACTATATAAACGCAAATTATTCGCAGGAGCTTACGCTTGACAGTATATCGAAAAACGCGTACGTTTCCTCAAATCAGCTCGGCAAGCTCTTTAAAAAATACTGCAATACGACCGTATCGAAATACATACTCAGCAAACGGATAACCGAAGCCAAAAAAATGCTCGCGGACGGAAAAAGCGTAACCGATACCGCGTTTATGTGCGGCTTTAACGATTACGCTAATTTCATAAGAGTATTTAAAAAAGCAGTCGGTACACCGCCCGGAAGATACCGTCTCTCGGCTATAAGCGCGAAGGGGACGGAGTAGGGCTTCTGACTTTGGGGCGTTATATCAGCGTCTCGAGCAGAGCTTTGGCGCTGATTATGTCGCGCAGCTGTTGCTCGCCGCTTATCTCGCGCTCTATCGTGAGCGTACCGTCGTAGCCGCATTCCTTGAGCTTTGCCACGAAAGCGGGGAAGTTCACCTTTCCCTCTCCGAGCGGCTTTTCTGCGCCCAGTTCTCTGCCGTTGACGGGATATACGGCGTCCTTTGCGTGAACGTCGTAAACGTATGCGCCGAGGGTATCGAGCGCGTCGACGGGGTTTGCTTTTCCGTATGCGATGAGGTTGGCAGGATCGAGGTTGACGCCGAGGTTGCCCGTCCCCACGTCCTCAATGGCACGCAGAAGCGTGGTCGGCGTCTCCTGTCCCGTCTCGAAAAGAAAACGCTGTCCGTTATTTTTTGCGTGCTCCGCGATCTGCCTGACTGCGCAGATAAGCTCGCGGTAGCTCTCCGTGTTCGGATCCTCGGGAATGAAACCGACGTGAGTGGCTATCTGTCTGACGCCGAGCTTTTTGGCAAACTCCGAACCTGCCTTAAGCTCCGAAAGTCTCTGAGGTCTCGTCTCCGCCGGCAAAAGTCCGAGCGTGAGCTGTCCTTCGTAAAAATTCCACTCTTTTCTTCCGCTCCAGCCGCACCATAGCGTTGAGAGCTTGACTCCGTTCTCGTCGAGAGCGTTTTTTATACATTCTGCCATTTCGTCGGTATAGAGCGACATATCCCAACAGGTCAGCTGGCAGGAATGAAGCCCCAAACTCTTTACGAGCTTGAACTTATCCTCTATGCTTTCATTACGGTTGAGGTCTACAAGAACTCCGATGTTCATTTTTATGATCGTTCCTCTCTAAATATTACGACTTATCTCCGGTGCTTTGTGCTTTTGACCGTGAGCCGATCTTGGCGTTATTATTTCACGGGACTTTCGTATCGAAACAGGAAATAGCTCTCCCCCTCAAGAGTGAGACAGCTCAGTATCAAGCCGCCGGCGGTGACGAGCTTGGGGGTAAGCTCGCCGCTTGCCTTCATCAGCTCAACGCCGTTGAGGTTATAATAAACGTATTCGCCACCGCTCAAAACGTAATAATATCCGTACCGCTCGTACGCGCGCAGTTGAGTGTATTCGGAAGAGTCCTGCGTGGATGTGTATACCGTCTTTTGCTGTCCGTCGAGCGTGAGAAGGATATACGAATAGTCGGTGTCGCTCGAGTAGCGCTTAACGATCACCGCTCCGCCGTCGAATTTCGCGTATATCTCGTCGTTATCCCCGAGCGCGAATACTTCCTTGAGAGAAACGTCGTATATCTTTTCGTTTATTATCAGATATCTGCCGGTGGAGCTTAGCGGGGCTGTGATGCTCTTCACCGTCTTGAAACGGGAATTGAGAAGCTCCGTGCTTCCCGTGACCTCGTTTTCGCGAAGGTATCTTCCGCCGTACAGAGGAGTCGGGGTGCCGGCGCCGCCGTCACTGAGAACGTCCTTTACCCTGCCGCTGTCGGACAGTGAAAGCTCGCACAGAGCATATGCCGAGGTGTCTATGCGTCCGTTTTCGATCTTGTAGCCCGTTGCGTGGTTTTTGACCTTGCCAACGTAAGCGGCATACTCGTTTTCCGCCGTCGGTACGGTCACGTCCGTGAGCAGATATTTACAGTTGAGCTTTACGGTATTTTTTCCCGAGACGTTAAAGCGGTATGTGCAGAGCTTATATTTTACTCCGTAGGAGATATAGTCGTGATCCTCCGAGAGCTGATCCGTTCTCACCGAATACTGTACGAGGATATCGCCGCCCGCGAGCGGAAACAGCTTGCCGTTCACGGCGTAAGAGGGGAGGGAGTGGTACGCTATCGGCATTCCCTTAAGGTCGTATACCGTCACACTTGACGAGGTCAGCTTGTATATGTACTTGCCGCAGAGGCTCGTGAAGCTGTCGATGCTGTTCATCGCGCCGATATCGGAGACCTTGACGGCGGATGCGGCATCGGCGTCGTATCTGTAGAGCACGCCGTTTAGTATGACGCTGTCCCTTGCGGATGACCATACGGTGGATACCGAGCTGTCACTGTCCGTCAGCAGAAGATCGCCGTTCGGGGCGTAAACGGATATCTCTTTAGTATCCGCCGTTATGTTGTATTTTACCGCTTTGAGAAGAAATCCGTCAAACGAGACGCTCCAGCTCGTGTCCGCGGTATCCTGAAAGCTCTTTATCACGGAGTTGGTGTCACAGCTGAAGGCGTATGTTTTACCGTCCTTGGAGAAGATACCGTAGTGAGCGCTTGAGGCTTCAAGCGCTCCGCCCTTAAGGTCATCGAGTGAAGAGACGGACGTGAACGTTTTTTCTCCGACCGATATGCGTGTGCTTCCGCACGAGCCTAAAAGCATCACCGCCGCAAGAAGCAGAGCGGCGAGCGTGAGCAATTTTGATCTTTTCATCATAATATTATGACCGTTGAAGGTCTCCTTTCACCGACGTTTGATCCTTGACTGCGGATGCTTATCTGAATATATACCATTCTCTTTCGCCGCCGTTGACGCCCTGTAGGACGCAGTATCCGTCACCGCTGAAGGATGTTTTCAGAGCGAACTTGGTCGATATCAGCGCATCACCGTTTGTGTTGTAATAGGTGTAGGATGTCGTTCCGTCCGACGCCGTGGCGGATATGCAATAATAGTTGCTTCCGCAGATGAGCGAGATGTTGTCGGAGTTTTCGAGCACGGTCTTTTTCTCGCCCGAGGACGTGAGCAATACGTATCTTTCCTTGCCGCCGTCGAGCTGTTCCGATATCATCAAAGCGTCGGAAAACGTTTTGTATACGCTCGACTTTTCATTCAGGGTGTATACAACGCTCAGTGATGTGTCGTATATCTCGTCCTTGCCGCTGAGAAGGATATATTTGCCGTAATAGCTTGCGCTTGCCGAAAAGCTTCCGATCTTTTTGAAGCGCTTGTTCAAGAGAGTCGTGACGCCGGTGGTGGGATCGGTGAGTGCGTACAGCTCGGGCGAAACGGGATATACCAAAGACGAGCTGTCTCCGTCGCTGAGTACCGACCTTACCTTTCCGCTGTTTGAAAGGCTAAGATAGTATCGGTTAGTGCTCGAGGTGTCGACCATCTTATCCTCAAGCTTATAGGCGAAGGCTAAATTTTCTATCTTGCCCTTGTATGCTTTCAGATAAGTATTTGTATCGACAGCGACGATCTCGTCAAATATGTAATCCGTGTTTACCGTTTTCTCCTTGCCGCTCTTACGATCGATCAGGAGCGTTACGAGGTCGTATTTCGTGCCGTCGGATATGAGGTCGTATTTTTTCGCATTTGCGTCCAGCTCCACGCGGTACTGAGCAAGCAGGTCACCGTTATTCAGCATAGTGAGCAGCTTGCTCTTGGCATAGGAGGGAAATTCCCAATGTATCAGAGGGGCGCAGCTCAGGTCGTAGACCGATATGTCATACGCAAAGTTCGAGTCGGAGTCGTATATCATATCTCGGTAGACCTTGATATCGGACGAAGGAATGGCATTGAATGCGCCGATATCGGCAACGGCGCCGAAGCTGCCCTTTTCTTCGTCGTATTCGTACACCTTGCCGTCAATGAACAGATATCCGGATGTGTACAGGGCGTCGCTAAGAATATTCTTGTCGGAAAATTCGATAAGCGTGCTTCCGTCCGGGGCATAGAGGGTGTACGTCTTATTTGAGATATCGTCCGCCTTATAGCTCGCTACGACGAGGAGCGGTATCGGATCGCGGTTTCGGTCATTAACGGTCGATGTCACGTAATATCTCATCGTATCCGTGTCTGTCCATTTGCCGATGATGCTTGCTTTAAGCTTGCTGTACGCCGTATAAACGTTGTTTCCGTTGTCATCGACGTCCTCGAAAACGACGGTGGCGCGGTCTGTATCGTCGGCGTACGCTCCGCTCAGTTGTCCGAGCTTTTCAGCCGAGGTGTACATCGGTGCACCCTCGAAAGCATAGTCGTTGCTTATGAGCTTCTTCGGCGATACGACGCCGCACGAGCCGAAGAGCATTATTGCCGCGAGCAGAAATGCGATTGGGGCAATGCGTAAAGAATTTTTCAAAACGATCTCCTCCGCAGTTATATAGATTTTTGATCTTAAGCTCTGAAGATATCCTGCCGGAGCAGAATACCCTTGAGTGAATATCATTGTAGCACAAATTTCCTGTTTTGTCAACCGTTTTCGCTTATTTTAGCGCGTCGTTGAGCGTTGCCGACAATATCAACGCCCTCTCTCGGAGCTGTTCCGAGAGAGGGCGTTGGCTTGAAACGGGAATCGTAAGCTGTTGGTCGACGGGGAGAGGGAAGCCGATAGCAGGGAAAAGTGCGGTGTTATGCTTCAAATATCGCGCAGACGGTGGGACCGCTTCCGCACAGAAACGCAGTCGCGGCGCCTTTTGAATACATCTCTGCCTTTACCGACGCCAGCGTGCGGCTGTTATCGGTAAGATCGAAAACGTCCTCGAAAGCGTTATATGTCGAGCGGCATATCATTTCAAGATCTCCGCTCTCAAGTGCCTTTAGCATCGCATCCAAGGGTGGGGGGGCGGTAATCTTTTCCGAGTTGCTCGCTCGCAGGTCGTCCAGCGCGGAATAAACGAAAGCGGTCGACGGCTTTTTTCCGCATGAAGCAAATTCTGCGCGGTGCGGCGGCAGAGAGGGGCATGGGGTGAGACGTTCTCCGCGTCCGCGTGCAAGCATCGCTTCGCAGTCGTATACGAAAAACGGTACGTCCGAGCCGAGCTGCGCGGCGATATCGACGAGCGTCTCCGTGTCGAGCGGAGAGCCGAGCGCACGGTTAAGCTCTCGGATCACGGCGCCGGCGTCAGCGCTTCCGCCGCCCATTCCTCCGGCGACGGGGATGCGCTTATCAAGCGTTATGTCATATCCGTGACCGAGCGTATCGAGCGGCATTCCGCACGCATCGTGCAGAGCACGAACGGCTTTGATCAGGAGATTGCTCCCGTCGACGGGAAGTGAGCCGTCGGAGCAGGTCAGATGTATTCCGGTACGTTCCGAGGTCTCAAGACGGACAGTGTCGAAAACGGGTGCGCGGTGCATCACCGTCTCAACGTCGTGAAAGCCGTCGGGGCGTTTTTCTCCGACGGCGAGATAGAGATTTACTTTTCCGTACGCCTTGAACTCGATAGGGAGCATATAGGAGTCTCCTTTACGTCTTGCGCCGGCGTTACGCCAGCGGCAGAAATATCGCGAGTGCGAGCTGTTTGCGGTAGTCCCCGTTTGCAAGCAGAGCGGCTTCCTCGGGGTTTGAAAGAAAACCGCATTCCACCAGCACCGATGGCTGTGAAGCGCGGTATAGCACATATATGGATGATGATGCGGGCTTGGTCGCGCGTTTATTCTCCGGTTGGAGCAGACGTGTAGCCGATGTCTGTATCATATCCGCTATCTCCCTTGATCGGGTATCGTTTACCGAATAGTACACCTGTAGACCTTTACATTCGGCAGAGGGAAACTTATTGCAATGTATACTTATAAAAATTGCGGTGGGATACCTCTTAGCCACCTCGAGCCGCGCCTTAAGGTCACGCATCTTTGCGTTACCCGTAAGCCCTTCGGCATCAAGCATAACGTCCGTTTCCCGTGTCATTACCACGTTATATCCGCTTGCGCGGAAGAGTGCGGCTAAGGTCTTGGAGATCGCAAGGTTACAGTCCTTTTCGAGCACGGTATCGGTCGATGCGGACTGTGAGATATGGGAGAGCGTCTCCTCCGAGCCGTCATTAGCGGTGGAGACGGCTGATATCGGCAGGGATACGCAACCGCCGTCAACGCCTCCGTGCCCTGCATCTATTATCACGGTCGGTGTTGGGGAAGCCGACGCGCCGAGCGACGCTCCTTCGCCGTCGGTCTCCGACGCGAAACGGGGATACAGGAACGCCGAAGCAAAAAGTGCGACTGCCACGGAAAATAACGCTATCAAAGCGGATGCCTTCGGAAAGCTTGGGCTTTTCATCATCAATATTCCTCCACACGGTCATCGTCTTTCGAGTATATGAGGGCGGCGGGAATATAATTCCGAGGTGTGGCGTGTATCAATAATTATTCTTCTTTGTGTTTTCCGGGACTATCGGAAATTTTTCTTTAGTGCCGAAATAATAACCCAAGAAGCAGACGAGGAGCGACGGGAGCACGTTAAGTGCCAGCGAATACGGGTAGACCGTTATGCCGAGCTTATCGTTCAGACCGAGGTACATCGCGTTTATATAAGAGCCTACTACCTGAACGACGGCGTATAGGTTTACCGCCCATTCCGGTGAGACGTACTTTCCCGAAAAGTTCATCGAACGGTCTATTGCGAAGTAACCTATGCTTGAGAGGACGGAGAAAAGCAGATTTGGAATATTTGCGCACAGAGCGACGAGCAGACCGTGGAAAGGACGCGGAGACAGCCGCTTGCCTTCTATCCTTATCTTGTCCTTGGCTCCCACGTCCCAAAGCGCGGTGTAGAGCAGGAACAGATAAAAGACGACCGAAAACAAGCTGAATACCGTGACGAGCGTGCTGTTGTTGGCGACGGATGCCGCGCTGTACAGCAATATGCCGAATACGGTCATACCGAACTGTGTTATCAACAGCTTGGAGATCGTACGGGAATTGTTCTTCCAAAAACGAAACATATGCGTTATCATCCTTTTTTGACTTAAAGCCTTCGCGCGTGGCGATACATATAATTTTATTGAACAAAAGTTAATAAAGCAAGCAGATATGCGAAAGTTTACACTTTATACATCATACTTTAAAAACGCGAGATGAAGGGGCGGTGACTTGGCTCATAGATGGAAACTTAAGAAATTAAATTCGGTCACGACCTCGCATTATCACAATTAAATTCAAGCAGAAACTACGGAATTTCCGTAGGGCGGGGGCTTGGCTCCCGCCGAAAGATGTTTGATCACGAAATTGGTTTCG
>CAZMWM010000071.1:0-10407 GCA_964570105.1 uncultured Lachnospiraceae bacterium | reverse complement strand
ACCTTCGACCTGCTGATTACGAATCAGCTGCACTACCCCTGTGCTACACCAGCATCGCTTGACTTTCACTATTATAGCATTATTTTTTGGATTTGTCAAGAGGTTTTTATGAAATTAACAGAAATATCTACGGTGAAGGCGCTGTGCGAGGAATACGGCTTCGCTTTTAAAAAGAAATTCGGTCAGAACTTTCTTATAAATGAGAGGGTTCCGGCTATGATCGCGGAAAATGCCGCCGGTTGTTGTGCGCTTGAGATAGGTCCGGGAATAGGCACGATGACAAGGGAGCTTGCCGCGGTGTGCGAGCGAGTTGCCGCCATAGAGATCGACGCCTCGCTCGAGCCTCTGCTCGCCTGCACGCTCTCGGATCTTGAGAACGTCGAGGTGGTGTTTGCGGACGTTATGAAAACGGATATTCCGACCTTTTGCCGCGAGCATTTCGGAGACCGACCGATAGCGGTCTGCGCCAATCTTCCGTATTATATAACCACGCCCGTTATTATGTATCTGCTCGAATGCGGTGTCAGCTTCAAAAGTATCACCGTGATGATACAGAAGGAAGTGGCAGACCGTCTCTGCGCCGCTCCCGGTACTGCCGAATACGGTGCCATAACCCTGAGCTGTGCGAGATACGGCAAGGTGAGGAAGCTCTTTACCGTTCCGCGCTCCGCGTTCTATCCCGTGCCGGGCGTTGATTCCGCTGTGGTCACGATACTTCCCGAGGAGCGCGAGGATATATACGTCAAGGACGAGAAGAAGCTTACAAGGCTGATCCGCGCTTCCTTCAATCAGCGCAGAAAGACGCTCGTGAACGGTATAAGCTCCGAATTTCCAGAGTATACGAAGGAGGAGCTGACGGCGCTCTTAACGTCTCTCGGTCTCCGCGCGGACGTGCGAGGTGAGACGCTCGGGCTTCGTGATTTCGCGGAAATAGTGAATAATATGTAAAAATAAAAAAAGTCTTGAAAAGCATCTTGAAAATCGGAAAATTATGGGGTATAATATACGATGGCGTGAGTTTTGAGCGCCGCAGATCGGAAAATTATATGGTAAAGGAGATATGACCAATGACCACTACGAATAAGAACGTTCTCGCGTGGATAGACGAGATGGCGGCTATGACCAAGCCCGACAGGATCGTCTGGATAGACGGTACGGAGGAGCAGGCAGAGGCTCTTCGTGCGGAGGCTTGCTCTACCGGAGAGCTTATCAAGCTCAACGAGAAGCTTCTTCCCAACTGCTATCTGCATCACACCGCGATCAATGACGTTGCGCGTGTCGAGGGCAGAACGTTTATCTGCACTCCCACCAAGGAGGAAGCGGGCAACATAAACAACTGGGTGGAGCCGGGCGAGATGTACGCAAAGCTCAAGGCTCTTTATACCGGCTCTATGAAGGGAAGGACGATGTACGTCATTCCTTATTCCATGGGCGTTGTCGGCTCGGAATTTGCCAAGATAGGCGTTGAGCTGACCGACTCTATATACGTCGTTCTCAATATGCTGATAATGACTCGCGTTAGCGTCGACGTCATCAAGGCTCTTGATACCTGTGACGATTTCGTTAAGGGACTTCACGCAAGAGCCGATATCGACGAGAACAACCGTTACATCACTCATTTCCCTCAGGATAACACCATCATGTCCGTCAACTCCGGATACGGCGGAAACGTTCTGCTCGGAAAGAAGTGCTTCGCGCTCCGTATAGCATCCTATCTCGGACGTAAGGAGGGCTGGATGGCTGAGCATATGCTCATTCTCGGTGTGGAATATCCCAACGGCGAGATCAAGTATGTTACCGCCGCTTTCCCGTCCGCTTGCGGAAAGACCAACCTTGCTATGCTCATTCCTCCGCATATCTACAGAGAAAAGGGCTACAAGGTATGGACGGTCGGTGACGATATCGCTTGGCTCCGCGTGAACAAGGAGGACGGCAGACTTTACGCCATCAACCCCGAGAACGGCTTCTTCGGAGTTGCTCCCGGTACTAACAACAGATCCAATCCCAACGCTCTTGCCACCACCAAGCGCGACACCATCTTCACCAACGTTTGCTACAACAAGGACTACAATACCGTTTGGTGGGAGGGGCTTGATAACGATCCGCCCGTCAACGCTCTCAATTGGAAGGGTGAGGAATGGGACTACAGAAAATACGATAAGACCGACAAGGTCAACACCTCCGGTGCTCATCCGAACTCCCGTTTCACCGCTAAGGCGACCAACTGCCCCTGCCTCTCCTCCGAGTTCAATAACCCTGTGGGCGTTCCGGTATCCGCCATCGTATTCGGCGGTCGCCGCGCAAAGACCGCTCCTCTGGTGTATCAGTCCTTTAATTGGCAGCACGGTGCGTTCGTTGGCTCTATCATGGCTTCCGAGACGACTGCCGCGGCTTCCGGTGCTGTTGGTGTCGTAAGACGTGATCCTATGGCTATGCGTCCGTTTGTTGGTTACAATATGGGCGATTATTGGAAGCACTGGCTCGATATGGGCAAGGTCATCCCGAACGCTCCCAAGATATTCCACGTGAACTGGTTCCGCACCGATGACGAGGGTAACTTCATTTGGCCCGGATTTGGTGACAATATGAGAGTTCTGCTCTGGATACTTGCGCGTTGCGAGGGCAAGGTCGACGCCGTGGAGACGCCTATCGGTTACGTTCCGAAGGCTGAGGATATCAATGTCGAGGGACTTGACGGAGTTACCACCGATACCATCCGTGAGCTTCTGTCGATCGACGTGGCTTCTTGGAAGGCTGATATCAACAATATCAAGGAATTTTACGCTCAGGTCGGCGATCACGTTCCTGCCGAGATGTACGAAGAGCTTGCCGCTCTTGAGGCAAGGCTCAACGCCGCCGAGTGATCCGCACCGTCCTTATCGCATAACGCTACAAAAGGTACAACGAAACGCGTTCCCGTCCTTTTCGGATGGGGACGCGTTTTTGGCGTTTGCCGTTTTTTCGTATTAAAAATTTCCTCATATAAAAATTTTGCCGCTGTATAAAATAAAAACGTAAACAAAAAACGGTCATCATCGGTCGAAAGGCGGTCAAAGTCATAAAATGAAGAAAAAAACGGAAGCTCAGGAAAACGGCGGACGGCATACAGCATCAGGTCGGCGCACAGCATCGGGACAGCGCACGCCGTCAGTGCGGAGGAGAGCGCTTGGGACGGTCGCTCGAGTATTCGGCGCGGTCTTACTTACTTCGTTATTTACGGTGCTGATATGCGTGGGAGCTGTGGTAGTGTACGGGAAAAGATATTACGACACGGTGAATGCGGACGGTCTTATCGAGCTTGCGCGCTCGCAGGACAGGACGACGCATCTGTATTATCTCTCGCATTCGGACGGTGAGGGTGAGGTGGCGGTCGAGCTTGCAGACCAAGCGCTGTATTCGTCGCAGGATCGCGAATGGGTATCGGGCGAGGAGATCCCGAGGATGCTCGCGGATGCGTTCGTTGCCATAGAGGATCATCGATTTTACGAGCATAAGGGCGTGGATATACGGCGCACGGCAGGTGCCGTTCTCGGATACGTTACCGGCAGGGCGAGCTACGGCGGCTCGACCGTAACTCAACAGCTCATAAAGAACGTTACGGGAAACGATGAATACAGCGTTTCAAGAAAACTGCGCGAGATCGTCTTTGCGTTGAAGCTCGACCGCGCACTCAGTAAGGACGAGATACTTGAGCTGTATCTTAATACCATCTATCTTTCGGACGGCTGTTACGGAGTTGAGTCCGCCGCCGAGCATTATTTCGGTCACGGCTGTGGTGAGCTGACGCTTGAGGAGTGCGCCGCGCTTGCCTGTATCCCTCAGTCCCCGACGAAGTGGAACCCTCGCACGTCCCCCGATAACAACGCCGCGCGACGTGCGACCGTGCTCGGGCGGATGGAGGAGCTTGGGTATATAACCCCGGAGGAGCTTAATGAGGCGTTGGGGCGTGAGCTTGACGTGAGCGCGGAGGGCAACGAGCGGAAAAACTCGGACGGGGAAGGGGCGCGATACTCGTGGTACACGGAGGCGGTGATAGACGAGGCTCTGGAGCTTTTAGTCGAAAGCGGTCATGCGACCAACCGTCAGACCGCGAGCAAGCTGCTCTATTGCGGAGGACTTTCCATCGTGACCGCGCAGGATCCGCTCATCCAGCGTGCGGCGGAGGCGGTATTTGCGGACGAGGGAGTGTTTCCGCACGCCGACCTGTCGCTCATACAGCCGGAGTGCTCGACGGTGATCATGGATCACAGCAATGGGAATATACTTGCCTTAGTCGGGCGAAGGGGAGAAAAAAAGGAGGATCGCATATTGGATCTTGCCACGCGCTCCAGACGTTCTCCCGGCTCCTGCATCAAGCCGCTGTCCGTGTACACGCCGGCACTCGATAAGGGCTTGATAACCTACGGAACGGTCATCGACGACACGCCCTACAGCTTTATCCGCACCTCCGGCGGCAAATACAGACCTTGGCCGCAAAATTCTCCGAAGGGGTACAGAGGTCTGACGACGGTAAGTGATGCGGTCAAAAGATCGGTCAATACCGTTTCGGTCAAGATATTGAACGGGATGGATAAAAACGAGATATTCGAGCTTTTGCAGGGAAGGCTCGGACTTTACGGTCTCGTGAAGGAACGTGACATCGGCGGAGGGCGATATACCGATATCGCGGACGCACCGCTGGCTCACGGTCAGCTTACCGTCGGCGTTACCGTGAAGGAGATAACGGGCGCGTATACCGCTATCGCGAACGGTGGCGTGTACCACAAGCCAAAGACCGTGCTCAAAATATTCGACGGCAACGGGCGGCTGATGATAGACAATACCGACGGGGAAGGCGAGAGCGGAGGAGACCGCGTTTTCTCAAGGGAGAGCGCCGCTATTATGACCAAGCTGCTTCAGGGCGTCACATCGAACGGAACGGCGGCATCCCTGAAGCTCAAGAAGAGGATAGAATGCGCCGGAAAGACCGGCACGACCGGCGCAGACCGCGACCGTTGGTTTATCGGATATACGCCCGAGCTTCTGTGCGGAGTTTGGTTTGGGTACGAGACGCCAAAGAGTCTCAGCGGTTTTTCAGGCTCGCCTGCCGTTCACGTTTGGGATGAGCTTATGAGCCGAATATACGATGCTCGGGCTGTGGAAGCTCAGCCGAAGAAGCGCTTCGACGAGACGCCCGGACTGGTGAAGGCGAGCTATTGCAGGGACTCGGGAAAGCTGGTCACGGCGGCGTGTCTTGCCGATCCGCGCGGATGCAGGATCGAGACGGGATATTTCGTTAAGGGCACCGAGCCGAGGTCTTATTGTGACTGTCATACGCTCGTTCGATACGACGTCGTGAACTGCGGCGTTGCCGGTGAGGACTGTCCATCGGAGAATTGCCGCGTGATCGGTATGATACGGGCGGAGCGGAGCTTTCCGTGCGACGTTAAGATCGCGGATGCGCAATACGTTTACGGAGAGCTTGGGGGATTTGATCCGTGCCTTACGGCGACGGAGCCGTTCTTTTTCAACGCTCTTAAGAAGGGGACATATCCCGGAAGCTCCGTGGCGGGATATCCCTTCAACCGTTTTTGCTATCATTGCTATTTTGAAGCTAAGGCTCGAGATGCATCCGATATCGGGGACAGCCCCGGGGGAGACTCAGCCGAGGAAACGGATGAATGACGCGGTAATTCCCCGATATTTGCTCAAAAAAACACTAAATGCGCCCGACCAAGCCACGTGACGGATGACTTGATCGGGCGCATTTTAGACCATATCGGTGATCAGAGAAGCTCTGCTTTGATAACTCCGTCAGCCGCCGCGATGCCATCAAGGGTGACGGTGGCGTCGGTGTCGAATATATAGTAAGCGTAATTGCCCCTTTCCGCTCCGGTGAATGCGTTGACCGCGCCTACGGCGTCGTTTACCGCGGCTTTTATGGCGTCGCCGTTACCGGCTCTTGCTAAAACGCAGATGCGCTTTTTCGCCGTTCTGGGAAGCGAGACGTTGGGATAATTCACGGAATTTTTGATATTTCCGTTCTCGAGATAGTCAACGGTCTGTCTTACCGCCATCATAGCACAGTTATCCTCAGCTTCCTCGGTGGATGCTCCGAGGTGGGGGATGGCTATGATGTTCTTATGCTTTCCGATGATATCGGCGGTCGGGAAATCGACGACGTATTTAGCTACCTTGCCGCCCTCGAGTGCGGCGAGCATATCGGCGGACGCCACAAGGTCTGCGCGCGCAAGGTTGAGTATCTTGACGCCGTCCTTCATCGCGGCTATGGCTTTGGCGTTTATCATTCCGACGGTCGTGGGCGTTGCCGGAACGTGCAGAGTTATATAGTCCGCCGCCGCGTAGACCTCGTCGAAGCTGTCCACTGTCTTTACCGTTACGTCAAGCTGAGCCTTTGCCGCATCGGAAAGATAGGGATCGTGTCCCACTACTCTCATTCCGAGGGCAACGGCGGCATTTGCGACGAGCCTACCTATCGCGCCAAGCCCCACTATTCCGAGCGTCTTGCCCGCTATCTCGTTTCCGGCAAATGCAGATTTCCCCTTTTCCACCTTTTTCGCCGCGTCTGGATCGTCAAGGAGGGTGGTAGCCCACTCAACGCCTCCGATCACGTCACGGGCGGCAAGCAACATAGCCGCGATGACCAGCTCCTTTACCGCGTTTGCGTTGGCGCCCGGGGTGTTGAATACGACTATTCCTTCATCAGCACAACGGTCGAGCGGAATATTGTTCACTCCTGCTCCGGCGCGCGCGATACAGCGGAGAGTTTTGGGAAAGTCCGTATCGTGAAGGCTCGCGCTCCTTACGAGCATAGCGGTGGGCGCGGTCGTCTCTTCTGCAAGCTCGTATTTGGTCTTGTCAAATATATCCGTTCCGAGCTTGCTTATCTTGTTCATCAACTGTACAGTATACATTACTTAAAGCTCCTTTTTATCACTGTGATATTTTCGCGGTCGCTCAGTCCTTGCTCAGCCTTTGGGATTTTCGGAGGCAAAGCTCTTCATAAACTCGATCAGCGCTTCCACGCCCTCTATCGGCATGGCGTTGTATATGGAAGCGCGCATACCGCCGACGCTCCTGTGTCCCTTGAGGTTGACCAGCCCTGCCTTTGCCGCTTCGGAAGCGAACTTCTTGTCAAACGACTCGTCTCCGGTCACGAAGGTGACGTTCATCATGGAACGGCTGTCCTTCTTCACGGGTGCGATGTAATAATCCTGTGCGTCAAGGTAATCGTAAAGCAGAGCCGCCTTCCTGACGTTTCTTTCTTTCATCACCTCAAGTCCTCCCATCTCAAGCACCCAATCGTACACGAGCTTGGCTATATATATGGAATAGCACGGGGGAGTGTTGTACATCGATCCGTTCTCAGCCATGAGCTTCCAATCGAGCATCGAGGGGGTATCGGGCTTGCAATATTCAAGCAGATCCTCGCGCACGATGACCAGCGTGACGCCTGCCGGTCCCATATTCTTCTGTGCACCTGCGTATATGACGCCGAATCTGCTTACGTCTATCGGCTCGGAGATGATGCAGGAGGACATATCGGCGACCAGTGGAACGTCTCCGGTATCGGGAATGTAGCCGTATTTCGTTCCGTATATGGTATTATTAAAGCATATATGCACATACGCCGCGTCCGGACGCACCATATCACGGGTGACCTCCGGGATATGATCGAAGTTATCTTCCTTGGTGGTCGCTATACATTTTACGTCAAAGCCGAGCCTTTGTGCTTCCTTGAACGCTTTGCCGGAAAACTGACCAGACACCACGTAATCCGCCTTGCCGGTACGTGATATGAGATTGAGCGGAACGGCTGCAAACTGTGTGGACGCGCCGCCCTGAAGGAAGAGCACCTTATAATTATCCGGGATATCCATAAGCGTGCGGATATTCTTTTCCGCCGCCGCGATTATCTCTTCGTATACGGCGGAGCGGTGGCTCATCTCCATAACGGACATTCCGCTGTCTCCGTAGTTCAGCATCTCCTCAGCCGCACGCGTGAGCACCGGTACCGGCATCATGGAAGGACCGGCGGAAAAATTGTAGACTCTGTTCATTTCGTTACCTCCAAGTAAGATGAAAATAATATTTTATCCCCGACGGGGAGTGTAGCAAGATAAAAAGCTCCGTAACTCTTCACGGAGTAACGGAGCTTTGGAGCCTGCGATATAAAATAAGGCTCTGTTCTCCGTACCCTTGCCTAAAAGCTCGGATAACGGTCACAAAGCCAAAGACTCTTATAAGACCATCTATCCGTCTGCTCTAAGCGGTAGCTCCGCACGATCCACACCATATTCCCCACGACGAAGCGTCGGACGAGGATATCTGTGAAAGGGTACAGCTCTCCCACGAGCGAGACGAATAAAAGAAAGTGGGCGCAACGAAAGCACCGCGGCAGATGCCGAGGTGGTTATGAGCGGTAAGCGTGCAGACCGTACTCATTTCGTCGTACTTCCTTTCGTCAAAGTGAGGTGTGATGTCCTCACGAAAAATATGATAACAGATTATCCGCCGCATTTCAACGCTGAAAAGTGAACGAATATTAAAATATGTTTACATATCTCATCGGTCGGTAGCGGCGGAAACGCGTGTTGCACCGATATTTTGAAGTGATATCGGCGCAAGGCGAAGTGTGACCGCGCATACGCAAGGGAGCTTGTTTGATCTGTTCAACGGTATCTACACCCTTGCACGCAGGATGGCGGAGGTGCGTTCCGTCAATGAGGAAAGGCTGAGGGTGAGCACGAGGTACACGGCGGCAGTCAGAACGATACCCGGTATGAGCGCAAGGTGAAGTGCCGATAATGCTCTTACGCTCAGTAATGCTACCGCTACGGGAACGGTCAGAGCCTTTATCGGGTGTGGATACGCGCCCGAGATGCTCATAAGCTTTCCGAGACTGCAAAGACAGTTCAACAGCTCGCAAAGATACAGTGCAAGCACGTATCCCTTGATGCCCATAGTCGGAACGAGCACCAGAGCGCACGCGACGCCCATAGCCGAGTCGAGGATGTTTATTTTCATAACGTATCCTTGACAGTCCAGCCCCTTGAGCATAGAGTCCGCTATATGATCCAGATACGAGAGCACGGCAAAGGCGCTGAGTGCGCTTATGTATTCACCTGCGGCGCCTGTGGAGAATATCCTTTCTCCGAGCGGATAGGCAAATGCCTTGAGCACTGCCGCGCAACCGATGCCGTACGTTAGTGCAAAGCCTAAGCCACCGCTTATCCTGCGCCCAAGAGACGCGCGATCCTCGCCTGCGGACACTCTTGCCGAGATATCCACGGTGTTGAGCTGAGCAAACGAGTTCATAAGCGCCATCGGATACAGTATCACGGGAAGCGCCATTCCGCAGACCACGCCGTATTCCGCGAGCGCGTTTTCACTGCCGTACAGTCTAAGACCTCGCGGAAGCAGGAGATGCTCGGCGCTTGAAAGTCCTGTCCGTATGATCGCGCTGACCGCCATCGGCACGGTAATTCTCCGAAATTTAGTGTCAAGTCTGTGCTTTACGACGCTAAGCTCCGCGCCGCTCGGCTTTTTGTAACGTCGCCTGTCCCAAAGGTATAGCACCGCAAGCAGTCCGCAAGAACACAGCTCTGCCGTGACACTGCCGATAACGACGGTGAGACAAGCAAGCCCGGCGGTCGAAAACGCGGTAATTCCCGAGGATATCGCACCTCCGCCGACCGCCGCTCCCGTGATCTCGAGTCTTTCCGTGACGCGGAGCATAACGTTTCCGAGCGTGCGCAGGACGCCGTTTTCGACGGTCACGCCCGATATGCCGTAAAGTCCTGCGAGCGTCAACGTTATCCTCACCGCTTGCTCCGTAACGTTCACGATGGCGCTCTTGTAGACGCGTCGCGTTCCGTTGAAATATCCGTGAAATGCGCCCGAGGCTGAGATGAACGGTACAGCCAATGCAAGTATCCTCAGGGGAAGAATGCATTCTGCGTTGCCGATAAGACGCAGTGCGAGCAGTGGGGCGAGCAGGAACAAAAGAACGCCGACGAACGTCCCCGTTTTGGCGCAGTAGGCGAGAGCGCGACCTATGCCGACGCGTATCTCGTCCTCATTGCCCGAGCCGCGGCTCTCGGAGGTGAGACGCATAGCACCGAGATTTACGCCTGCCGCGGCGGCGGTCACGGCAAAGGCGTAAACGGCGTTCAGCTGTGCGTTCAGTCCCATAGCTTCGGCGCCGGCAATAGCGGTCAGACGGGCGGAAAAAATAACGCCGGCGGTCTTGAGCGCAAGCGTGGTCGCCGTAAGCAATATTCCGTCCGTCAGCATTTTTCTATCCGTTTTCAGATCAAACATACCGCGTTACAGCTGATCCTTTCTTTGTTTATATGTTGTTTTGGGTGAGTAGTTGTTTTGTGAGGTTTTGCAAACTCGAGCGGC
>CAZMWM010000070.1:0-10448 GCA_964570105.1 uncultured Lachnospiraceae bacterium | reverse complement strand
CACTTTAGTGGCGAGGTACGCCCTGTCTGTGTTAGAACTAATTCAGGGGCGTGTACCCACAACCACCCAATTTCCGCGCCACTTTAGTGGCGAGGTACGCCCTGTCTGTGTTAGAACTAATTCAGGGGCGTGCCATAGGCTCTCCTTGTGTAAAGGGAGCTGTCAGCTTTGCTGACTGAGGGATTGTCAGTCTGAAAGATAAAGCTTCCAGACTTATCGACTGCTATTTTGTTTCTTCTCACCAAGAAACGCACCGTACATCTACCTATCACCGCGCAGAGCACGCACCGAGCTTATGATATCTTCAGCCACCGCATCGGCGGCAGAGGTCGCAGGCGCCAATCTTCCGGCGCACACCTCCATATTCTCCCTGAGTCTGCGGTCGGAAAGCACGGTGGAGACAAGCTCTTCGATGCGGCAAAGCTCTTCCGCCCTTTCTCGCACGACAAACGCCCCACCGGCGTCGGCAAGCGCCTTTGCGTTTTTGAATTGATGATCCCCTGTAACGTTCGGAGACGGTATCAGCACAGCCACGCGCCCGGCGGCGGCAAGCTCGGAGACCGTGGTCGCTCCGGCTCGGCAGATGACCACGTCCGCCGCCGCCATCCACAGCGGCATTTCGGGGATAAATTCGTTTATGATAACGTTCTTCAGCCGAGAAACGCCCAGCCCGTCGGCTACTTTACGAAATTCCGGATACCCGAGCTTACCGCAGGCGTGCACGTGAAGCGTATCGGGGTGCTCTCTCGTATATCCGTTCATAAGCTTCAACATCTCCCCGTTCAACGTACGCGCTCCGAGACTTCCGCCAAACGACAGTATGACGCGCCGAAAGCTCCCTATCGGTATCCCCTTTCCAACGCTTCTGCCGCTCCCGAACTCCGTCACCCTTCCGGGTATCGGTTGTCCTATCCCGAGCAGCTCCCTCGCTCGCTCGCGCCCCAAGCGCAACACCTCTCCGCGAACGGGATTTCCGACCGTCACGGCTCTGTCGCGGAGCTTCAGCTCCTTTTCGGCTTGTGCAAAATTTAGATACACCCTGTCCACCCTGTCGGCAAGCATACGCACGGCAAGCCCCGGAGCCGCGTTCGACTCGTGGAGCGCGGTAAATATGCGTTTCTTGGCGCGAACGGCTTGGCGCACCGTAGGGTAGCAGACGTACCCACCCATTCCGAGCACGGCGTCCGGCTCAAAGCTCTCGATGACCTCCTCGGCTTCCCCGAGCGCCTTTATAGCCTTGAATGCAACGCCTATATTCTTTATCGAAAGGCTTCTTTGCAGTCCGCTCACGTCTATGCTCTTAAGCGGATATCCTGCATCCGGCACGAGCCTACTCTCCATTCCGCGCTCCGTGCCCACGAACAGTATATCCGGAGCCGCATCTCCACCGTCCTTGCACAGCCTACAAAGCGCATCCGCAACGGCTATCGCAGGATTGATATGTCCGGCTGTCCCTCCGCCCGTCAGAATTACGCGCATCGAATAAGCACTTCCTTTCCCGATCTCAGATCTCAAATACAGATATCAAACCAAATCGTATTCCCGACGCGCTCCGAATAAAACACAGCGTCGTGATCCCCGCTCACACGGCATAACGTTCCGTCTCACGCGAGACCGAGAGCAATATACCGCATTCGCACAGCAGAACGACCAGCGCACTGCCGCCGTAGCTGAAAAACGGCAACGTTACCCCGGTGTTCGGAATAAGCCCGGTGACCACGCCTATATTCAAAAACGCCTGAAGTCCGACGTGTCCCGCGATCCCTATAGCCGTCAGAGCGCAGAATATGCTTCCCGAGCGCAGGGCTATCCGAACGGCGCGAAGCACGAAAGCGGCAAAAAGCATAATGACCGTAAGCGCCCCCATAAGCCCCAGCTCCTCACAAACTATGGAGAAGATAAAATCGTTGTGCGCGGCGGAAACATACAGCTGTTTTTGCACGCCCTTCCCGAGACCGCAACCGAAAAGTCCGCCTGAGCCTATGGCAATAAGCCCCTGCGTTATCTGCCACGTTTCGTCCCTTACGGAAAAGTTTTCGGGATGTAGCCATATGCTTATGCGTTCGCTCGCATAATCCGTACCGAACAGGACTGCAAAGACGCCGATCAACATTATACCGCCGGCTCCCACGAACCACCTCAGAAGCGAGCCGCCGGCAAATATCACGACAGCCCCGATACAGAAGGTTATTATAGTCCCCGAAAAATGATTTTCGAGCATAACGAGGACGCACACGAAAGCGACCGCAAGGACAGGTATGAACGTGCCGTAGAGCGACGCTCTTTTGAAGCTTGCGGCGTTCACTATCCTAAGCCCTCTGCCTATACCGTCGTATCTTATCTTTTCCTGCACTCTTTCCATGTATACCGCCATAACGAGTATCAGCATCGGCTTCATAAGCTCCGACGGTTGAAAGCTGAATATGCCGAGATCCAACCAACGCTTCACGCTCGCGCCGGACATAAGCACCGCCACGAGACATACCAGAGCCACCACACCGCCGATCGGTGCCGTATACCTTTTATGGATCTCCGTCGGAAGCGCGGCGCAGGCAAACATACCGACACATCCCACCACCACCCAGAATATCTGACGTTTCACGAAATAAGTGCCGTCACCGTACGCGCTCAGAGCATACGGATAGCTCGCGGAAAACACCGTCACCGAGCCAAAAGCGAGCAGAAGCAGGATCACGAGCAGAAGCTCTCGGTCAACTCCGTGCCTGTGTCCCTCTCCCGCTCTTAAGCTTTTAATATCCGTCATCGAAGTGACCGCCTCCCCTAAAAAGGCTCTCGCGACCGCCGAGCCATCCGCTTCATATTTCAAAAAGAATGAACGCAAGCACCACGGCTCCCGTAACGGCGCTGAGCACGGCGGTTATCCGTCTCTCCGACCAACCGCTCTTTTCGAGATGGTGATGGAACGGAGCCATCTTAAATATCCTCCTGCCCGTCACTTTGTAAAACAGCACCTGTAAGATGACCGAGAACGCCTCCCACATAAACACGATCCCGACCGCAAACAGCGTGAGCGGCGTCCCCGTTCCAAAGGCAAGTCCGCAGATAAGAGCGCCGAGAAAAAGCGAGCCGGTGTCGCCCATAAATACCTTCGCAGGCGGAAGATTGTATACGAGAAATCCTCCGCACCCTCCGAGCATAGCGCATCCGAGCAGTGCCTGCGCACCGCTTCCGATGCACAGCGCACATGCGATATAGTAGAGCGACGCGACGGCGCTGACCGAGCCGCACAAGCCGTCCACACCGTCCGTGAGATTTACCGCGTTCACCGTTCCCGTGAGCAGTACCGCGGCAAGCACCCAATACCACGCGCCCATATCCGCATATATTCCCGTAAACGGAATGCGTATCACAGTCCCAAGTCCGCACACACGGTGCATCACGAGCAGATAAGCGACGGAGGAGAGGAGAAGCAGCGTGAATTTCTGCCAAGCCCTAAGCCCCGCATTTTCCTTTTTCAGAAGCTTTGCCAGATCGTCTATAACACCGCACGCTCCGCAGAGCAGAGCGTACCCGAGCGCCGCCAACGCGGAAGGTGCTCCGTTTCCGAAGGTCTCGGGCACCCCTTCGATACCGCGGCAGAGCGGAATGCTCACCGCAAGCACGGCTGTCACCGACGCGGCGAAGGCTATTCCGCCCATAGTGGGAGTACCTTCCTTGCACAGATGCCACGACGGACCGATCTTAAGTATATGCTGTCCGACGCCGAGCGTCCTGAGCTTCGGTATGAGAGCCGCCAGCAACGTCGCGCTCAGGATGAGCGAAGCGAGCGCGGCGGCAGTACAGATGAGCGTTTCCATATCCTTATCCTTCCTCTCCGTTTCGATACCTTGTATTTGATCTGCGCCCAAGCGATCAAAGGGAGTCGTTTAGACCTCCGATGACCTTCTCAAGCCCGACGGCGCGTGACGCCTTATACAGCACCGCGTCCCCCGGCATCAGTATATCCTCTATTCGCCTTTTGATCTCGTCAGGGGATGTGCCGCTCGGAAACGCGACCGCATTCTCCGCCTTAATGCCGCGTTTTACCGCGCCGACGACTATCTCGCGTGCCTCATTTCCGACGGTGAACAGCATATCCGTGCCATATGAGAAAAGCTCCTCTCCGAGTGCACGGTGCATAGCGGCGGAGCAGTCGCCAAGCTCAAGCATATCGCCGAGAACAGCTATCCTGCGCTTGCATCCGTACATCCTTGCATACATAGCCATCGCGGAAAGCGCCGCTCGCACAGACTCCGGACCTGAATTGTAACAGTCAACTATGCGTACAATCCCACCGTCCTTGAGCACTCTCTGCCTCAGACCGACAGAGCCGTAAGCGGCGGCACCCTTACGTATATCCTCACTACTGCATCCGCATATATGAGCCACCGCGGCGGCGATCGCACAGTCGAACGCTATGTGCTCACCGAGCGCTCCTATCACTATCCCCCTGTCCGATATCTCTTTACCGCCAATATGACCGTCAAGCGTCAGCTCCATCCTTCCGTCGCCAAGATCGCGGACTTCACCGAGACCGAGCCACTCATCCGCACCCCCGCGCCCCATATCTCCGCGATCTGCCGTGAAAACGGGGATCCTTCTGACTCCAACGTACTCGGATATCATAGACGAGAGCATAGCGTCACCGCCGTCGAACACGACCGCTCGGCACCGATCGCGACAGATCAGCTTCAGCTTTTCACACGCAATAGCCTCGCGTGACGAAAAATTACCTATGTGCATACTTCCGATGTTGGTCACGACCGCGATATCGGCTCGGGCGATCTCCGCAAGCACGTCCATATCTCCCACCTTGCCCACTCCCAACTCAAGCACTGTATATCTCGGAGAATTACCGCGTGTTTCGACCTCACGCAAGCGGCATTGCGAATTGAGCACGGAAAGCGGAAGCCCCAGCCCGTTATTCTGATTACCCACCGTGCCGTCGGCAACGAAGCTCGCGCCGAGCATCCTTATACACATCTCCTTAACGGTAGTCTTTCCGACACTTCCGGTAACCGCGATAACGGTAGCGCCGCAACGCTCCCTAAGCTTGCGTGCGGCGCCCGCAAGTGCCACCCCAACATCTTCCACCTCGACGTATATCCCCACAGCGCCTATCCGCCTCGCGCCGCCGATACGGCATATCACAGCGGAAGCTCCGCGCTCAAGCGCTTCCTCGGCGTACCCCTCACCGTCTGCACGGCGTCCGCGCAACGCCACAAACACGTCGCCGCGCTCGACCTTGTGGCTGTCAAGCTTAAATCCGCCGACCGTGCGAGCGTTTCTTTCTTCATCGGATAACCCCGTATTACTTATAATACCTTTGGGAATTACCGCGTCTTTGCGGATACTTATCAATCTTCCGTCAAAAAGCTCTTCAAGCTCTCCAAGGCTCAGGCTCCACGCATCATCCGCACGTTTAACAACGCACACTGCATATCCTCCCCAATACGGGCAAACTTAATCGCCCAAAGCTAAACTCGGCACGCCGCAATGTAAGCTTGCAGATGCACCCATCACCTCTCCCCGTCGGCTATCCGTTTTTTCGCCACCTCAAGAACTATCTCACGCTCATTGAACGGCAACCTCTCCCCTCCGCGAAGCTCATATTCCTCGTGTCCCTTTCCGCAAAGAAGTATAACGTCCCCCTTGCCCGCGGTGGATACCGCATACTCTATAGCCTTGCATCTGTCTACGATCACGGTATGCGGTCTTTGAACGTCGATACCGCAAAGTATCTCGTCGATTATGTCCTCGGCTCTTTCGCCGCGGCAATTATCCGAGGTTATTATCACAAGGTCTGCGAGTCGCGAGGCTATCGCGCCCATCAACGATCGTTTCGAGCGATCGCGGTCACCTCCGCAACCGAAGAGGACGACCAAACGCTGTTCCGGCTGTATGAATCCGCGAACAGAACTGATAAGCTTTGCAAGAGCGTCTGGAGTGTGAGCAAAATCCACATAGACGGAATAATCGGCTTCCGGAGGAAGCTCGATCCGCTCCATACGCCCCTTGACGCCCGGTTGCGCGGATATAGCCTCAGCCGAAAGTCCCCCGTCTATCCCAAGCTCGCAAAGCGCGGCAAAAGCAAGCAATGTGTTCGGAACGGAAAAGCTCCCGGGCGTCGATGAGAATATCTCCGCGCGTTCCACGCGGTGACCGTCTCTGTTTTGACCGTTTCCTCGGGAATTACCGCGTATAACGCCGTATCGCACACCTCCGTCCCCCAGCGAGCGTATCCCTACCGCGCGATAATCGGCATCCCCATTCGTGCTTGAACAAAGCCTTGCCACCGCCCCCTCGGCAAGCGCCGAGCGCATCTTCTCGGCGTGGGGATCCTCCGCCCAGATGATACCCGTCGCACACATACGGAACAGCCTGCTTTTTGCTTCGGCATATCCCTCCATACTGCCGTGTATATCCAGATGCTCCGGTGTGAGATTTGTAAATATCGCCATTTCGGGCTTCAGACCGTCAAGCTTTCGCAAGGCAAGCGCATGCGAGGACGCTTCCATAACAACAAATTCCGCGCCGCCGTCAGCGAAACGAGCCAAAAGCTCGCAGAGCCTTTTGGGATCGGGCGTGGTCATTCCGCCGTTATCGTACGTCTCGCCATCAAAGGAGCCGCCGAGAGTCCCAAGCACAGCGGCGCTCCTTCCGCAATACCTCAAAGCGCCGCATATGAGATTTGCGACCGTAGTTTTTCCGTTCGTGCCCGTAACGCATATAAGTCGCGGACAACGCCGATCAAGCCCGTAATACCTCGCGCAGAGCACGGAGAGTGCGGAGCGCGTATCCACGACCTCGATAACGGCAAGTGTGCCGACCGTCGATGCCGTCTCACCACCGTCCACAAGGGACGCATCAACTCCACGAGCATCACCGCTCGACGCGGCAATTCCCCGTATATCAGACCAAACGCGCTCACCCTCGCCTTCCTCGCATACGATCAAGCGAGCGCCCCTTCTCACAGCCTCGCCTGCATAAGCGTGCCCGTCCGAATTTAATCCCTTGATACATACGAAGGCGCATCCGCTCACCGTCTCCGCGCTCTTGTCCGTCACATCGGTGATCCCGATATCGCCCACCTCTCCGCACTCGGATGCGTATATCACGCGATATCTCACGTCTCCGATCAGTTGCCCAAAGCTTTTGTTCTCCATTCCAAGCCTCCAATATCCGCACCGCTCATTCGGTGCCGTCCAGATATCTGAGCGTCAACGTTATAACGCTTCCGCGCGGTAATTCTCCGTCACTCACACTTTGCGCTATCACGGTTGCACCCACTCCGCGCCCGTAATCGCTAACCCCCGCGAGCCGTATATTGAAGCCGGCGGATATAAGCCTGTTTATCGCATCCGTTGCAAGAGTACCCACAACGTTCGGCACCCTCACACCCCCGTCCGCATCATCATCGGTAAACAGAAGCACCTTTCCGGTGTTCCGCATCACGCTTTCGTGAGCCGACGGCACCTGCTTTATAACGCTCGAGCCGCTCCCGACGATCTCATATTCAAGTCCCAGATCACCTATCGACCTTTTCACAGCCTGAAGCTCCGCCCCAACGTAATCACCTATCTCAACGGAAAGCGCCTCAAGCTCCCGTTCGGTGTATTCAGGCTCGATGCCGAGATACGGAAGTGCCTGCGCAAGAAACGCCGAAACGTAAGGAGCGGCGACCGTGCTGCCGTAATAGATACTGCTCTGCGGCTCGTCGACAACTATTATCACCGCTATCTTCGGATCGTCCGCCGGAGCATAAGCAACACACGAGCCGACGTACAGATCCCGATCCTTTATATCGCGTTTTTGTGACGTACCGGTCTTTGCGGCGATCTTATATCCGGCGACCGCGGCGTTTTTTGCACCTCCGTCACCGGAAACGCCCTCCTCAAGTATCTCGCTCACCGTAAGACACGCCTCGGAGGATATCACGCGCTCTCCGTTCTTTTCCTCAAAGCTCCATACGGTATCCCCGTTGCAGTCCACGATACGCGACACCAAATGCGGCGTTACGCTCACCCCGCCGTTAGCCACGGTGCATATCGACGTGAGCTGACGTATCGGGGTTATCTTGAACGTCTGACCGAACGAATACACCGCCAGCTCCACTGTATTGAAATCCTCGCGCGAATGATATATCCCAAGCGCCTCTCCCGGAAGATCGATACCGGTCTTTGAGGTATACCCAAACGCTATAAAACTGTCCATAAACCTCCCGGCGCCGATGCGCGCGGCAAGCGTCATCATCGAAGGATTGCAGGAGAGCTGTAGCGCCTGCGCGAACGTGAGCGAGCCGTGCCCTATACGCTTGTGACACCGTATAGCCTGACCGTACCCCTGCACCTTCATCGAGCCGGAGCAGTAAAATCTGTCGGATGTGCTCGTAACACCGCATTCAAGCGCGGTGGCTGTGGTGATTATCTTAAAGGTAGAGCCAGGCTCGTAAAGCGTGGATACCGCCTTATTGTTCCACATCTTATAAAGCGCGGTACGGTATTCCGCCTTGTACTCGTCACTGCCGGATACAAGCCCCGAGCCGTCAAGCTTTGCCTGAGAATATTCGTCAAGCGTGAACGGGGAGTTAAGATCAAAGCTCGGATACGTCGCCATAGCCAACACCTCACCGTTGGTCGGATCCATAACGATGCCGGTAACTCTTTCCGCCGCATCCGCGTCCGCATAAGCATTTTTGAGTTGATTTTCAAGTAACCTTTGCAATTCCGTATCGAGCGTCGTACAAAGCGAATTTCCGTCGGTAGCGGAAACGAAACTGTCCGAGCCTTGAGGAAGCCGCCCACCCTGAGCGTCCTTTGACGTCAGATATCTTCCGTCCTCTCCCTTGAGATAGCTCTCGTAATACGCTTCAAGCCCCAGCAGTCCGCTATCCGTACCGACAAAGCCGAGAACATGAGCGGCAAGCTCCCCGTAAGGATAGGTGCGCACAGCCGTCGCCTCGGTATGTATCACCTCAGTATATCCGTACGCAAGCGCAAGCCGCAATACCGCATCCTTCTGCTCGGAGGTCGCGTCGCTCAGCACGGTGCGGTCTCGCGCGGTCGTGCTCGTCACACTCTTGTAAACAGCGTCATAGCTCACACAGTCGCCGAGAACACTGCAAAGCCCCCGAGCGATACCCTCAGCTTGCTCGGAGCTATCGACGTCACACGGCGACAGATATATGCGCCAACGCGTCGTCGTAGAAGCGAGCGTGTTCATATTGCGGTCGTATATAGTACCGCGGTCAGCCTTTAAGGTCGTGGCGGAAAGCACGTTTCCGTCGGCAAGCTTCTGATATTTATCATGCTCCAATATACATAAAACGAAGAGTCTCACCGCAAGCGCCGCAAAGCACAGCATCAAAACACCTGCAAGCACATAAAAACGCACACTGAGACGTCTGCGCCGAATAGCCGTATCAATACTCAAACGATCACCTCACCCAAAGCCGTATCGGCATTTCTCGGATTAAATCTATTCGGGCGCGTAAGCAAATATTCCTCGCAAAAATAAAACCGAGGACATCTCTGCCCTCGGCTCTCGCAATTGCATATTATTCCGTTAAATGAAGCCGCGCGAAAATATCACTTGTCGGCTTTGGTGTAGGTTACAAGTCCGATCTTGATGTATTCCTTGCCGTCGTCATTTTTTCCTTCCTCAAAGGTGAACGTACCGGCGTAATCCTTAGCCTTCTCGGCATCTTCACCCTCGTAGGTGATAGTGATATTTCCGTTCTTGATCTCGTATTTACCTTCGACGGTGTAACCGACGACGCCCAAAGCCTTGTAGGTCGTGGTGACCTTACTGCCTTTAAAGGTCAAGGTAGCGCCCGTGCCAAGCGCCTCGGCAGAATAAGTACCGGACAGCGTTTTACCGCAGGAAGCAAACGCGGCACAAAGAGTGGCGCAGATAAGAACGAATGCAAAAACTCTGATAATAGATTTCTTCATTTCAGCAGATCCTTTCAAATTGAATTTTTGGTAGACGTGACTGTCTTATGCAATGCGAACTTATGTTACTATTATATCATCCGCTTTGACTTTTGTCAATGGATTTTGCAAAAATCGTTCGAACCGCTCCGCCGCTTTCTGAAGAAAGCTCGGCAAAGACTTCTGAGTAGCTTCGCGCCCGCTTTTCGAGAAAAGCTGGGCAAAAGCTTCTGTGTAGCTTCGCGGTTGAAATGGGATATTTCATCGTCCTTTTTTGTGTTCGCACTAAGCGCCGAGGTACGCCCGTCTGTGTTTGCATAAATTTAGGGCGTGTATCCACAACCATCAAAACTCCGCGCCACTTTAGTGGCGAGGTACGCCAGCTTTTCGAGAAAAGCTGTGCAAAAGCTTCCGAGTAGCTTCGCGGCGAAATCTTGTTATTCCATCACACTCCATCAAATTTTTCTGTGTTCGCACTAAGCACCATAGGCTCCCTTGTGTAAAGGGAGCTGTCGC
>CAZMWM010000069.1:0-10471 GCA_964570105.1 uncultured Lachnospiraceae bacterium | reverse complement strand
CTCCGGACACCATGATTAAAAGTCATGTGCTCTACCTACTGAGCTAATGGGGCGTATATTTGAAAAGGTGTGACCATGCGTCACTGTTAATAAATGATATCACAAAATTTCGGATTTGTCAATAGCTTTTGAGTATTTTTTTGAAATTGTTTACGATTACAAAATTAAAACCAAATCGTCGAAAATTATTGACAAGGACGTGAAGATATGATATAATAAAATAACTAATTAAGGAATATCGGTATTGGGGTTACTGTCCGACGGGCATATTCCGTGGGATGCTCACGGTACGGGAAGAAAGGGTGCTTTCGTTTGCGCGGAGGCAATGGTCTTAAGTCTGAAAGAAAGATCTTTCAAGTATGAAAGTTAAATATTTCAGATGCGTTTTGTGCCTTAGCAAAGACGAAACCATCACAAAACTGCCGTGATATTAAGAAAGGAATGGTCTTAATTATGAAAAAATACAAGATCGGGTATACGACGGGTGTGTTTGATATGTTTCATATCGGGCATCTCAATATTCTGAGACGAGCCAAAGAACAATGTGATTATTTGATCGTCGGTGTGAGCACGGACGAGCTGGTGCAGAGCTACAAGCATAAGACACCGGTGATACCGTTTGAGCAGAGAAAGCAGATCGTTGAAGCTATAAAATACGTGGATGAGGTCGTTCCTCAGACTTCGATGGATAAATTTTCTGCATGGAGCAGATTGCACTTTGACGCGGTCTTTCACGGTGACGATTGGCGTGGAAGCGATATGTACAACGATGTGGAAAAAAAGCTTTCCGAGGTCGGGTGTGATGTGGTATTTATTCCGCATACCGACGGTATATCCTCGACTATGCTGAGAGAGATGCTCAAAAACTGAACAATGCGATCACCCTTGGTACCGTCCTGTTGTCTCGGTGTTTTTCGAAAGGAAGCGTGCGTGGAAAATGTATTTAAAGGATCATATTGATAACACGTGTTGTGGATGCAAGGCTTGCGCGGAGATATGCCCACGTGGGTGCATTTCGTTTGTGAAGAATGCCGAGGGCTTTCTTTACCCCAAGATAGATAAGACCGCGTGTATTGACTGTCATATGTGTGAACGGGTATGCCCCGCGTCGTTCGAGAAGTTTTATCCGTCGGCGGATGGCGAGGCACTGGTCGGGGTACATAATTCGGGTGACACGGTGTTCCAAAGCTCATCCGGCGGTGCATTTACGGCGCTCTGTGACGTGCTTTTGGCGCGTGGGTACGTTGTCTGCGGCGTTAGATTTACGAAGGAATTTAAGGTAGTTCACGAATTTGCCGCCACTGCTTCGGAGTGCGAGCCGTTCAGAAAATCGAAATATGTTTTGAGCGATACGAACGGTTGCTTTGGCAAGGTTGCGGATATTTTGAAGGGTGACGGCAAGGTGCTGTTTACCGGAACGCCTTGTCAATGTGCCGCGCTGAGAGCTTATCTGGATGCAAAAAAGATAGCGCAGGACGGACTGCTCGTTGTGGACGTGGTATGCCACGGAGTGCCGAGCCAATATGTTTTCGATAAGTATATCGACGAACTGCAAAAACGCGAAAATTCGTCCTTGGTATCGTACAGATTTAAGAACAAGCTTCCCGTAAACAACAGGATAAATTCGCGAAGCGCGGAGCTTGTATTCGAAAACGGGAAGAGCTATACGGTCGATCAGCAGGGTGACGCGTTTTTGAAAGGGTATTATTCGAGACTGTTTTACAGACCGTCGTGCGGAAGCTGCAGATTTGCAAGACCGGATCGGGTATCGGATATCACTATCGGTGATGCGTGGTCAGTTGAAAAGCTTTATCCGGATTGGAATCCGCTGAGCGGTGTTTCGCTCATTCTGTTAAATTCCGAAAAGGGAAGGGCACTTGCTCCGGAGCTGAAATGCAAGATGGAGCTTCGTGACACATCGGTGGAATGGGCGGTCACGCACAACAAGCAGTTGAGAGTGCCGACCTTTATGCACCCAAACAGAAAGTTGTTTTTTGCTCGATTGGAAAAGCAAGGGTTTCACCGAGCTTGTGAGAGTACGGTGAAGGAGAGCATTTTGAAGCGCGCGTTGAGAAAGGCTAAGCGCACCCTGCTTGGTGGATGATCGGTACGTTGCCCGTTGGGGATCCGCTGTCTGCATGCACGTTTGATAGATAACCGTATCGGGGCTGAGCCGTAAGCTTTGAAAAAAGCTTGTGGCTCAGCCCTTTTTGTTTTGGCTTGCGAAAGCAAAGGCTTTGAACGGAGGGCGTGCAATAGATATACGGTTTGGAAATAACAACGTTCGGGCACTTTTCTTGAGTGTCCGAACGTTGGGTGAGTATTGCTGTATTCTGCGGTATTCGTAAAGTCGCTTTTTACAGTGCTTCGGAGATCGCGGCGAGCAGGGCTTCGTAGGTTATGCTTCCGGTGGTGCGGTGTATTATCACGCCGTCCTTATCCAATATCAGCGTTACCGGAAGTGCGTCGGAGCATCCGATGGCTTGGAACACCGAGCTTCCCGAGATCGCATCTGCCGAGTCCGTGGCGTAAAGTGCGTTTTTCCAGCCCTTATTGGCTATAAATTCCGGAAGTCTTGGATATTCCGTTTCGTCATCCTGCGAGATGGCTATAACGGTCAGCTCATCCCGATAATTTTCTGCGAGCGTCTCGAAATGCGGCAGTTCCTTTACGCACGGTCCGCACCACGTTGCCCAGAAATTGATGACGACTATCCTTCCGCGTTGCTCGGACAGCGTAAAGCTTTCATCGGAGCCTATGAGCGGAACGGTGAAGTCGGGGCATATGTCGCCGACGGAATATCCGACCGTTTTCTCCTCGACACAGTAGAAATTATAGTACCATATCGCCGTTGCGAGCACGGCTACGGCGAGCACGGCGGATATTATGCGTATGAGCGTTCTGCGGCGAGTCGGTGAGAGCTTCCTCTTCGGCTTTTGCGCCGATGCTTCTGTTTCTTGCGCTACTGCTTCCGACTCTTGGGTGTTGGCGGTCTTTGACAGAGCCGAGGTGGGATCGTCTATATAATACTTCGAGCCGCTCCATTTGATGGCGCTTGTGGGGCAGACGGGTATACAGTTTCCGCAATGTATACATTCGTGGTCTCCGACATGCGCTATATCCATCTTGCATTCGCTCAGGCACAGACCGCAATTTATGCATTTATCGCGGTCGAGCTTTACTCCGAGCAGGGCGAGACGGCAGAAAAATCCGTATATAGCGCCGAGCGGGCAGAAGAAACGGCAAAAGACTCGATATATGAACACAGCTGACACGAGGAAAAGTATCAAGAGGCAGAGCTTCCATGTGAACAGTGCGCCGAGCATTCCGAACAGCTCCGCGTTCTCGGGATTGAGCAGAAGTCCGATAGCGCCGAAGAGTATCCCGTCCGGGCAGATATATTTACAAAAGCCGGGGACTGCAAGCTTGGTTGCGAAGGCTATCGGTATCATCACTACCAGAAAGACCAGCAGGACGTACTTGAAATACGACAGTATCCTCGTTATTCTGTTCTTTTTCAGCTTGGGTGACGGTATCTTATGCAGAAGCTCCTGCACGAGACCGAACGGGCACAAAAATCCGCAGACCGTTCTGCCGAGGAGCAGACCGAACAGGATAAGTATTCCGAAGATATAGGCAAGCGACGAGGTCTTGGAGCTTGCAAGGGCGTTCTGGAGCGCTCCGAGCGGACAGGCGCCGACGGCTCCCGGGCAGGAATAGCAATTAAGCCCCGGAACGCAAAGATTTTTCGTCACGCCCGTATATATCTTACCGGACGCAAAGCCTTTTATATTGGCGTTATAGAGCAACGCGGCGTACACTTGAATGAGCCGCCGCTTGCTTGGTCTGTGCCGTGCAAACCAAGATGCGAGTTTGTTTTTCTTATTTTCGTTATCCAAGACCGATACACTCCGTACATATCTTCGTTGCTTTTACGAACACCTCCCGTGCGCTTCCGTTGAAAACGCCGAGGATGACGAGACCGACACCGAGCGAGAACACCGCTATGCGCACCGTGAGCAAGCGGATGCGAGCCGAGTCGTTCACCTTTTCCTTCTTCGGTGGGGTAAATTCTCCGCTTTTTACCGCGGCTTTGATCGCGCGAAGCTCGTCCCTTATCAGTCTGTCTCTGAGAAGCACATACGCTATGCTCACCGTGAGCAGGACTGCAAGAAATGGAAGAGAGAACAGGACTGCGCGTATCACCTCGGCGTTGAGCGCTTCATTGGGGAAATGCGAGGCGTCAAGGAAATAGAGGAACGGGAAGGCAAAGCAGACCGCGCCGAGCGCAAGCGCCGTATACATAAGCCTTGCCGAGCGTTTACGGATGTTGATACAAGCTGTGTACGCGCTCTCAAATTCGGTTTCACAGCCCGACCTTGCACCGATCGGGAGCTTTTTACGCTCCGATACGAGGCGTTGCGCTTCCATTCCGTGTCGGGTGGGACACTTTTTTTCGCGAGCGTCGCTATGCAGAAGCGCAGTCAGCACCACGTCGACTGCCAGCGCCGCCGCCCATACGCAGACGTACGGGAGCAGACGCAGTAGCTTTTTTGACACGGTACTGCGCGAGTATATGTCTATCTTTTCCGCCGCCGATGTGGCAGCCACGAGCGTTTCCTCTTCGCTCAGACCTGCCTTGACGGCGTCGGCTATTGCATTCTCGCGTGCCTCTTGCTTGGCTTCCGTTCCGTCGATATATATCGAGAAGGTCTGGAGCAGGAATATTATGCCGAGCAATACCGTGAGGGCGGTGAAGAATATACCGTAGCCTCTGCCGGAAATAAAAGCTTTCAGCTTGGCAGACATAAAAACGTCCTTTCGTTTGTTTTACTGTTTTGTATCCTTATAGTTGTAACGTGATAGCGTGCGCCGTGGGCGTCAGCTCCAGCTCTCCGGGCAGTCGCGGTTATTTTTAAACCAATCCGAGTCCTTCAGCTTCTTGTCGCTTGCGGAGCAGGAAACGGTCAAGGTCCCACCGGCAAAGCTGATGACTATGTTTCCGTTCATCGATGTGAAATCGTTATCCTCGTAGCTGTTGCACAGCGTGGTGACGTAAACGGCGTCGGTGTACTTGGATACTCTGTCTACGAAATCCTGAGTCGGAAATCTGTTTTGCGGAGCGGCGTTATATTCCGTGCTTCCCGCGCAACAGCACACGCAGACGATCTTTGGACGGACGGTCGAGAGGAGCGGCTCGTGCGATGAGGTCCTGGAGCCGTGATGTCCTGCCTTGTATACCGTTACCTCGGGAAGCTCGTTAAGCTCGACGAGCGACTGCTCGCCTTCCTTTTCAAGGTCTCCAGTGAACAGGAAATTATCCTCTCCGGTGCTTATCAGGCAACACACGGAATGGTTGTTTTCGTTCGATGCCGGCTCGTAATAGTATTTCTGGTCGAGTATGGTGAGGGTAACGTCGTTTGAGAGCTTAAACTCTCTGTTGTTACCGGTTATGCAGTCCGCGGCGGTGTAATGCGTGGCGCCGCGCTCTATCGCCTCGGAAAGCTCGCGCTGATAATTCGAATACATCTTGGTGGAGGTGTTGGTGGCTTGCGCAAAATCGATTATCACCTCGCATTCGTATATGTCAAAGATGCTGTCAGTGGTCTCGTTCGTGGCAAATCCCGCGTAATGGTCCTCGTGCGAATGTGTCACGATGACGTATTCCAGCTTTCCGTCGGTAACGTATGTGTCGAGGTACTGTGTGATAGTGGGGATACTGCTCACCTTGGAGCCTGCGTCTATCAGCACGTCCGTGTCTCCGACCTTTATGTATGTGCAGTCTCCCGTGTATTTGTTTCCAAGCTCGAGAAAGTGCACTTGCAGTTCGGATGTGGTGTATACCTGCGTTCCCGTGGGTACGGTATAGCTCAGATATCCGTAATATCCGATGCCGCAACCGAGTACCGTGCAGAATATGGCGAGCAGGAGCGCCAAAAACATATTAAAGCGTTTTGTATTTTTCTTTGCTGACATCAACTTTCTCCCTTATTTGCCGCGTGATGCGGATGCTGTGGTGCGATATCGCGTTCGGACGGCGGTCATACCGTTACCGTTATGATGCGCACGCGGCTAAGTCCCTTATATCTTCCTTCGGTCATAGTGTATTTCAGATAATACTCTCCGGGGGCGGAGGCGGTGTACGCCCCGTCTTGCGAGCGGCTCATATTCGTGGTGACCTCAAAGTTGTCCGATACGTCCTTGCCCATCGATATACAGCGCACGCCCTCGTCTGTGTATCTGATCTCTTCGCCCGCGGTGTAGACGAGCATTGCGGCTCCGTTTAGCGTGAAGAGGTCGGACTCCGTTGCTTTCATAGCGAAAAAAGCTCCTATGACGATGCCTGCGAGCAGGAACAGCACCGTGACGGCTATATAGCCCCCGTGCAGACCGCCGAGCTGTTTTTTGAGCTTTTTCTTTTGTTTTTTGGTCAGGACCTTGTTTGCCATCGTGACGTCGTTCCTTTCGTATGGCGGCTTTTTTGCGCCCGACGTGATATTCGGTGCGCTTGCTTTATAACTTTATATTATATTTTAGCATAACGGATGCCGATTGTCAATCTTTACGGCGTGATTTTTTGCGGATACGGTGAGTTTTTTTATAATTTTCATAATGTTTTAAAAAAGGGCTTGAAAAAAAGGCTGGCTTGTGGTAAATTATAAGAGGTACGTTGCGGATACGACCGTGCGCTCCGAAAATGGGGCAAGGCTCGAGTCACGTGACGGTCAAAGCTACGTAAGAAAGGTTGAACGACCGAAATGAGCAGACAGGTAAAGCTCTTACAGCTTGGCGATCTTCATCTTGACAGCCCGTTTTCCGCTTTGACGGGCGAGGAAGCGGCTAAAAGAAACGCCGAGCTTCGCCGCGTGTTTTCCGGTGCTGTGAGATACGCCAAGAACAATAACGTTGACGTGATACTTCTTTGCGGCGATCTGTTCGACCGAGAATATTGCTCGGAGCAGACGCTCGCGCTCCTGCGTAAGGAGATGCAAGAGTTCCCGGAATGCAGGTTTGTGATCTCTCCCGGAAATCACGATCCGTACAGTGCTCATTCTCCGTACAAAACAGCGGAATTTCCGCAGAATTGCCACGTCTTTAAGGATGAGCGGATGTCATTTATCTCTTTTCCGGAGCTTGGGATGACGGTGTACGGCTATGCCTTTACGTCACAGCGGTACACGGCGCGTCCGCTGGAGGGCTTTAGGGTATACGATCCCGAGAGTCTCAATGTGCTTTGCGCTCATGCGGACGTGGGCGTCACAGGCTCGGTCTACGCTCCCGTCTCTGTTTCATCCATCGCGTCGAGCGGTCTGGATTACGCCGCGTTCGGACATATACACAATGCGGACGTGATAGAGCGTGCGGAGCCTTCGGAGGAACAGCTGTTCGGGAAATTACCGCGTAATTCGACCTTATATGCTTACAGCGGCTGTATCGCCGGGCGCGATATGAGTGAGGTCGGAGAAAAAGGCGGAGTGCTGATCACGGCGGTGACGGACGGGGGGGAAAAGCAGATAAGCGCAAAAAGGATAACATTCTGCCCGTGGAGATACGACGCCGTGCAGACGGATATAACTCAGATATCGACGGTGCCGGAGCTTATCGACAGGGTACGCGCATTGCTATCGGAGAGCAACGGTATAAGCCGCCGTCTCCGCGTTACGCTCAAGGGCAGACGGGCTGAGGAGCTGGACATATCCGCTACAAGACTAGCCAGGACCTTATGCGAGCGGATGATAGGAGTCGAGGAAGCGGATGTCATCGATAATTCGCTTCCTGCCGTGAGATATTCTCAGCTTGAGAATGAATATACGCTCAGGGGGGCGTTTTACCGTCTGCTCAAGGATGATATAGAGAGTAACGACCCGGAGACCGCTAAGGTGGCGCTCGACGCGCTGAACATCGGTCTGCTCGCGCTTGACGGCGGGGATCCTTGGGAGCTTATGCAGAATGAGGATGCCGACGGAAACGTTGAATGACGCGGTAATTCGCCGAAAAACGCGGATGCTTCGGGGAATCTTGCGACAAGTATATCAAAGGAGGAACGGCGGTCTTGAGGATAAGCGAGCTGTATATTGAGAGCTTCGGCGGAATATCGAACAGGCGTTTCGGATTTGCCGACGGGATAAACCTTATTACCGGAAGCAACGAGAGCGGAAAAAGCACCGTTGCCTCGTTTTTGTGCTATCTTTTCTACGGATTTTCCGACCGCAAGGAGAAAAAGTTGCTTTCGGATATCAAAACGGGAGTGAGCAGTGGCAGTGCCGTTTTTGAGACCGACGGCGGAGAGCACTATCGCATAACGCGCAGAGAAAAGCAGGAGGGCAAGTCATCGGTGGAGGTGTTTACCGACACGGGTGCACCCTACGACGGTTGGCAGTCGTCGCCTACGCCCGGAGATCATTTCTTCGGTGTGCCCCTGACACTTTTCGTTCGCTCCGCGTTCGTTTCTCAGCGCGACGGTATCGCGCTTGCCGACGGCTCGTCCGAGGCTCTGCGCAACCTGATGCTGACCGCGACCGAGGTCGGAGAGCTTCAACGCGCCCTTAAGAAGCTTGACGAAAGACGGGTGGAGCTTCTTCACAAAAACGGAAAGGGCGGACGGATATTTGAGCTTGAAAATGAGATAGATGAGCAGGAGCGTTTGCTCGAGAGCTGTGCGGAAAGGCGGGAGCTTGCGAGAAGCTCGAGTGCAGAGATAGCGGCTGATGAAGCCCTGCTCGATGGCATAATGTCGAAGCTTTCGGGGCTTGAGACCGATGTTTCCGGGAGACGGGAGCTTGTCGTAAGGGAGCTTCTGACGGAAAAAAAGCGGCTTGAACAACAGTGCGGTGAGAACGAGCAGAGGAGCTTTGAGCTTGAGTTGGAATTTAAAAATAGCGATTTTTTGCCAAACGAAGAATACTTGAACTCATTGCGCGAAGCCGAAAACGCCGTGCTGGTCGCGGAAAGGGAAGTTGAGAGCTGTCGCGCACGTATGTATAGCCCCGAGACTTCGGGCGTTGCGTTCATTCGCGATCAGGGCGGTATCGAAGCGGTGCAGTCGCGCGTGCGGCGGCTCGGAGGGGCGTTCAAGCGTTCTCTCGTTGCTTGTGCCGTTGCCCTCGTCGCGTGCATCGGGATGCTGGCAACGGCGCTGAATCTCGGGAAATTACCGCTTTATTTGGTATTTGCCGCGTCTCTCGTCGCTTTTGTCATAGCCCTCGGTTGCTCGATGAACGCGAGGATGAAGATGTCGGCGCTTTTGACCTCGCTTTCGGTCAGAAGCAAAGCGGAGCTGTCTCGGCTCTGTGAGCAATACGAGACCAACGCGCGCAGGGCAGACGAAGCATCACGAGCGCTTGAGGTTGCCGAGGAAAAGAGGGCTGAGGCGATATCGGTACGCGCGGAGCTGCTTGAGCGTTGGGGAAAGAACAGCGTATCGAGCGCTTTTGCGGATGCCGAGCGGTATCTTTCGTCCAATGTAACGCTTGAGTCTATGAAGAACGTTATAAAACAGAGGCTCCAGATAAATCGCGCGAAGTTGGATGCGTACTCCCCGGAGGAGATAAAAATGGCAGAGGAGCGGATGGCGTCCGGTGAGACGCCCGAGGTGCGTGATACGGAAACGCCGCTTTCGGAGCTTGAGATCAAAAAACGGCGCCTTGAGACCGAGCGGCAGGAGACAGAGACGCGGCTCTCGGATAAGCGCATACAGCACGCCGAGCGTTTTTCAGAGCTTCCGGAGATCTCCGCCGTGACGCAAAGGCTCGACGCTCTGAAAGCCGAAAAGCAACGGCTCTGTGATGTGTACAACGCCGCAAAGCTTGCCTACGACTCTCTGAAAAACGCAGATTCGGAGCTTAGAAAGAGGATAGCGCCGTATCTTTCCGATACAGCCGGACAGGTGTTCTCGCTCGTTACCGAAGGGCGTTATGAGGGCTTGGGTGTGGACGGCGAGGCTTCGTTGAGACTGAGTTGTCTGCTTGACGGTGCTTATCTTCCGTCCGAATATCTGAGCGCCGGTGCTTCGGCTCTTGCTTGGCTCTGTCTCAGGCTTGCGATATATACGCGTGTGTCGGAGACGGAAAGGCTTCCCTTGATACTTGACGAATGCTTCGTTTGTCTCGACGACGGACGGCTCGGACGGATGCTTGAAAGACTTAGCTCGATAGCCGATAACGGCTCGCAGATATTGCTTTTTTCCGCTAACAGCAGGGAAAAGGATATTTACGGCACTGCCGTCAACGTTATCGACCTTGATGCGGATAGGTGACGTGTGAAGCTTTTTTGAGCGAAGGCTTACGGATCGGCGTGTAGTTGGATCTGTTGATAAAGCGGCGCGGGGTTTGAATTGTTTCCTTTGGCTGTCGCCGTTGGCGACAGCTCCCTTTACACAAGGGAGCCAACAGTGTGCCGAAGTTTTGGAATAAAATCGTGTAAACGCGTACGAGAGTAACAAGTGTAAGGGAACACCTCATCCACCGCTATC
>CAZMWM010000068.1:0-10499 GCA_964570105.1 uncultured Lachnospiraceae bacterium | reverse complement strand
CTGATTATCAAAAGTCTACATCCTTGCGCGTAACAATGGCGAAGCCTTGTTACGCAGAGTTTCCCGGAGGGAAACTCTATTTGCCAAAGCTTTCTTCAGAAAGCGGAGCGAAAAGACGGTGTGGCTACGATGCTTGAATGGGGGGATTTTTGTGGGTGGGAGTGGGTTTGTTACTTTTTTGTGAAGTCGTGCGCGGGGGCTTGACTTATGTACGAAATCGTACTATAATACGGTGCGTACGATTTCGTACTTGGAAAGATCGGAGGTACATATGGAAAAAATAAATCAGTCGGAGACCAGACGGTACAATCAGCTGATCTCGGAGATAGACGAGGTATATCACGAGATCGCCGTCAAGCAGGGCTTTTCCGACAGCTCTATGATGATACTTTATTCATTGGCGGACAACGGTGGGCAGTGCCGTTTGCCGGAGCTTATCAAAGCGTCCGGGCTTAACAAGCAGACTGCCAATTCCGCGCTCCGCAAGCTGGAAAACGGGGGCTTGATCTACCTTGAGCCTGCCGGCGGAAGATCGAAACGGGTATGCTTGACCGAAAAGGGGAGCCTGACCGTCCGTGAAACGGTGGGACGTGTGCTTGAGGCGGAAAATGACATCTATTCCTCTTGGTCAAGGGAAGAATGGGAGCTTTACATCAGCTTGACCGAGAGGTATCTGCGTCAGCTTCGCGAAAAGCTCAGGGAGGTGTTTTGATGAAGATAAGGCTCTCGGATCATTTTAGTTACGGAAAGCTGCTCCGCTTTTCTCTGCCGACCGTCGTTATGATGATATTCACGTCGATATACAGCGTCGTTGACGGATTCTTCATTTCTAATTTTGTCGGTATCACGCCTTTTGCGGCGATAAATCTGATAATGCCGTTTACTCAGATACTCGGGTGCATCGGATTTATGTTCGGAGCCGGAGGCAGTGCCCTTGTTTCCGCCACGCTTGGCGAGGGCGATCGAAGCAGAGCGGAACGCATCTTTTCGATGCTGGTATATATCACGGTCGCGTGCGGTGTCGTGCTTGCGATCCTCGGTATCGTCTTTATCGAGCCGGTCGCCGTTGCGATGAAGGCGGATGATGAGTTGCTTGGATATTGTGTTACTTACGGGCGGATACTTTTGGTGGCGCTTCCCGTTTTTATGCTACAGAATTTGTTCCAAAGCTTTTTGGTCGCCGCAGAAAGACCTACCATGGGACTTGCGGTATCCGTCGGCGCAGGGCTTACGAATATCTTTCTCGACGCGCTGTTTATAATAGTATTTAAATGGGGACTTGTCGGTGCGGCGGTGGCGACCGCTATCTCTCAATGCGTTGGAGGTACCATACCGCTGGTGTACTTTATCTGCAACAAGACAGGGGTGCTCAGGTTGGGCAGATTTCGATGGGAGGGAAAGGCGCTTCTTGACAGCTGTACCAACGGTTCTTCGGAGCTTGTCAGCAATATATCGATGTCCGTCGTTTCCATTCTTTATAATTTTCAGCTTATGGGCTTCGCCGGAGAAAACGGAGTCGCGGCTTACGGCGCGGTAATGTATGTCGGATTTATTTTTGCCGCGGTGTTCCTCGGCTATTCCATCGGAGTTGCTCCGGTCATCGGATTCAATTACGGAGCGAGGAACGACGGTGAGCTTAAGGGGCTGTTCCGCAGGAGCAATATACTTATCGCAATATCCGCTGTGGTGATGTCGGTGCTTGCGTTCACGCTGTCGACGCCGCTTGCAAGGCTTTTCGTCGGAAACGATCCTGCCGTTCTGGATATGACCGTAACGGCGTTCCGTTTCTACGCACTGTCCGTGCTTTTCAGCGGATTTAGCATATTTGGCTCGGCGTTCTTTACCGCTCTGAACAACGGTGTAGTCTCCGCGGCTATCTCGTTTTTGCGGACATTGGTGTTCCAGATCGCAGGAGTTTTGATCCTGCCTGCTTGCTTCGGTCTGGACGGCGTATGGTATTCGCTACTGGTCGCGGAGATCCTCGCTATGCTGGTCACGGTCGTTTTCTACATCCTTAAACGCAAGGAGTATCATTATTGCTGACTGCACGAATGAATGAGGGCTTGTACGCTTGCGGATGCGGCGTACAAGTCTTTTGTTTTTACGGTTTACGGTCGAGTGCTTCGGAAAAGCTTTCGCGCACGGTTGACACGGAGATGGGTTTGTGGTATAATTGGGATGATGACAGTGGATGTGCGGCTTTGATATGGAACTTGAACGGTATGGAGAGCGTGGAATGAAGGTATTACGTGCGTGCAGGGGGCAAAGAAGGATATATAGGGGCTTTACGGTCGCTGTACTGACGGTCGCCGCATTTGCGGTCGTGATATGCGCGGCGTTGGGCGCTCTCGTTTCCTGCAACGGCGGCGTCAAATATCGCTCAAACGGAGACGGAACTTGCTATGTGAGCCGCGGTGGAAATGCCACCGGGGACGTATATATTGAAGAATATCACGGCGGAGAACGGGTGGTTGCCGTCGGAGACGGGGCTTTCAGAGGCTCTTCTTTGCGTTCGGTCACGCTTTCTGCGAGTGTTGAGATCATAGGCGACGGTGCTTTTGAGGGTTGTGCGTCTCTTGAGAGCGTGAGGGTGACCGGTGGGCTACAGTCCATCGGTGAATATGCATTCAAGGGTTGTATATCGCTCGGCAGTGTCGAGATACCCGAGGGCGTCACCGAGCTTGGGCGGGGGGCGTATTTCGGTTGCACGTCGCTTGAGAGCGTTACGCTTCCCGGCTCGCTTGCGGTCGTGGGCGAGGGTGCATTCGGCTCTTGCTCGGCTCTTGCCCGTGTGAGCTTCGCGGAGGGAATTGAACGGATAGGTGGCGGTGCGTTCAGCTGGTGCGGCGCTCTTGCCTATGTCGGTATCCCGAATACCGTCACGGACTTGGGGGAGGACTGCTTTTTGGGTTGCGGCTCACTTGCCGGTGTGGATGTTTCCGGCAGTACGCTCGAGAGCATCGGAAGGGCGGCGTTCAAATACTGTCGCTCGCTTGCCGATATCGATATACCTGACAGTCTTGCATCGCTTGGGGACGAAGCGTTTTACGAATGCCGTGCGCTTGAGTGCGTGAGCATTCCGTCCGGGCTTGTGTATATCGGCAGGTCTGCATTTTCTTATTGCACTTCGCTTCGTGAGATATCGGTCGATGCGGAAAACCCAAACTATTCCTCGATCGACGGCGTGCTTTACAGCAAGGACTGCTCTGTGCTTCTGCAATACGCGCTCGGAAAACCGGATACCGAATTTTATATCCCGAACAAGATAGTGCTTGAGATAGGCGAAAAAGCCTTTGCTTGCTGTAAGCTTGAAGCGATATATATTCCGGCAAAGGTCAAGCGTATCGGAAGCGGCGCCTTTCTCGGTTGCCGCGAGATAGAATTTTGGTGTAAGGATAAGCGCGAGGGCGACGGTTGGGCTGATGATTGGAACCAATACGACTGCGACGTTTATTGGAAAAGAGGAAGCATCGGCTCGGACGAGGTGTGGTGATCGCGTCTTTTTTTGAGGGGAATGCTTTGATGTGCCGGAATGACCGCGGCATAAAAATGAGCTACCCACTTGACAAGTGAGAGCAGAACTGGTATAATGTCAGTAGGAAATGCGTAAGGCGTTAAAATGAAAGGAAGTTCTACGGTATGGGACAGGAAGATATCGATGCGCTCAACGTTAAGCTTGAAAAAGCCGATGCCGCGCAAAAAAAGGCAAAAAGGAAAAAACGCGAAAGCAAGCTGAAAAAAGAGACGAACGAATTTAAGAACGGATTTATCAAATTCATAACCAAGGGCAATGTCGTGGATCTTGCCGTGGCTATGGTCATCGGTCAAGCCTTCAACAAGATCGTGAACGGGCTGGTTGCTTACATAATCACACCTTGCATCAGTAAAGCCACCGGAGAGATCAATATGTCCGACTGGAAGTACATCCTTCAGAAGGAGACGGAGGACACTGCCGAGATCGCCATACAGTATGGCTCTCTTATACAGGCGGTCATGGATTTCTTTATAGTGGCTATCGGGCTTTTCACGGCTTTGACAATAATAAACAAGGTCAAGGCTGTGCTCTACCGTAAAAAGGCTGAGGAAAAACGGATAGCCGAGGAAAAGAAGAAGGCTGAAGAAAAGCTTGCCGCGGAAAAGAAAGCGGCGGAGGATGCCGAAAAGGCGGAGGCGCAGAGACTTGCCGAAGCCGAGCGTGCGGAGACCGAGCGCAGATTTTACGAAAACGTTGCGCTTCAAAGAGAGCTTCTTTCCGAGATCCGCGATCTTATGAAAAAGACCGGTTGACTCCGGGTATACGAAAGTCATGGCACCTGTCATGGCTTTTGTTTTAGACACGCATCAATTAAAACGCACGAAACGGAGATATAACGTATGCGCACAGCAGAAACGGCATTTACAATTCCGTCAGGGTATACAGTGTTCGATCTTGAGACCACCGGCTTTTCTCCGGAATACTCGGAGATCATCGAGATCGGAGCGGTGAGGATACAGGACGGCGAGGAGATCGACAGCTTTCATACGTATGTAAAGCCCGTATGCGGTATTCCGCTGAATATTACCGCGCTTACCGGCATAAAGCCGTCGGATGTGGCGGATGCTCCCGGGTGTGAAATTGTGCTTCCGCGGCTTCTCGAATACTTCGGAGACAGTCTTCTCGTGGCGCACAACTCCGCATTTGATCGCCGTTTCATATGCGCGTATTCAGCCGCGCTCGGTCTCAGCTTCGACAACAGGGTGGAGGATTCGCTGAAGCTTGCGAGGCGTTACATTTCATCGCCCAGCTACAAGCTTGAGGTGCTTAAGGATCGCTTCGGATTACAGCTCTCGTCCCACAGTGCGCTTGACGATTGCAGAGCCGCCGCGTATGTGGTGGAGCATTGCAGGAGGGTATTTGCCGAGGGTGTGTGAGCCGTAAATGAGTTCTGCATCTGTTAAATATTCTGCAAAAATCGAAATTACTATTGCAAAAAAGGTCAAAAGGTAGTATAATGTACGTACCGATACATCTCGAGCACAGCTCGGAAGGGAGGATCTGTCTTTTGTCATATACCTTTAGGGGCGGTATCCGTATGAACGAATACAAGCTTACTGCCGGCTCGCCCATAGAAAAAATGCCTGCCCCACCGAAAGTATACGTTCCGCTGTCTCAGCACATAGGTGCTCCTTGCTCCCCCATGGTAGCCGTTGGCGACACTGTGGACAAGGGGCAGGTGATCGGAGAGGTCACCAAGGGGCTTGGATGCCCGGTGCACGCTCCCGTGTCCGGTAAGGTGACGGCTATTGAGGAGGTACTTACTCCGAACGGTCGCAAGGTCCGCCGCATAGTTATCGAAAACGACGGTGAGGAGCGTCTCTGCCCGGATATCACCAAAGAGAGCCGCGTATCGGAGATCGATGCGGAGGGCTGTATAGAGGCGGTAAGGCTCGCCGGTATCTCCGGTATGGGCGGAGCTACCTTTCCGACGTACGCCAAGATATCCTCGGCTCTCGGCAAGGTCAGCAACATAATAATAAACTGCGCCGAATGCGAGCCGTTTATAACCGCAGACCACCGACTGCTCCTTGAAAGCCCTCGCGAGACAGTTGACGGACTGCGCATACTTATGAAGGTCTTTGGTCTTGATACCGGTATCATTGCCATAGAGGACAACAAGCCGGATGCCGCGGAAGCGCTAAGCCGCGAGATCGGCGATGATAGCTCGGTGGAGATACGCATACTTAAGACCAAATATCCGCAGGGCGACGAGAGACAGCTCATATATGCCCTTACCGGCAGAGAGCTTCCGGCAGGCAAGCTTCCGGCTGACGTCGGATGCGTCATCTTTAACGCCGGCACCTGCTATAATATCAGTCGCGCGGTGCGCCACTCGATGCCGCTCATCGAACGCGTGGTCACGGTATCCGGAGACTGCGTAAGACATCCCAAAAACGTGCTCGCTCCGCTTGGTACGCCGATGTCCGATCTGATAGAATTTTGCGGCGGTCTTACCAAAAAGCCGCTGAAGCTCGTTATGGGCGGTCCTATGATGGGATTTGCGCAATGGGATGCGGATACTCCGATAACCAAAGGCACCAATGCCATTCTTGCGCTCTCGGATAAGCTCACGCGCGGCGCCGATGCCGCTCACAGCTGTATACATTGCGGCAGATGCGTGAGTGTATGTCCTATGCACCTGATGCCGCTGTATCTTGCTCAGTTCTCGCATCAGGGTGATCACGCGATGTGCGAGAAGTTCAACATAATGAGCTGCGTTGAGTGCGGCTCGTGTGCCTACGTCTGCCCCGGCGGAGTACCTATCGTTCAGTTCGTGCGTATGACGAAGGCTAAGATCAACGAAGAGAAGAAGGCGAAGCAAGCGGCTATCGCGGCGTCAGCCTCTTCCGATAAAAATAACGGAACGGGGGAAAAACAAAGATGAACACCCAAGATAGCGGCGAGCTTCTTTCGCTCTCCTCCTCGCCTCACGTAAACAGCGGATGCTCGACGCGCAGGATAATGCTCGACGTTCTCATAGCTCTTGCGCCTGCGCTCGTCTGGTCGGTCGTGATGTTCGGCTGGCGTGCGCTGATGCTGACTGCCGTATCCGTTGCCTTCTGCGTGTTTTTTGAATTCGGATACGAAAAGCTTATGAAGAAGCCGATAACGGTCGGCGACCTTTCCGCGGCAGTCACGGGTGTGCTCCTTGCATTTAACGTTCCCGTGGGAGCCGCGTGGTGGCTGATGCCGATAGGTGCTTTCTTTGCGATAGTGATAGTGAAGCAACTGTTCGGCGGAATAGGCAAGAACGTGGTAAATCCCGCGCTTTCCGCAAGGATATTCCTGTTCGTGTCGTGGCCTACGGAGCTTTCGCGCTTTGTCGAGCCGGCATCCGATGCCATCTCGTCCGCAACTCCGCTTGCGTCGCTCAAGACGGGGGAGCTTCCCGGTTACTCGCTTCTTGATACCTTCCTTGGAAAATGTCCCGGTTGCATCGGAGAGGTGTCTGCGCTGATGCTGTTGATAGGGCTTGTCTATCTTCTCGTAAGACGCGTTATAACGTGGCACATCCCGGCAGCATATATTGGTACCGTGGCGGTATTTGCTCTGATATTCCCACAGGCAGGAGATCCTTTGACGTATCTTGCGTATTCTCTGACGTCCGGTGGACTTCTGCTCGGAGCGATATTTATGGCGACGGATTACACGACCTCTCCCGTTACCGCTAAGGGGCGGCTGATATACGGCGTTGGATGCGGCTTGCTTACGGTGCTGATACGGTATTTCGGCGCGTATCCGGAGGGCGTGTCCTTCTCTATAATGATAATGAATCTTCTGGTCTGGTATATCGACAGGCTCACGGTGCCCGTGAAATTCGGCGGAAAACGGAAGGGCGGTGTTTGATATGGCTGTAAGGATAAAAAAAGACGACGTCGTATACGTGGTGCGGATATGCTCCGTTCTGCTCGTGATAACTATGTTCATCGCTCTTTTGCTCTCGTTCGTGAATGCGGTCACCAAGGACGTGATAGACGAGAACGACGCGCGAAAGCTTTCCGAGGCGCTTGGGGAGCTTTTCCCGAGTGTTGAGACGCCGCTCGGGGTAGAGGTTGACATCGACGAGCTTCCCGAGAATGTCGACGCATTTTACGAGGTGCGCGACGGGGAGACGTCCGTCGGTTACTATGCAAAGGTATCTCCGAACGGTTTCAAGGACGCGGTGGAGATGCTCGTGGGGCTGGATACGTCCGGCAAGGTGATCGGCGTCAGCATCGTCTCGTGCAGTGAGACGGTCGGCATCGGCACGAAGATCGAGGACGAGAGCTTTCTCTCCCGATTTTGCGGTGTCAGCGGCTCTTTAACGTATAAAAAAGGCGCGTCTGAGGCGGACGTCGGATATATTGACGGAATAAGCGGCGCGACCTACAGCTCAAAGGCGGTAATAGCAGGAGTTGACGCGGCGCTTGGAGCGTACGCGAAAGCCACGGCGAAATGATGCCGCGGACGTGATCGAAAGGAGATATTTTCGATGGATGAAAAAAAAGCCGAGCGATACGGCATGCGTTCGTTTCTCGCACAGCTGAAGAACGGTATCATAGATCAAAACCCGACGTTCGTTCAAGTGCTCGGAATGTGCCCGACGCTTGCCACCACCACGTCACTGACGAACGCTCTCGGAATGGGGCTTGCCACGACCGCGGTGCTCGCATTTTCCAATCTGTTCATATCGCTTTTGCGGAAATTTATTCCGAAGCAGGTGCGTATAGCCGCTTACATAGTGGTCATCTCCGGATTTGTAACGGCGGTGGAAATGCTTATGGAAGCGTTTTTGCCCGATTTGTACGCTTCGCTCGGAGTGTTCATATCGCTTATAGTCGTGAACTGCATAATCCTTGCGAGAGCCGAAGCCTTCGCTTCTAAAAACAGACCTCTGCCTTCCTTCGTGGACGGACTGTCGATGGGGCTTGGATTTACCGCGGCGCTCTCGGTGCTTGGAGCTCTGCGTGAGCTTATCGGCGCGGGCACGGTCGCCGGCGTCTCCGTGTTCGGCTCGGGCTATCAGCCGGCGCAGATATTCGTAATGCCGGCAGGAGCATTTATAACGCTCGGATGCTTGATAGCGCTCGTACGCAGACTTCAGAGCCTTGTCGCCGATAAAAAAGCGGCGAGCGAGGAGGTAAAGCACGGAGGTAAACGGGGATGAGCGATATACTTTTACTTATGTTCTCCGCGATATTCATAGAAAACTTCATTTTCTCGAAGTTTTACGGCTGTTGCCCCTTTCTCGGCGTATCCGAAAAGCCGGATACCGCGCTCGGAATGGGAATGGCGGTGACCTTCGTTATGACGGTGTCATCAGCTGTGACGTGGGGCGTCTATCAGATACTTAAGCATTTCGGACTTGAATATCTCAAGACGATAGCGTTTATTCTGGTGATAGCGGGACTTGTGCAGTTTATAGAGATGTTTTTGCGCAGATTTATCCCTACGCTTTACAGCTCGCTCGGAATATTTCTTCCGCTCATAACGACCAACTGTGCGGTGCTCGGCTCTGCGCTGGTAAACATCCAGAACGGATACAATTTTATACAGAGCGTGGCGTACGGGTTTTCCGCGGCTATCGGCTTTACTATGGCTATAGTCGTGTTCGCCGGTGTGCGCGTAAGGCTGAGAGCCGCAGAGCCTCCGAAGTGCTTTGAGGGGATGCCGCTTGCTCTTATCACCGCCGGACTTATAGCGATGGCTTTTCTCGGATTTTCCGGAATGTCTATCGGTTGATCGATACCACCGAAGAAAGGAAGCTTTCGCATAAGCGAGAGCTATGGTCGTAATAATGGATATAGGGAATATGATCACGGCTTCATTGGTCTTTGCCGTGCTCGGTGCAGTTATCGGAATATTGCTGGCTGTAGCTTCAAAGGTCTTTGCAGTTCCGCGTAACGAAAAGGCTGAGCAGATCACGGCAATACTTCCGGGGGCGAACTGCGGCGGTTGCGGATATTCCGGCTGTGCCGCGCTCGCGGAGGCTATAGCCGAAGGTAAGGCAAAGCCGGGCGCATGTACGGTCGGAGGCTCGGAGGCGGCTGAGAAGATAGCGGCTGTAATGGGCGTCGAAGCCGGAAATACCGTGCGTATGCGTGCACAGGTAATGTGTAGCGGCACAAGTGCGCTTTCCAAGAAGAAGTACGAATATCAAGGCATACACGACTGTCAGGCGGCTATGCAGCTCGGAGGTGGAAGCAGAGCCTGCCCGAACGGTTGTCTCGGACTCGGTACCTGCGTGTCGAAATGTCCGTTTGGGGCGATAAGCGTCATAGACGGCGTGGCTGTGGTGGATTACGACCGCTGTCAGGGCTGCGGTGTTTGTGTTGCGGCGTGTCCAAAGCATATAATCCGTCTGATACCGTTTGACAGCAAGCACTGGGTGGGCTGTATGTCCGTGGAGAAGGGCGCAGTCACAAGAAGCTTCTGCGATGTGGGCTGTATCGGTTGCCGTATATGCGAGAAGAATTGTGCGGTCGGTGCTATCAAGGTCGACGGCTTCCTCGCTTCGATAGATTACGGTAAATGCGTGGGATGCAACGTGTGCGTGGAAAAATGTCCGCGAAAGATAATCTGGTCGGGCATTACCCAATCGACCTCTCCTGTTATAAAGCTCGATACTTAAACGGTTTTCCGATGAGCTGATCTCTAATAGCAAGAAGCTCCCTCACTTTCTTTCGGTGAAAGTGAGGGAGCTTCTTGTTTCTGCTCGGTTTATTTGAAATAGCGGTTAAGAAGTCCTTCGAAGGCTTTGCCGTGGCGTGCTTCGTCGCGAGCCATCTCGTGGACGGTATCGTGTATAGCGTCGAGGTTGAGTGCCTTGGCTCTCTTGGCGAGATCGTACTTTCCGGCGGTCGCGCCGTTCTCGGCGTCGACTCTCATCTGAAGATTCTTCTTGGTGGAGTCGGTGACTACCTCGCCGAGAAGCTCCGCGAACTTTGCCGCGTGCTCGGCTTCCTCATACGCCGCCTTCTCC
>CAZMWM010000067.1:0-10536 GCA_964570105.1 uncultured Lachnospiraceae bacterium | reverse complement strand
CTCGTTACGTTGCTTTTCTGTTTTTTGGTCTCACATCATTGACAAATATACATTTTTCATAAATAATAAAGAGCGGTACGTTTCAAAATCAGTGCAAAACACAAATTGCTACCGCCGCGGAGCGGCGATCGGCTCCCTTGTGTAAAGGGAGCTGTCAGCTTTGCTGACTGAGGGATTGTCCCACCTCGAATGATCGTAAAAACGAAAGTTCCCATCTATGGGGCTTGCTCTCGCCCTACGAACACCTGTCCGTAATTTCGGAAAATCAAGAGCATAATGACCGTGAATGCCTGAACTGTTGCGACACTTCTCTCCACTTCGCTCACTTCAGCTGAACTGCAACCGTGCTTTTGTCTTTGTTTTACAGAACAGAAAATCCGCTATCCAAGCACGTCGATCGCAATTGGATAGCGGATATTATATTATTATGATGATCGTAACACCTTGGTACGTCGCCGCGGCGTTGTGAATGTATTTAAAAACAGATGTTGTGCGGTCTGCGGTTAAAAAACTATCGTAATATAGCATCCGTCAATCCAAATATCAGACCTCATACCGGATAATCACACCGTAACTGTTTTTAAGAATTATTTTTCCAGCTTGCTCTTAGCGGTATTTATCGAGGCGATCAGTATTTTTTTAACCTCTATACAATCATCAAGAATACCTCGATCGTCATAATATCCGCTTTCGATCAAAAGCTCCAACCAATATTCACTTTCAGAACATTCTTTAAGTGCGATCTGTAGCTTCGCAATAAAATCCGCAGTTCCGTGCCCGTAAAATGCTTCTCAAATGTTTGCCCCGATACTTGTTCCGCTACGCACGAGCTGATTTGTGAGTATACTTTCCTTCCTGTTTTGCTTAATGTGATTACATATCTTTATGATCTGTAAAGCAAATTCTTTTGATCTTAACATCAGCGGACTTTCGCTCACCTTTATCCCACCTTTCAATACTTTCTTTTCGATCATCGCTTCCTCAAATCCCGTTCCTTGATTTTTGATCCCTGTATCCTTCACTTCTTGCATCTTGCTTTCCCAAAAACTGTATCTTCCACTTTTAACTTCTCGCTTTTAACTCCTGTATCTTCTACTTCTTACCTCTTACATTTTACTTATTACTTCCCAAAAATCCTGCCGAATAAGCACGGAGAAAAGAAGTAATAAGTAAAAAGTAAAAATCCTGCACAATCATGCAGGATTTTTGGAGGTGCCACCCGGAATCGAACCGGGGATAGAGGTGTTGCAGACCTTTGCCTTACCGCTTGGCTATGGCACCGTACTTAGCCTAACTATTATATCAGATAATATCGGTTTTGTCAATAGCTTTTTCAAAATTAAATAAATATTTTGCATTTCGCGTCCAAGCGCTCCCGACGGCGCTCACAAAACGCCGCGGGGAACGCCAAAAAAAGACGCAAGCGATCAACATTCGGATCAATATCTTTGGGAATATTCGTCATCAAGCCCGGATGGATCGTTACCGTAATCCATCGGCAAGTATTCCTTTTGGTCTCCGCCGTCTCTTGTCACCAGATACACCGTCACCGCAACTCCGGCAATAAGCACGACAGCCGCCGCTATAAGTATTATGAACATCTTCAAGCTGTGATTTTTCATCCGTTTCGTTCCTTTCTCATACGCCCCGAGCATTTCGACACCGTCGACGCAGATGCAGATATAGATATAGATATAGATATAGACAATATGGATACATATACGGCATCAGTCGAGCTGCCAATGCCTGTCGTTCTCGTAAGGCTCCCCGTCGGAATTTCCCCCGGACGGAGCCGTACCGTCTCCGTTTTCTTCGGAGCCGCCGTTATCTCCTCCGCCGCCGATATCCTTATCGCCATCGCCGACACAAGAGCCAAAGACCGCCGCGCAGAGCAATATCGCGCACACGCAGAAAACGAGCGCAAGCCTCTTCATAATATCACTTCCCACGTTTCAGTAATCTTTCGCCTCATTCATTTTATCATATAAAAACGGATTTGTCACCACGTAGACCGCATTATTTACATTATATTTACATACCCAAGCACAGGCGACAGCAAGCGTTTGTGCGATGTGCAATAAAACCCGGGGCGAAAACTGTCGAAATAAACAAAAAAATATTTTTTTGAAAATAGTATTGACTTTTTTGAAAATTCGGATTACACTAAAGCCACAAAGCAGACATCTGTAAAGAAAACGACAGACATCCGAAAGGAAACGCTTATGTTACCTATCAATACGCCGTCAGCTGAGATGCTCGACGCTCTCGTAGAGAAAGGCACGACCGAAGCAGACCTGCTTGCCGTCCTCCGTCTCGACCTTGATCTTGACGGAAGCTTCGGCGAGACGTTTTTGGCGTTGGATCAGGCTCGACGGCTCATCTACCGCTTCGTTACCGCAACGAAGTCGCTGACCGTCTATCCGATGGACACGTACACGGACGGATACATAGACAATTTCACCTCCACCAACAGGATTTTAGCCGTCAGATATCCCACCCACCTTGAGGCGCGGCGATCTGACGAGACTGACAGTGAGTACGGGGCAAGGCTCGGGCGTTACCGCGAGACGGGTACGACCGAGGTGCTCGGCTACTGCACCAACGCCTGTAAGCGGAGGCTTTTTACGTTCATCACCGTTTGGCAACGCTTCGAAAAGGGAGATACCGTGACCGAGGACGATCCGATATTCGACCAATTCAACGCGAGATGCCCCAAGTGCGGCACGGTATATCCGGATCAGGACGTCCGCATATGCGAAAAATGCAATCGCCGCAAGGGGCTTATATTCCGCCTTCTCGGTTACTTCAAGCCCTTTAAGCTACAGCTCTTCACCGTGCTCATCTGTATGCTGCTGACCTCGTGCATCTCGCTCCTCTCCCCCGTCATCAGCGGTCAGATACTGTACGATCAGGTGATCAGCAAACCGACATATTCGCAGGACGGCACCCAGCTCACGGGTAACCTGCACGAGCTTAAGTACGTATACGCCGTCGTTGCTGTGCTGGTGGGAATGGCTCTGCTCCAGCTGCTGGTCAGCATAATGCAGAACCGCGCCAACGCACATATGTCGACCAACGTCACAAGGACGATGAAGAACGATATCTTCCGTTCCATGTGCGGACTTTCCATATCGTATTTCAACCAAAACCCCACCGGCAGGCTTGTAAACCGCGTAAATTACGACGCGGTAAAGATACGCAATTTCTACATAGACGGCGTACCTCACCTGATAGTCAACGTCCTAAACTTCGTCGGACTTACCGTCTTTCTGTTCAGTATAAACTGGAAGCTGACACTGATAGTATTCATCCCTGTCCCGATCATAGTCATCATCTTCAAGACCATGCTCCCGAAGCTTTGGCGCTCCTTCTCCAAGCAGTATCGCCGCTCCTCATCGCTCAACGCAATGCTGAACGACACCCTGAGCGGAGTAAGAGTGGTCAAAGCCTTCGCCAAGGAAGCCGAAGAGACGCATCGCTTCTATCAGTATTCCAGCAGACTGTACGAGGCAAATCTGCGTTCCAATCTCGTTTCCATCTGCATCTTTCCGGTCGTCGGACTGCTCATCGGTCTGTCCTCCACCGCCATATGGGGATTTGGAGGGATCGAGGTCATGGGACAGCGTATGACCTACGGTGAGCTGACCACCTATCTCAGCTACATTGGTATGATATTCGGACCTCTGAACTTCTTCTCCACCTTCACCAACCTTCTTACGGATACCGTAAACTCCGCCGAGCGTATGTTTGAAGTGATGGATATGATACCCGAGATCACGGACTCGCCAAACGCCGTCCACCTTGATACCGTCAAGGGAGATATCGAGTTTAAGAACGTCTGCTTCCATTACACTCCCAACCGACCGATACTCAAGGACGTTTCCTTCACGGTACACGCAGGCGACCACATAGGGCTTGTGGGACATACGGGAAGCGGAAAGAGCACGATCGCAAATCTTATCACCAGAATGTACGACGTCATCTCCGGCTCCATAACGATAGACGGCGTCGACGTCAAAAATATAGAGCTGAGATCGCTCAGGCGCAATATAGCCATAGTGTCTCAGGAGATATTCATATTCCGCGGCACGATAGCGGATAACATCCGCTATGCGCGCCCCGATGCCACGATACAGGAGGTCATCGAGGCGGCACGCGCGGCAAACGCTCACGATTTCATAATGTCGCTCCCCGAGGGCTACGAGACCACCGTCGGTATCGGAAGCCGTTCCCTCTCCGGAGGTGAGAGACAAAGGATATCCATAGCAAGAGCCTTGCTCCTTAAGCCTTCATTGCTCATACTTGACGAGGCAACTGCGGCTATGGACACGGAGACCGAGCGGCTCATAAGCGAGGCGATAGACAAGCTCGTAAAGGGCAAGACCACAATAAGCATCGCGCATCGCCTTGCCACACTCAAGAATTGCAATTACCTTATGGCGATAGAAAACGGACAGCTTGCGGAGATAGGCACCGAAGAGGAGCTTCTGGCAAAGAAGGGCGTATATTACAAGCTTTGGACGCTCCAGACAGAGCAGATGCAGAAGGTGCTCCGCGGAGAATAACGCGTGCGTATCGGAACCGCTTTTGAAAGGAATTGGTGCTTAAAATGGACGAAAAAAAGACAAACATAAAGACCGCTCGGGAAGAGGAGGACGACCTGTTCTACAAAAGACCGTCCGTCACGCTTACCCGCGAGAACGCGGAGTTTTACCGCTCCGAGGGCGGACTTATATCGCTGAGACTCAAAAATGAGAACGGCGAGACCGAGGAATTTGAGCGCGTCGTGGCGATACGCTCCTTTCCCATAACCGATCCCGACGCCTTCATCTCGATCAGAGAGCCTGACTCTCCCAGATACGAAAAAGGCGCGGAGATAGGCATAATCCCCGACCTTGGCGCTCTTGACGGCGAGACGGTCGCGCTCATTCGCGAAGAGCTTGCAAGGCGTTATTTCACCCCGAAGATAACCAAGATAACGCAGATGAAGGAAAAGCTCGGTCACCTGTATTGGGACGTCATCACCGACGCCGGGAAATTCAGCTTCGTGCTCAGAAACGCCGGAGCCAACATCCGCACTCTCGAGGACGGACGGGTGCTAATGTTCGATATCGACGGCAACTGCTTCGAGATCACAGATCCGGAAAAGCTCGATAAAGCGAGCCACCGACGGATCGAGGTATATCTCTGATATGACTTTTTCGGAAACGTAAGAAAGGTGACCGTTAGTATGAAGCTGATGTATGAGCTGCCAACGGCAGACGAAAATGCTTATCTCGCTGCCAAGACCGACGGCGAGCGCAAGATATACTGCCTTCCGTACGATATTGAAGACACCGAGTTCGTAAAGGGCTATATGCTGTTTACGGACATAGCCATATACAGACTGCTTGAGGGCAAGCTGCTCCAAAGATATCCCTTCTCGGAGCTTTCGGATTTTTCCACCGAGATCATGCACGGAAGCGTCGGATTTTACGCCAAGCAGAACGGCGCATCCGTGCTCTTATGCAGATTTATATCGGGCAAGAATCTCCCCCGATACAGCGTCGCGGTAAACGGTTGCGAATACCTTGCCAAGCGAGCCGCCGACGAGGTGCCGTATTCCGACGAGCCGGAGCGTACCTGCCCCAAGTGCGGCAGACCGTATATGCTCCACACCAAGATATGCCCGTTCTGCCGTGACAGTAAGGAGATATACAGAAAGCTGTGGGGAATGACGCGCGGATTGCGCCTTATGCTCCTGTTCCCACTACTTGCGGTCATCCTCTCCGTAGGTATCAGATTCATCCTCCCCGTCGTGCAAAAGGCGGCGATAAACGATTATATACTGAACGACGCTCGCGGAGATAACTACCTGCTCCGCTTCGGTGTCATCATCGCCGCCATCGTCACGCTCGACCTTGCGCAGAGGATAGTCAATGTCTTTCAGGGACGGATAGCCGCCATCTCGGGAAACAAGTTCACCCGTACGCTGAGAGCCTTGCTGTTCGAGAAGATACAGATGCTGTCAATGAACAGCATAAGCGCAAAAACAACAGGCGACCTTATGGGACGTATAAACAACGACGTCAACGTCGTGCAGAATTTTATGACCAACCTGCTCCCCACGTATTTCGGTCAGCTGTTCTCATTCGTGCTCGCGCTGTGCCTGATACTGTGGCTTGATCCGCTAATGTCGCTGTTCGTGTTCATACCGATACCGATAGCGCTGTTCGCCATAGTCAAATTCAAAAACAATATGAACAGGCGGAACGTTCACTCGTGGTTGCTCGGTCAAAAGACCAATCACCTGCTACAGGACGTTATAAACGGCGCACGCGTGGTAAAAAGCTACGGAAACGAAGCAAACGCCATCACCGCCTTCTCCGAGAGCACCTCGGCGCAGTCCAAGGTTGACGAAGAAAACGGAAAGCTGTTCGACACCGTGTTCCCGATACTCGGATACGTCATTAAATTCGGCAGTTACCTCATACTTCTGTACGGTAACATCCTGCTCTTCGGCGGAAGCATGGACGTCGGAACGCTCAACCAATTCAACAGCTATTCGAACATAATCTACGAGCCGCTGATGCAGATAACCGCGATCCCGCGTAACATCTCGAATTTCCTTACCTCCCTCTCAAAGATATTTGAGATAATGGAGGAGGAGCCGGACGTTGCGGATATCCCGATCCCGAGAAACGACGTCATAAAGGGCGACGTCGAGATAAAGCACGTCACGTTCGGATATGAGAGCTATAATCCGGTGCTAAAGGACATCAGCCTGAGCGTAAAGGCAGGCGAGATGATAGGTCTGGTAGGTCACTCGGGTTGCGGCAAGACCACGCTTATAAATCTCATAATGCGACTGTACGAGGTCAATCGCGGCTCCATCGAGATAGACGGAATAAACATCAAGGATTTCTCGCAGAACGCCTTGAGGACACAGATGGGCGTGGTGCTTCAGGAGACACACCTGTTCTCAGGCTCGGTACGCGACAATATCCGATACAGTAACCCGCACGCCACGAACGAAGAGGTTGTGAGAGCCGCACGTGCGGCAAACGCCCACGATTTCATAGTTGCTCTCCCCGAGGGCTATAACACTATGGTCGGAGAAAAGGGCTTTTCCCTCTCCGGTGGCGAGCGCCAGCGCATAGCCATAGCAAGAGCGCTCCTGCACGATCCCAAGATACTCATTCTCGACGAAGCGACCGCGGCTCTCGATACCGAGACCGAAAAGCTGATACAGGACGCGATAAACAAGCTTGCGGTCGGACGCACCACCTTTGCCATCGCACACAGGCTGTCCACTCTGCGCAACGCGGATAAGATACTCGTGCTCGATCACGGAAACGTCGTGGAATTCGGAACTCACACAGAGCTGCTCGACCGCCGCGGCTATTACTTCAAGCTCGTAATGGCTCAAAAACGCGCCGCAGAGGGCGGTGGCGAGCTTGAATGACCGAGACAGCAACTCCGAAGCAAAGATCGCTCGGCTTTCCGCCGTTACACGTATGACCGAATACAAGTAAAAAGGAGTCGCCCGATGACAGCATACACTATCAAGCACACGCGCACGTATCTCAAAGACTTTTTCGCCGAATTTTCATATGAAGCGGAAGATGCGGAATATATGCTCACCGCCTACGACAGACTGACCGCCACGGAGGAGACCTCTGAGCTTTGGAAACGTGCGATATCCCTCTACCGCCACGATAAAGACTGCGGAAGCGAAGCTATCCTCACCCTTGCAGACCGCGCGGCTGAGCTTTCCGGAGTGCACGAATACACGGCGGAGCTTCTAATATTTATGTGCCTGTCCGAGCGCCTTCGGGAGTTATACGCAGAACGGGATCTGCCGCCGAAGCTCTACCGCGACAGTATGTCGGATCTTCGCTACAAGCTCGAGGTATGCAAGCTCATTTACGGTGTTCCCGGGGGCTTCAGCGCGAGCTGGTCGTACGGCTTTTTCGCCCTTAAGCGCTTCGGGATAGGTCGTCTGCAATTTGATGTACGTCCCTTCGGAGCACATTACAACGGAAACGGCGTCATTCTTACGCCTGACACTAAGGTCATAGGTGTGCACATCCCTCGCTCCGGAAAGCCACTGACCGAGGAAGCGTGCAACGACGCTTACCGTAAGGCAAAGGAATTTTTCCGAGCCGAGGTAACGACTGAGCCTTGCCCCTTCACCTGTGATTCTTGGCTGATGTACCCCGGCAACGAGGACATCCTTCCCAAGCATACCAACACGTACCGTTTCTTCAAGAGCTACGATGTATACGAATATTCCACCGACAAGGCACGCCGCGAGCTTTGGCGTCTGTTTGATACCCTCGAGCAGTCGCCCGACCGTCTGCCCACCGACACCTCTATGCGCCGCGCCTTTGTGAAGCATCTGAAAAACGGCGGAAAGCTCGGCACAGGAAAAGGTGTGCACTTCGTTTGACGGTTTCTTATTAACGTACGCTACGCCGCGTTTTTCTGCATATAAAAACTCCCTCGCTTCGGCAAGGGAGTTTTTCGTATATTCGTATATCTGTATATCTGTATATTGCTGTATTTAAGATGCGGACTGAGATGAGAGCGTGTATTCGGTGAGCGTGAAGGTGAAGCTCTGCTCATCCCTTTCGAACGTGTAATAGAAGGCGTTCAACGCTTTTTTGGTGAAGCGGTAGACATTCACGGTCAGCGCGTCACCGGGCTTTAACGTATTGATAAAAGTATTAAATTCGATAAGCGACGTGAAGGTATAGGTCGTGCCGTCAAATTCTATCGATGCGATATAGTCGCCCTGCCGCATACCTGCCTTGTAGCTGTCGGAGGCTTCGTCCAGCTCGTCTACCCATATTCCGGTCACGCTATTGCCTTCGTATGTCACGTACGTATTTCCGGATAAGCCATAACCGTAGCCTGCCGTTATGCCGATATTCGGGCGTCCCGTTACGTAACCGTAGTTTCTGAGATCGGCAGCTATCTTCACCACCGTATCTATCGGGATAGCAAAGCCTATGCCCTCGACCTCTTCGTCAGAATATTTAGCGTTTACGATACCGACGAGCCTACCCTCAAGATCAAACAGTGCGCCACCTGAATTTCCGGGATTTACCGCGGCATTGGTCTGAATGAGCTTCATCACCCTGCCATCCACCGTTATATCTCTTTCGGTGCAGGAGATGATGCCGTCCGTCACCGAGCCGCCGAGCGAGCCGAGCGGATTTCCGATGACGACGACTCCCTGTCCCGCCACAAGCTCCGACGACTTGCCGAGCTTGGCTGTCGGAAGGTCTTTCTCGTCTATACGTATGACGGCAACATCCGTCTCGGCGTCGGTCGCCACGAGTATCGCCGGGTAGGTCTCACCGTTCGTGAGCGTTACCTTTATACTGTTTGCCCCTTCGATGACGTGGTTATTCGTCACGATATACGTTCCGGTCTTGCTCTTATCCTCGCCCTCGACGTCACCTTCGCGCACACTGTAAGACTCGATCACGACGCCGCTGCCGGCGCCCGTTGTTATATACTGTCCCCAATAGCTTCCGGTCGTGACGGTCTCCGTGGTTATCTCCACGACCGTATCCTTTGTCATTTGGACTACGGACGGAATGGTGTACCATTTCGAATCGGACGGAAGCTGTTCAGGCTCCCAATCTCCGTTGGCAAGATACGGATTGCCGGCTCCGCTTGAGCTTCCGCCGCCGTTTGTGTTTACATCTCCGCCGCCGTTCACGTCCCCGTCTCCGCCATCCGTAGCGTCGGAAAGTATCGACCAAACTATATTGGCGCCAAACACGAAGCTTCCGATGCACAGCGCAACGCAGAGAATGATAGCGACCGGAATTATCCATCCGTTCTTTTTCGTGGCGGTCTGCTGTGTCGGACGGTAGCCGCCGTTTCCGTAAGGATTTCCGTTCCCGTAGCTGTTCCCATAACCGTTTCCGTAATGGTAGCCGTTCGTGTCACCGTTACGGTAGCCGTTACCGTTACCGTACCCATATCCGTTACCGCTCCAACTGCCGTAGCGCTGATCTCCGCGGTTGGTATTCCCGTAGCTGTTCCAATTCCCATAGTCGCCGTTCTGACCGTTATTTGCGGAGTTACCGTTTCCCGAGCTTGCGAAATTACCGTTATTCGAAGCACCGCTTCCTTGATCGGCATTTTCGGAATTACCGTTCCACGAGTGACCTTTATCGGCAGATGCACCGTCCGTCGCGCCGTTTTTGGGGGCATCCCCACCTTGAACGGCGTTGTTTTCCGTGTTTTGAGTACCCTCGGTGTTCTTCTCTTCGTTACCGTTTTCGTACATTCAAGACATCTCCTTTGCATTTTGATCTTGTGTATCGACCGATGCGGAACGCTTCACCCCCCCAAAAAACGAGCCGCGCACTCCATCCGCATAGCCTTTTTCACATTTACACCTGCATTATAGATCCCGAATGTGACGGTTATATGATGTTTGACTGAAAAACAGCTAAATTTTTTTCAACCGCCACACCCATAGCATAATCTCCCAAAAAACGTCATATATAAATTCGTAACCACGCTTTTGAAAAA
>CAZMWM010000066.1:0-10676 GCA_964570105.1 uncultured Lachnospiraceae bacterium | reverse complement strand
CACTTTTTCTATACCTTTTTCATTTTTCAGTCTCACATCTATTGTAACACTACAATCTTTCCGCGTTAATTTACCGGATAACACTTGACAAAAGCGCTTATTTATGTAATAATAGCATTATGCAATAATAAAATAAACGCCGACACGGCGACAATTTCGAAAGGAGCTTGCAGACAATGGCTGACAAGATCAGAGTAACGGTCTGGAACGAATACCGACACGAGCTGAGCGAGGCTCACATCCGCGAGATATACCCCGAGGGTATACACGGTGCGGTAAAGGCGATACTTGACGAGACGGGAGAATTTGAGGTGCGCACGGCATACCTCGATATGCCCAAGCATGGACTGAGCGACGAGGTGCTCGAAAACACAGACGTCCTTGTTTGGTGGGGACATATGGCGCACGGTGAGGTCAGCGACGCAACGGTCGAAAAGATACGCGAGCGCGTATACAGATACGGTATGGGCTTCGTTGCGCTCCACTCGGCGCACCATTCCAAGCCGTTCAAGTCGATAGTCGGCTGTACAGGAGACCTTTCTTGGGGCGAGGATCAGAAGGAGATCATCTGGAACATAGCCCCGTCGCATCCGATAGCGGACGGTATACCGGAATATTTTGATATCTTCGAGGAGATGTACGGCGAGCCGTTCTACATCCCCCAGCCCGACCAGCTGGTGTTTACCGGATGGTACGAGAAGGGCAACGTTTTCCGCTCCGGCTGTTGCTATTTCAGAGGTCTCGGAAAGGTGTTCTATTTCCAGCCCGGTCACGAAGCCTGCAAGAGCTTCTATAATAAATATGTACGCAAGATAATCCAAAACGGCGTGCGTTGGGCGGCGCCCGCAAAGGTCGGAACTCCGTATCCGGAGGTCGGATGCAACCATCAGAAAACCCCGATAACCGAGCTTCTCGGTCTGAACAAATAAAACGTAAAATATGACGTGCCGAAAGGAAACATAGCATAAAATGTTTGGAATAAAAGCTTATCACAAGAGCCTTGAGACTCTGCACCACGGTTGCGAAAGACCGAGAGCGTATTTCATACCCTTCGAAAGCGAGGACGGAGCGCTCGAGGGCAACAGAGACTCATCCGCGTATTTTAAAGCTCTTTGCGGCGAATGGCGCTTTAAATGGTTTGCAAGCGACACCTGTATCGCCGACGGAGACTATCCTGTAATGCCGTCCGAGCACGACCGCATCACCGTTCCTATGAGCTGGCAGAACGCACTCGGGCGCGGATATGACGTGCCGAATTATACCAACATAAACTATCCCTATCCGATAGATCCGCCCCACGTACCGGATAAAAACCCATGTGCGCTTTACGAAAGAGACTTCACTCTGACCGCGGAGCAGTTAAAGGGAAAGGACGTCTTTATGAACTTCGAAGGCGTCGACTCCTGCTTCTATCTCTGGATAAACGGCAGCTTCTGCGCTTACAGTCAAGTCAGCCATATGACAAGCGAGATAGATGTGACCTCCCTCGTCCGCGAGGGCAAGAACACCGTGACCGTGCTTGTTTACAAGTGGTGCGACGGCTCGTATCTTGAGGATCAGGATATGTGGCGAGCGAGCGGAATATTCAGAGAGGTGTTCCTTCTCTTCAGAGACAAGGATAGGATAGAGGATATCTTCTGCCGTCCCACCGTCTCCGAGACCTTGGACTCAGCCGAGCTTAAGGTCGAGCTTAAGCTCAAGGGCAACGCTCCCGTATACGCCAAGCTCCTCTGCCCGAACGGAGCAAAAACGGCTGAGGTCATCTGCAAGCCCGGCGAGGACTGCTTCACCTTTAACATATCCTCACCCGAGCTTTGGAGCGACGAGACGCCGACGCTCTACAAGCTCGTCATCAAGCGCGGAGAGGAATACGTGGCTCTGGATATCGGATTTCGCCGTCTTGAGGTCAAGGGAAGCGTCGTATATATCAACGGCAAAAAGGTAAAGGCACGCGGTGTCAACCGTCACGACTCCCATCCCCTGCTCGGTCACGCCACCCCGATAGAGCATATGACCGAGGATCTTATGATAATGAAGCGGCATAACGTGAACACGGTACGCACCTCCCATTATCCGAACGATCCGCGCTTCCTCTCGCTCTGCGACCGCTACGGCTTCTACGTTATAGACGAGACGGATATCGAAACGCACGGTATGCAGTCGTACGGAAATTGGAGCAGATTTACAGACGGGGACGATTGGACCGAGGCGTATCTCGACCGCGCCGAGAGGATGCTGGAGCGCGACAAGAACCACGCCTGCGTCATTATGTGGAGCGTCGGAAACGAATCCGGCGCAGGCTCCAACCACAGAAGGATGAGCGAATATTTCAAAACTCGGGACGGCTCAAGATTGGTGCACGCAGAGGACGAGAGCCGATATGCCCGCAACGCCGAGACGGATATCGCGGCGGGAAAGAGCGTCTCCGTCCTGCCCGAGGAATACAGAGCTTATACCGACGTTGAAAGCAGGATGTACCCGACGGTCGCCGAGATCAAGGAGCATTACATCGGCGAGCACGCAAGGAAGCCCTTCTTCCTCTGCGAATATTCTCACGCGATGGGCAACGGTCCCGGAGACCTTGCGGCTTATTGGGAGCTTATCTGGAACGATGACAGCTTCTTTGGCGGTTGCATCTGGGAATTTACAGACCATTCGGTCGGCATAAAGCAGACTGACGGCAGTTATCACTACACCTACGGCGGAGACTTCGGCGACACGCCAAACGACGGTAACTTCTGCGTGGACGGTCTCGTATACCCCGACCGCACCCCTCACACCGGCTTTCTTGAAGCAAAACAGGCATATCTGCCGATACTCACCGAGCTTACCGATCCCTACTGCGGCGAGGTAAAGATCGCCAACAGACGCCGCTTCACTCCCCTTTCGGATGTCGATATGTATTGGGATCTCTGCGTAAACGGCAAGAGCGTACAGAACGGCGTCGTCCACTCCGTCGGCGTTATGCCCGAGGAGAGCATTATATACGACCTGCCGTACGACGTTACCGGTCTCAGCGGATATATATACTTGAACATCTCCTACCGTCAGGCGAACGCCACGCCTTGGGCTGAGGCAGGATACGAGATCGGTCACGCGCAGTTCGCCATAAGCGAGATGCGAGGCGAGCGCACGCCGATGAGGCGCGGAGAGGTCAAGGTGACCGAGAGCGCGGATGCATATACCGTCACCGTCGGGGAAACTGTATACGAGATCTGCAAGCGTTGCGGTATGCTCTGCGGAATAGAGGATAACGGCAGACAATTGCTCGATCGTCCCGTTGTGCCGACCGTATGGCGTGCCCCCACCGACAACGATCAATATATAAAGCTCCAGTGGAAAAAGTTCGCCTTCGACCGCGCCGATATCAAGTGCTACGGCGTAGATCTGCTGAGCGAAGAGCCGAACGCCGCGGTCATCTGCGCAGACATCTCCCTCGGAGGACACACGATGCCGCCGATACTGAAGGCTAAGCTCACCTATAAAATCACCTCCGACGGAGCCATCTCTATAAGCTCGGACGTCAAGGTGAACGAACGCGCTCCTTTCCTGCCGAGATACGGTCTTGAGCTGGTCATGCCCGAGGACTTCGAGCACTTCAAATATTTCGGTCTCGGTCCGATGGAGAGCTACCGTGATAAGCGCTTGGCGGCAACGATGGGCGTGTACGGCGGAAAAGTCATCGACAGCATAGAGCATTACGTCCGTCCTCAGGAAAACAGCTCACACGCAAACACCCTGTGGGCAAACGTTGCACATATCGGCGGTCAGGGACTGTACCTTGACTGCGAAGGGGAGCCTCTCTCCTTTACCGTTAGCCATTACAGCGCAAAACAGCTGACAGAAAAGGCTCACGACTACGAGCTTGCTCCCGAAGCCGTAACGTACGTCAACGTCGACTACAAGCAGAGCGGAATAGGCTCCAATTCGTGCGGTCCGGAGCTTGCCCCCGAATACCGCCTGAGCGAAAAGGAATTCACCTGGTCGGTGCGCATAAAGCCGATGTTCTCGGGCGCCCTCAGACCGTTTGACGAGCTTGCAAGCTCCGTAAGATAAGACAGCATCAAAGCTCCCGAAAACAGATATCCGCTCACCGTCGGACGCGTATCCGAAGGTGAGCGGATATATTTTTATTCACGGCTTGCCGCATTTGCCGCTTTTGCCGCAATTGCCGACCGCACCGCTCAGATGACAGACGATAGGATATAGTTTGAGACGTCATACCCCTTGGGGGTGAAGGAATATACGTCTCCGCATCTCTTGACGTGCCCGGAGCGCACAAAGCTCTCGAGCCGCTCGGCGTACGGCGAAAACGGCATTCCCGTCGCACTTTCAAACCCCGACGCGCTCACGCCCTCCGCGAGCCGCATACGGAGCATCACGTATTCCTCCGCCCTCTCATCGGCGCCGATATAGCTCGGCTCCGACCGCAAAGCGTCCGTATCTCGGGAATTTACCGCGTCCTCGTAAGCTTCAATATCCTTCGGCGCACTGTAACGCATCCCGAAAAGGTACGAATGCGCCGCCGCGCCGAAGCCGATATATTCTTCACCGTGCCAATACTTGAGATTATGCTTGCACTCGTACCCCGGCAGAGCGTAGTTGGATATCTCGTACCGACGGTATCCCGCATCGGTCAAAAGCTCCAGCGCCAGTCGGTCAAGCGCCACCTCGGTATCCTCGTCGGGGAACGAATAGCCGTCCCTACCTCGGCACAGCGGCGTCCCCTCCTCCAGCTGTAAGCCGTAGACGGACAGGTGCTTCGGTGAGAGGTGTTTAACAAGCTCAAGCGTTTTTTGAAACGAACGCAGTGTCTGAGACGGGATACCGTACATCAGATCGAGACTGATATTATCAAAACCTGCGGAAATTGCCGCGTCAAACGCGGTCTTTATCTGCTCGGAGGTGTGCATCCGACCGAGCAGCTTCAGCTCATCGTCATTTGCGCTCTGCGCTCCGATGCTGAGCCTGTTGATACCGCAGGCGCGATATCCGCGAAGCTTTTCCGCATCGAATGTCGCAGGATTTGCTTCGGATGTTATCTCAGCGTCAGCGGATATCCGAAAGCGACGTCCAAGCGCGTCACATATGTCCGCCATCTGCGAAACGCTCAGAAGAGACGGCGTTCCGCCACCGAAAAATACCGTGTCCACGGTATATCCGTTTAGGGCATCCTCAAACATCTCAAAATGCCCCTTAAGCGCGGATATATAGGTATTTACCGCGTCATCCGACAGGCGCGGCAGGGAATAAAAATCACAGTAAGCGCATTTTTTGAGACAGAACGGCACGTGCACGTATATGCCGAGCCGCCTGTCCGCATTATCGGGCATCATTTGTCATCAAGCTTCAGCACTGCCATAAACGCCTCGGGAGTCACCTCCACCGAGCCGAGACGGCGCATCTTCTTTTTTCCTTCCTTCTGTTTTTCGAGGAGCTTCTTTTTTCTGGTTATATCTCCGCCGTAGCATTTGGCAAGCACGTCCTTGCGCATAGCCTTGACAGTCTCCCTCGCGATCACCTTTCCGCCGATTGCGGCTTGTATCGGTATCTCAAACAGTGCCCTCGGTATATTTTCCTTGAGCTTCTCGGCGATCCGTCTTGCGCGGCTGTACGCCTTATCCTCGTGCACTATGAAGGAAAGAGCGTCGACAGTGTCGCCGTTGAGCAGAAAATCCAGCTTCACGAGCCTTGACGGATAGTACCCGAGCAGCTCGTAGTCAAGAGACGCGTAACCCTTACTGCGGCTCTTGAGCGCGTCGAAAAAGTCGTATATTATCTCGTTGAGCGGCAGACGGTAATGAAGCTCGGTACGCGTAGCGTCAAGATACTTCATATCGTCAAATATTCCGCGTCTTTCTTGGCAAAGCTCCATTATCCCCCCGACATATTCCACTGGAGTTATCACGCTCGCCTTGACCAGCGGCTCGTAAGCGGTCTTTATCTCCTGCTGAGTGGGATAATTCGAAGGATTGTCTATCATTATCTCCGTCCCGTCGGTCTTTTCTATCTTGTATATGACGCTCGGAGCGGTGGTGATTATATCAAGATTAAATTCGCGTTCAAGGCGCTCCTGTATGATCTCCATATGCAGAAGTCCGAGAAATCCGCAACGGAAGCCAAATCCCAGCGCAACGGAGGTCTCAGGCTCGAACGTGAGCGCCGCATCGTTGAGTTGGAGCTTTATCAGCGCGTCTCTCAGATCGGCATATCTTGCGCCATCCTCGGGATAGATACCGGAGAACACCATCGGATTTACCTTTTTAAAGCCGGGAAGCGGAGTCTCCGCTCCGTTTTCCGCAAACGTTACCGTATCTCCCACCTGAGTTTCGGACAGCGTCTTTATGGAGGCGGTAAAATACCCGACCTCCCCGGAGGAGAGCATATCGGTACCGCAAAGCCCGAACGGCTCCATCACGCCCACCTCAACTACCTCGAATTCGGCGCCGCTGTTCATCATACGTATCCGATCGCCGCTCTTCAGTACCCCGTCCATAACTCGGATATTTACCACGACTCCGAGGTACGGATCGTAATAAGAATCAAATATCAGAGCCTTGAGCGGAGCGGTCTCGTCCCCTGACGGCGGCGGCATCTGCTCCACCACGGCGGCAAGCACGTCCTCGATATTCAGACCGGTCTTGGCTGAGACCGCAGGACATTCCTCCGCCGGTATGCCTATTATCTCCTCGACCTCCGAACGCGCTCTCTCCACGTCCGCGGACGGAAGATCCATCTTGTTCACGACGGGGACGACCTCAAGCCCCGCGTCTATCGCAAGATACGCGTTCGCGAGCGTCTGCGCCTCAACGCCCTGCGTCGCGTCGACCACGAGCAAAGCTCCCTCACACGCATTGAGCGAGCGCGAGACCTCGTAATTGAAGTCGACGTGACCGGGAGTGTCTATGAGATTGAGCGTATAGGTCTCGCCGTCCGTATGACGGTAGAGCATCCGTACGGCTCGCGCCTTGATGGTTATTCCACGCTCTCTTTCCAGCTCCATACTGTCAAGGAGCTGTTCCTCCATCTCGCGCTTCTCGACGGTGCTCGTTTTCTCGAGCAGACGGTCGGCAAGGGTGGATTTACCGTGGTCTATATGGGCAACTATCGAAAAATTTCTGATGTGCTTCTGACGTTCTGTCATTTGTACGACCATATCCTTTCCCAACGCGCACCGTGCACGCGTATACCGTCAAAAACGCTCCCGTCGACCGACAGAGCGCCGTCGGTATATGCGCCGATACGCTGTATCAGTCAAGATTATAACATAATCAAGGATATTTGTCAACCGATAAACGTCAATTTTGCTCATATCCGCCCCGAGATACCGACCGCGCCCCAAAGTATCCTCTCACAAAGCACGTCGAACGGTATCCCCGATGCGGCGGCACCCTGCGGAAGCAGACTGAGCGACGTCATACCGGGTAGTGCGTTGGCTTCAAGAACGTACGGAAGTCCGCTATCCGCGCTGACTATGATATCCACGCGGCTACAGCTCCCCAATGAGAGCGCGGCGTGCGACCGCACGGCTATCCTCTTCAGGCGAGTTTCAAGCTCCGACGGTATCTCGGCAGGAGTTATCTCCTTCGTTCTGCCGCCGACATACTTGTTTTCATAATCGTAAAACCCATCCAAAGGCTTTATCTCGGTAACGCTCAAGGCTCTCCCATCAAGCACACCGACCGTAAATTCCCTACCGCATATCTTCCTTTCGATAAGCACGTCGCCCCCGAAAGACGCGGCAATTTCCGCATATTCCGCAAGCTCCGTCGGCGTCGACGCCATCTTGACACCGATGCTCGAGCCAAGCCCGAGCGGTTTTACGACGCACGGAAAATCAGGCGCTCGCGCTACGCGCGAGTGCCTGATCCGACCGGTATCCGAGCAGACCGTCTCGGAAGCTCTGAATACCGTATACGGCGGAGTCAGTATTCCGGCATCCTCGAGCAAACGCTTTGATATCAGCTTATCCATCGCAACGGCACAACCTAACACTCCACTGCCGGTATGAGGGATGGAATACGCTTCGAGCACAGCCTGCAAGGTACCGTCCTCGCCCGCGCCGCCGTGAAGCGCTAAAAACACCGCGTCCGAACGCTTGCATATTTCCAGCACGGATGCGGTGATCTCCGGGGAATTGCCACGTGTTAGAGCATATCCGTCCCCGTTTTCACAGGCACATCCGCCACTCTGAGCTTCAAACGCCGCGATCTGCGTAAAGCTCTCGAAAAAGCATTCCTTCGCGAGCGAATAATCCCGTACGGGATCCAAAAGCGCCACTCTGTAGCCAAGTCCGCAAAGCGCCTCGCTCACCCTTTTTCCGCTTTTGAGCGAGACCTCCCTCTCCGGGCTTTTACCGCCGGCAAGCACCGTCACCTTGTTGATCTTACGTGCCCTGTTTGAGATATCGCTATTTATGTTCTCATTTTCCGAGATGTTTCCAAGCTCTCCAAAAGCTCTTCCGAAACCGTCCGTGATCATCCGAAATGCTCCTTTCCGTCGCCTTGAAATTCGGTATGCTACCGTATCACTCATCTTATTATATTTACTTACAACAATTTTCGCCCCAAGCTTTTTTAAGCTTGGGGCGAAAGCTATAGAGTGACACGCTCAAAGCGTCGGAAATGCACGGAAATTTTCAAGCTTCGGATACAGCACCGTGGGATATCAATTTCCCATCATCTTGCGATACAGCTTATAGATGCCTGCTCTCCAGCACAGAAGCATTCCGAAAACCGCGCCCACGCCGGCTTGAAGTATCTGATACGGAAGCTTGAGGATAGCGTATTCGGGCGTGCTGTATATGAACGCACGACCGAGAGAATATCCCACGACCATTATCACGGCGCCGATGGCAACTCCGATTCCGGAAGCAACTATCGGATGCTTCTTCAAAACGTGATGCGAAAACAGCGAGATGACCACCGCTTGCAGACCGTGCGTGACAAGAGAAACGAACATCGGCGTCGGATAGAAGAAAAGGTCTCCGAGGAACGCCCCGACTCCGCCCACCATAAACGCCGACACCGGATCGAGCATTATCGACGCAAGGCATATGACGATATCGTTCATATATAAATGTCCCCCGGGCACTGTGATGCCGAACGAGCTTAACGCTATATTCAGCGCCATAAAGATCGCCGATACGCACAGCGTCAACGTTGACTTTCTCATCCTGTTGTTTACCATAGTAAGATATTACCTTCCTTTCACCCCTTCGGAATGCTCCGATATAACGCGTATAACGCGCCTTTCGTGTATCCTCGCACCCGAAGCCTAAGCTTCGGCATTCAAATAACACACAGAGCCGGTACCGCGGTATTGCGCCAAGCATTTCCGAAAAATGGGGCTTGACTTTTCGTTGAATTTATTATACAATATTTCTGACCGTATTAAAATAGTCAGAAACGGAGAATATTATATAACCAGATGAAGTACAGAATAGATCCCACCGAGCACCCGGTATATATCCAGATATACAAAGCCATACGCGACGACGTGATAAACGGCACCTACCGCCACGGCGTCAAGCTGCCGTCCAAACGTCTGCTTGCAGACGAGCTTGGCGTCAGCACCGTAACGGTAGAACACGCTTACGCTCTGCTTTGCGACGAAGGCTACGCCGAAGCACGCGAGCGAAGCGGATATTTCGTTCTTTTCAGAAGGAGCGACGGCTTTGCCGCAACGCCGTCCCCTCCGCGCCGTCCGTTGCCCAAGGCGGAGGAATACGGTGCGCTCCCCTCAACGTCACTGCCCTTTTCCGTGCTGAGCAAGACTATGCGCCGCGTTATGACCGACCGTGGCGAAACGATATTAAAAAAAGCCCCGAACAACGGCTCTTCGGAGCTTCGCGAGGCGATAGGGAGCTATCTGCTCCGAAACCGCGGGATAGATATCGGCGCGGACAGGATAGTTATAGGCTCAGGCTCCGAATACCTTTACAGGCTCATCATCGACCTGCTTGGACGCGACCTCGTATACGCGATCGAAACACCGTCGTACCATATGATCGAGCAGGTCTACCGTTCAGCCGACCTTGTCCCGTTGCTCCTTCCGCTCTCGGGAGACGGGATAGACTCCTCCGCCCTCTCGGGGGCAAAGGCGGATGTACTTCACACGACGCCGTATCGCAGTTATCCCACGGGAGTTACCGCGTCGGCTACCAAAAGGCACGAATATCTGCGCTGGGCAGACGAAGGCGGACGCTACGTCATAGAGGACGATTACGATTCCGAATTTTCCGTCTCGTCAAAGCCCGAGGACACGCTTTTCGCGCTCAGCAAAAAAGACAACGTCATATACCTGAACAGCTTTTCCAAGACGATATCTCCGTCCTTGCGCGTAAGCTATATGCTCCTGCCGCGCCGTCTTTCCGACAGATTTCGGGATAAGCTCGGATTTTTCTCCTGCACCGTTCCAAGCTTCGAACAGCTCGTCATCGCCGAGCTGATAAACAACGGTGATTTCGAGCGTCACATAAACCGCGTCCGCAGAGCCAAACGCCGTGCAATGCTTTCCGAAGAAAGCTTTGCCAAATAGAGTTTCCCGCTTTCTGAAGAAAGCTTGGCAAAGACTTCTGTGCAGCTTCGCGGTGGAAATGGGATATTCCATCACAGAGGTGCGCCCAATCTGTGTTAGAACTAATTCAGGGGCGTGTATCCTTAAACCACCAAAAC
>CAZMWM010000065.1:0-10838 GCA_964570105.1 uncultured Lachnospiraceae bacterium | reverse complement strand
GGCAATGCGAACACGGACACGAGCGTTAAAGCGGGCGGATGATATCCGCCCCTACTGGTGTGATCGTACGGAACGCGTGCGGAGGTTTTGCACCTGACCAATGTTCGGTAGGGGCGGATATCATCCGCCCGAAATACCTCCGCGCCACCCATCAAATAAACGCAACGTCTCGCATTGGCGGATACCATCGGTTCTACCTTCTGATGGAACAACAGAATTTCCACCGCGAAGCTACACAGAAGTCTTTGCTAAGCTTTCTTCAGAAAGCGTCGCGAAGCTACTCAAAAGTTTTTGCTCAGCTTTTCTTGAAAAGCTGATGCTTTTCTTCAGAAAGCGGGCGCACCGTTTGGAAGCGAGCTTTCGGATGGTATAACAAATAAAGGAAACAGATATTGATATGGCGGAATATACGGTAAACGAAGAGCTTTTGCAACGCATCGAGCGTCTGCACAGCGTGCTTCGCAACAACATAGCCGGAAGGTTTGGCGGAAACCACACGAGCCGCGTTTTTGGCTCGTCGTGTGAATTTTCCGATCACAGAGAATATCAGCCCGGTGACGATATATCCAAGATAGACTGGAACATCTACGCGCGCACCGAGGCGCTGGCGATGAAGCTGTATCTTGACGAACGTCAGCTCCACACGCGCATATATATAGACGTCAGCCGTTCGATGATATTCGGCAACGGCAAAAAAGCCCGGCTCGCCATCGAGCTTGCGGCGGCGCTGGCGTATCTTTCCGTGTGCGAGCTTGACCGTGTTTCGGTATATGCGCTGAGGGAGAGCCGCGTGGAGGAGATAATCCCCGAGATGAGCGGAAGGGAACGCTTCTTCCGTGAGATAACGCGACTTAATTCCGTGGAGTTCGGCGGCGACTGTATGATCTCCGAGGGCATTATGCCGAGCCGTGTAGGTTACGGAGACGGTCTTTCCGTGGTCATCTCGGATTTTCTGACGGATCACGATTACGAGACCGCTATCGATCTTCTGACAGACAAAAAACGCGATCTGCTCTGTATCCAGACGTTGACCTCAGAGGAGCTTAATCCTCAAATACGCGGCAAAAACCACCTTTTTGACGCCGAGTCTCCGGAAAAGAGCTATCGCAAGAATATAGACCGCGATGTTATCGCGGCTTACAAGGCGGCGGTGAATTACGTGCGCGAGCGGATACGCACCTACTGTAACGCCAGGGGTGCTTCGTATCTTATGGCTACGGATCAGATACCCGTCGACCGACTGCTGTTTGAGCATATGACGTCCGTCGGAATATTGGCATAGAAACACGAAGGGGATTACGGTGATCCAAATGAGTTTTGCATATCCTTTGGGACTTCTGGCGCTGCTGGGCGTCCCGATCCTTATATTACTGTACATCATCAAGAGCCGTTACGCCGAGCAGACGGTGGCTTCCGTTTATCTTTGGGAGCTTAGCGAGCGCTTTCTGAAAAAGAAGAAGCGCATCCGTTTCAACGGTCTGTTCCTGCTCATAGTCGAGATAATTGCCGTTATCGCCGTGGCTATGACGGTGGCAAGACCGACGTTCACCTTGAAGGACGCCGCCAACGACTATTGCTTTATACTTGACGCATCCGGAAGCATGAACGCAGAGCGCGACGGCGAGAGCCGATTTGACGTCGGCAAGGCGCGTATAAAGGAGATAATAGACGCATCCAAGGACGGAAGCACGTATTCACTCGTGGTCGCGGGCAACACGACGTGGGAAGCGTTCAGGGGAGTGAGCGACCGTGATGTTGCCATCTCCGTTCTCGATACCGTCGAGGGTAGCTGGCTTGCGGGCGATCACGCGGACGCCTTTGCCGTTGCACAGACCTATTACACCGCCGACCATTCGCCGCTGACCTATCTTATCACCGACAAAAACGGCGAGATAGGCAACGTCACGCTCATCAACGTTTCCGACACGGAAGAGAATTACGCGCTCGTTTCGTACACGTATCAGAAGAAATATTCCGAGCTTACCGTCAGCGGACAGGTGATCTCCTGTGACCGCGACGCCGATATCGAGATCGCGCTGTACATAGACGGAAGCGAGCATTCGAGGACCACCGTTCGGGCGACAAAGTCGACGCCTGCGGATTTTACTTTTACATCGACAAGTACCGCGTTTGACGCATTAAAGATAGTTATTTTAAACCCCGACGCGCTCCCGTCCGATAACGAGGGGATACTTTACGGCAGTGCGGAGACCAAAAACAACCGTACGCTGATAATAAGCGACGATCCGACGTATCTCAAGGGCGTTTTGACGGCGTCCGGCAAGACTGCCGTTGACGTTGTGGGGACTGAGGCTTACTCATCCGCGCAGACGACGTACACCGGCTACGGTCTGTACGTATTCGACAGCTTTTCGGACAGCGAACGCCTTCCCGACGAGCTTCCGAAGGACGGCACGATATGGTTCTTCGATCTGCAAAAGAGTATTCCGAGGACGGGATTTAGCTTCCGCGAGGTAGTGGTTGCCGAGGGAAAGATCGGCGACGCCGACGCAGGCACCGAGCGCGAAAATTGCTTTGAGCCTACGTATACCACGTCCACCTCGTCGTTTGCCATGACGCTTACCGCGGGACTTTTGAAGGATACCGTCTCCGTAAAGAAATACTCGCGATACGTTCCTAACCGCGTTTTCACCAATATACTCACGTGCGATGGGGACGGGCTGATATTTGTCGGAAACAACGAGAACGACAATAAGCAGGTGGTCTTTGCCTTCGATCTTCACGATACCGATCTTGTGCTGAAGCCGGACTTCTTCCTGCTTATGGACAATCTGCTTTCGTATTCCTTCCCCGAGGTCATAGAGGAAAGACTGTACACTGTCGGGGACGAGGTGACGGTAAACCTTCCTTCCGGATGCACGGAGCTTTCCGTGACCGCGCCGGACGGGCGTGTAACACATCCCGAGATGTCCTCTGCCTATTCGTATTTTACGCTCGGGCAGGTAGGGACATACACCGTGACCGCCACGGTCAACGGCAACGAGACGGAATATCTTCTGTACTCTCAGCTCCCGAAGGAGGAGAGCTACGAGCTGAGCCTCCCGTCATCTTCGCTTGAAAAACAGTCCGATTCTACCGCATCGGACGGATATTATGACAAGCTCGTGATATATTTTATCATCCTTGCGCTTGCTTTCGTATTGGATTGGGGGGTGTACTGCTATGAGCAATATCAGCTTCGCTGAGCCTTGGCTGCTGCTTGTCGGCATACCTCTGCTCGTAGGGGTGATCTTGCCGTTTGCCATAGCGGTGAGAAAGGAAAACCGCACCGTACGCAGTGTGATGTCCCTCGTGTGCCATATACTTATGGTCGTTGCGTTTACGTTCGGTATTGCCGGAACGGTGTACGAGGCAACGGTAACGCAGACGCAGGTGATAGTGCTTGCGGACGTCTCGTATTCCTCAAACGGTAATCTTGACGTGGTGGACGGATACGTCCGCTCCGTGCAGAAGAGTCTGCCGAAAAATTCAAAGATGTCGCTGATAGCCTTCGGAAGAGACCAGCAGGTGCTCTCAGACCTCGGCGAGGATATCGTGAGCGTCAAAAATGCGGATGAGGTGGATACGAGCGCTACGGATATCGCCGGAGCCTTGCGTTATGCCGGAAATCTGTTTGACGACGGAGTTATCAAGCGTATCGTCCTCATAACGGACGGACGCGAGACGGTCGGCTCGGATAAGCTCGCCTCGGTCGTCGGAAAGCTTGAGACGCAGGATATATACATCGACGCCATATATCTGAATAACAAGCTCGAGGAGGGAACACGGGAGCTTCAGCTCACGTCGGTCGAGCACACCTTGTCGACCTTCGTCGGCAAGGACGAGAGCGCGACCGTTACCGTAAATTCGGGATACGGGGGCGCTACGCATATCTATCTCGACGTGGAGTGCGACGGCGTGACCAAGAGCTACGCGCACACCGTGTACGGCGGAGAGAACGTCATATCCGTTCCGCTCGACACCTCGTCCGAGGGCGAGCTTGAGTATGTCATCACCATCCGTCCCGAGCGCATAGAGGACGATACGTCTTATTATAACAATTCCTGCATCGTGACGCAGAAGGTCTCGGAGAAGGTAAGAGTGCTCTTCATTGGCGGAGACGCATACGATGTTGTTGCCGGTAAGGGCATATACGGTGAAAAGGACGTTCTTTACGTCACGGATCCCGAAGATGTGCCGATCACCGTTGAGGCGCTTTGCGATTTCGACGAGATAGTGCTGTGTAATTTCGACGTCCGTACCATGCTCAGCAAACAGCAGTTCGTCTCCAGTCTCGATACCGTGGTATCCAAGTTCGGAAAGACGCTTACCACGTACGGAAACACCTTCATACAGGAGACGGTGACAGATCCCGACAGCTCCCTTGAGGCGCTCGGCGGTATGCTTCCGGTCTCGGTGGGAAATTCCGATCAGGACGGAAGGCTGTACGTTTTCGTTCTGGATATATCGCTCAGTATGGATTTCAACGGACGCAAGGACTTGGCGCGCAGGATGGCGACCAAGCTTCTCGGCACGTTGAATACCGGCGATACGGTCGCGGTCATCGGCGTTGCAGGAGACTTGACGACCATATTCAGTGCGCAGTATTTGAAGAACAAGGATCAGCTCATAACGAAGATAAGCGAGCAGGAGATGAGGAACGGTACGTTTCTCACCGGCGCTTTGGAATACGCATACGACGTCGTTCGGGGAACGGCGTGTAAGTACAAGGAGCTTGTGGTGATCTCGGACGGGCTTTTGGGCGCGGATGCGGCTGACGAGGAGAGGGTGATTTCCGCGGCGGAGAAGCTTTCCGGCGCAAACGTCGTGGTCTCCGCCTTGGGCATCTATTCCGAAAGATATGATACGAGCGATCTGCTCCGCAAGATAGTTTACAATCAAAATGCAAGGAAGAAGGGCTTTTATAAGGCTCTGGATGATGAAAACGAGCTTGATATCATCCTTGACGGCGTGGTCGAGGATATCAGCGAGGTGCGCATAGAGGGAGACCGCTATTCCGTAGGTATAGAGCGTCCGGGCGACGGCGTTCTGTTCGAAGTCGGCACGGTCCCAAGCATTCGCGGATTTTGGTACAGCACGTCAAAGACCGGCTCTCGCACCGTGCTTACCGCTAAATATTATAAGGACAAGATAACCTACGTGGAGCTTCCGCTGTATTCCTATTGGAGCTACGGCAACGGACGCGTCGCTTCCTTCCTATCGGATATATCGACGTCCTCCGACTGGCTTTCCGGTTGGAGCGGAGATGGCAGAGATGCGTTCTTTTCAAACGTTCGGGTATCGATGCTTCCGGACGAAAGGATAAGCTTGCCTTTTCTGATAGAGACCGAGACGGACGGAGATATTACCGACGTCAAGGTGACAGCGCCGTCGTTGTACGGCAACGCCACGTTTGCCCTCAAGCTGACATCTCCTGACGGAAGCACGCAGTCCAGGACGCTGTTCTTTGACACGGAGGCTTATATCTGTGAGCTTAGCACCCAGCTTCCCGGCGTTTATCATATGGAGCTTACCTGCGACAACGGCTCCTTGCATTACGAGACCGAATACAGCTTTGCTATCCCGTATTACCCGGAATATGACAGCTTTGCGCCGTACACGGTCGCATCTCTGTACAGGATGATAAGCGAGAACGGCGAGCTTTCGCTTGACGGTGAGCTTATGATGGACAATTCGGCTTCAGCAACGCGCACGTATACGTTTTCGTTCACTGTTCCGCTGATGACGTTCTGTGCCGTTCTGTTCGTTGCGGATATAATCATACGTATGCTCCGAATGAGCGATCTGCGCTCGTTCCTTCGCAAAAAGTCGCGCTGAGCAAAGGAAAAAGTCTGAAAGATAGATCTTTCAGATGCGTTTTGTGGCTTAGCAAAGCCGAAACCGTCACAAAACTGCTGTGATTTTGAAAGGCATAGTTATAATGAAGAAGAAATTTTTTATCAGTACCGTTTGCGTGATGCTTGCGCTGTGTATGTTTATGTGTACCGGATGCGAGCTTGGCAGCTACCGTGACGACCCCGGCACTTCCGGCGGTCAGTCTCAGAGCGGCTCGGATAAAGCTCCGCAGGGCAACACCGGTGACGTTATAGACCATCCGACGGAGACGGCATATACCGTATCGCTCTATCTCAACAACAAGCCGTTTTACGCCGAGGGTGTAAGCGTTTTCTGGAGAGGGACGAACACGGTACACGTCGCTGAGCTTGGTGAGGATGGGCAGGCTGACGCCGGCGAGCTTGACGGTGATTTCGACGTCTATCTGTCGGGGCTTCCGCAGGGCTATGCGTATGATCCGAATATCTACCGCGCCACGGGTACCGAACGTCACGTCGATATCCTGATCGTTGAGATCAAAAAGCCCTTGAGGGGCGACGGCGGAGTGAACGCAAAAAACGATAACGACGCAAAATATCAGAACGGCGGCTGTTTTGTCGTCAGCTCTCAAGGGACCTACAGCGTGAGCTGTGAGAAGGACCAGATATTGTATTTTGAGTATCATCCCACCATCAGCGGTATCTATTCGGTGGAATCGTGGTGCAATGTTTACGACGACAGCATAAATCCGCTGGTGACCGTATACGGCGGCACCGTCGGGTATAAGTATCTGATCGACACGCGCGATACGGGCGGAGCCGCTCTTGACGGTGGGTTTACCAAGAATTTCAGATACGAGATAAGCGTTCCGAACATCGGTCCGACCTACACCTTCGGCATCAGCGCGGTCAGCAAGACAGGTGAGTATCCTATTACCGTTGAATTTGCCATAGTCAGGGACGGCGACTGCGCCCCATCGAGCACTACCGTGTTGGTCGACGCAAAGGAAGCATCGAAGCTCGATAAGCCCAAGCCGACCGATACGTACGTGTATGCGGACGACGGGGGGACGTTTGACTCCGATAATTACTATTATGACAAAAAGCTCGGTATCTACAGAAGGAAGGATAACGGAGCATATCTTTGTTGCGATCTTGTGAAGATGCCGCAGAGCTACAGCCTGACGTCGCTGTATGCGGCTAACGAGGTTGGCGATTTTAAGTACAATTTCCTGAAGCTCACGGTGATAGACGACGACGGAAATTACAAGGTGTACGATCACACGGACTTTATACGCATCGACTACTGGTCAAAATGCGACAAGAACGGCAGATGCTACGTGACCGAGGAGCTTAAGGAGTTCCTTCAGCTGTACGCGGTCACTCGCAATCTCTGGACCGACGGTGTGGCGCCGGAAAGCTATATGCCCGAGGGCAGGGGATACAGCGCATCGCAGGAGGACCTTTGGCTGTTTGCGTGCGGATACTATATTTAATTGCCTGCGGATCGAAAGGAACGTATGAATATGATAATGCTTAAAAAGCTCCGATACGTCGGGGCGATCGCAATGCTCGCAGTCACCGTTCTGACGCTTGCCGCTGTCTTTTCCTCTTGCGGAGGAGCTAAGCTGCAAAAGCTTGCGGTCGAGGGCTACAGAGAGGACTTTTTCGTCGGAGACGAGTTTGAGACGGGCGTTGATTTCAAGGCTTATGCCGTTTACAGCAACGGAGAGCGTGTCGACGTTACGGACAGCGTCACGGTGACGAAGGAAGTCGGTATGGATATGGACGTTGCCGGCGACTATATGATCACGGTGAATTATGAGGGCAAAAAGACCGTGTACACCGTATACGTATACGAGCACGACAGCACGCTTTGCGAGCTTAGGGTAGACGCGTCCGGCGGAAGGCTCTCGTATATGCTGGGTGAGCAGTTGTCTCTTGACGGCATCAGAGTGATCGCGGTATACGAAAACGAGGAAGGCAGAAAGACGGAGATAGCGTATTCCGCCAATAAATTCGACTGTAAGGTCTACGACGGCTCGGACGGTCTTGTCGAAGGCGCCTTTTCCAAGTCCGGCAAACACAAGGTCGTCATCACGCGTGACGGAGTGTCGGCGACGTTTGAGATAACGGTCGCGGCGGATCTTACATCCGTGAGCGGAGCTATAAAGGCCTTGAAGGACGGCTCGAAGCTGTTGAACGGCGGAAAGATCGACGTTACGGATACCTTGATCGAGGGAAGCAATACCACCAAATTCGAATTTAAATTCGGCAACAACTATACGTATATAAAGGAAGTGCTGAGCGGCGCCGGTGACTTTGATTACAGCAAGGAAAGTCATTACGGTATCGGCGAGGACGGCACCCTCTCGGCGGTCATATTCAACGACGGGGAGCAGATACCGAGCGGAACTGTCGTTTCCGATATGATGAATGGTGTTCCCGTGCTCCTCTGGTGGAACCACGTGACGGAATACGGACTTGAAGCGACGCTCGACCATCTGTACGGCGTTGCGAGCCGCGATCCGAACAAGGACTATAAAGAGAGCATCGATGCTTCCGAGAGAAGCTATTCCTTCTCGTTCGGATATTTGCAGAACCGCACGGAGGAGGAGGGCGTGGTCGGAGACGATTACTTCTTTGTGAACGAGGTCAGCTTCACACTTTACGAAAACAATTCGCTTAAGAGCGTGAGCATATCTCAGATACTGTATACCGAGGGCTTCACCACGGATGGAAACGGTCACACATCGCCGAACGCCGACGCGGTGCAGGCGCATAAACTCGAGATCGAGGCGCAGTGCTACACTGGCGAGCGCACGGCGGAAAACCCCTATTCCGGAGACGCGGATAAGATCAAGTCGTTTGACCTCGTATATGACGGGGAAACGCTTGCCGACGGTGACGTTATAAGTGGCAAGGTCGGCGAGGATATCTACATAAGGATAAGGAATATAAAGCCGGACACCGCGAATTTCGAGAGCGATCTTATGTATTTGTCCGATGGCATCGGTAACGCGGACGCTGTTATGTTCGTGGGAACGGGCTTTACCGCGTACCGCTCGGAGGATGTCATAAGAGTTAGGTTGGCTTCGGGCGGCGAGTGGGATCTTATCATAAAGGTCGGAAAATTGGTCAAGAAGCTGAGGTTCGACGTTACGGGTGCCGATCCGAGTGAGCTGAATACGTGGATATACAGCGATATATTCGGAGAGTTCTCACCGAATACCGACGTGACCGTTGCGGTCGGAGCTAACGTATATTTCCGCGCCGAGCCGAATAAGTACGCCAACGGTGATTATTCCGTGTCGCTCGTGTCCGGAGGTAGCAACGGAACAACGCTTGAAAAGACGGCTAAGGACGGATACGCTTGCTGGTCATTCAGCACCGAGAGGACCGGGGAGTACGTTATACGGATGATATCCAAGGTGGCTCCGAGCGTTACGTGCGAGCTTAAAATAACGGTGATGGACGTTCCGAATATCGCGGAGTTGCTCAAGGGAAGCTACGAGGTGACCGACGATATCGGCGGAAGTTACCTGCTTACCTTCACGAACGACGGAAATTCCGACGTTACCACGGGTGAGGTGAGCATTTCGTACACGGACGCCGGCGGGACTGCATCCGCTGTGTATAGCTTTACCGTTTCCACAGGAGACCTCACGCTCGCACTTGAGCTTAAGTCGGGCGAGAATGTCGGAGTGGATCTGAGCATCGCCCTGAACGGCAGTATAGAGCTTGAGGATCGGTACGGCTCGACCTATACGCTCATAAAAAAATGAAACTAAATAAAGCGCCCGTCCTCGATGCATTTTACCGTCGGGGACGGACGTTTTTTGGTGCGAATAGTCAAACGGGATAACACATCGATGCACGGTTTGAGCCTTTCTCCACTTTACGGTACGCCATAAATTAGTTCTAACATAGATTGGAGTTTGGTTTTTTACAATCCCTCAGAATACCTTTGAAGGCAAGCCTTCAAAGGGCTATGTAGCGTGGTTTTGCCACGCAAGCCACAGTTGAACAATAGAAAAGCTTTATATCTTAGCGCTTACACTGCGGAGCTGTGTAAGCCACAGTTGAACGCAAGCGTTCAACTGTATGACACCTCATCCACCCCGCGTAGCACGGCAAAGCCGTGCAAGCTGGAGTTTTCTCGCAGAGAAAACTCATTTTCCCACCGCTGGGGAAGGCTTTTCGCGTTGTGATATTTAATTCGCAACAGGGAAATTGTGAACGGTTTATTTGTAAAAATAAGTTGTTTTGTAAAACAAATACTTGTAATATTGACAAATGAGCGTTCAAGGTGTATAATTTGGATATGTGACCAACCTTGGGAAATTTGGTGGATATTCGACTGCTACAAGGAAGGCACAAATTTAAAATAAAGAATGGAGAAAATTATGACAGCGAAATCTATTTTTGACCGTCGGAAGGCGTTTGGCGCGGTAATTTGCGGGATTTTGTGTCTGCTTATGCTCGTCGGACTTGCGTTTCTGACCGAGACAGACGCACACGCCGCGAGTAGCGGTAAGTGTGGTACTAACTTGACTTGGAGTCTTAGTAGCAGTGGTGTGTTGACAATATCCGGAACAGGGGATATGAACCATTATACGTGTACTTCTTCAGCAAATTCGGATGCTCCGTGGTATTCATCTCGTTCAAGCATCAAAACCGTCGTGATAGGTGATAGTGTAACGAGCATAGGAGAATATGCGTTCTACAAATGCAGATACCTCACGAGCGTAACGATACCTAATAGCGTAACGAGTATAGGATATAGTGCGTTCTCCGGTTGCAATAGTCTTACGAGCGTAACGATACCTAATAGCGTAACGAGTATAGGATATAGTGCGTTCTCCGGTTGCAATAGTCTTACGAGCGTAACGATACCTAATAGCGTAACGAGTATAGGATATAGTGCGTTCTCCGGTTGCAATAGTCTTACGAGCGTAACGATACCTAATAGCGTAACGAGTATAGGATATAGTGCGTTCTCCG
>CAZMWM010000064.1:0-10849 GCA_964570105.1 uncultured Lachnospiraceae bacterium | reverse complement strand
AAATAATCGAAACCAATTCGAAATCGAGCATTTTTTCGGCGGGAGATAAACCCCCGCCCTACGATCCCCCCGTTTTGGCTAAAAAATGTTTCTAATGCGAGGTTGCAACTGTTTTTTTCTTAAGTTGATGACATTGCGTGCCGTGGGGATATCGGAGCTTTTCGTTTGAGAAAGGAAGCTTTCGCGTAAGCGGAGGCTATGGTAATAGATATGAATAAAAAGAGAGCGTTGATCTGCGCGGTGGTCTGCTTGATCGCGGTGCTGGCGTTTACGCTCGCGTCCTGCGACAGGGAGCCGGCAGTGCCCGATGTTCCTCCGATAGATCCGGATGTTCCCGGGAACGTTCCCGGAGCGGAGGTGACGGGCTATCTGTTCAGCTTTGAGGACAGCGCAGGGGTGAGCTTTGAAAGTGATAAGACTCCGGGGGAGCGTGTACAAGCGGGGCAGACAGTCACCTTTACCTTGAAGGTGTCGGTGTACTACGAGGGCACGCCCACGGTATACGCAGGCGAGAGCATCCTGCAACCGGACGCGGACGGCAGATACTCGGTCACCGTCGATGGTAATACGAGTATAAGCGTCAAGGGGCTTACGCTTAAAAGCTCTTCGATGTCCGGTGCGGGCGACAGTATTGACGATCCGTTCCTGATAACCGAGGCTATCGATCTGATCTATATCGCCGAGCAGGTAAATCTCGGAAACACCGCTTACGTGTACGGATTTTACAGCTTACAGAACGATATAGACTGTATGGGCGAAAAGCTGGAGATCATCGGAAACGGTGAGATGGATCAGGCGGTCTTTGCCGGTTATTTCAACGGTAACGGACATACGGTATCGAATTACCGCATCGAGACCGACAGCTCAAGGTACGTCGGACTTTTCGGAATACTCCAAGCCGACACGGTAAGCTCTCAGGGCGGAACGGTCAATAATTTGAAGCTCAAGGATTTCACGATGTCCGTATCCTCCGCCGGAATATCCTGCTTCTGCGGTTCCTTCGTCGGCTACGGAATGGGCGGAAATCTGATGCTCTGCTCCGCGGAGAGTGGAAGGATAGAGCTTTACGCCGACTACAACAGCTTTGCTTACGTCGGCGGACTTATGGGAATACAGCAGGCGCTCGATTTCAATTCACTTGCATATTATTCTTCGGTATCGTACTGCTCCGCCGACGTTGACGTCACGTGCAGGAGCGGCTCGGTCTATGCCGCGGGCGGCGTGGTCGGTTACCTATCCGCCTCGGATCAGCTCGTTACCGCATCGGTCAACAATTCCTATTCCACGGGAAGTGTGCGCGGCGCTCTGCGTACCGGTGGGGTGGTCGGTCACCTTGCATCCGGAACGTCGGTCGTCAACTGTTACGCGACGGGCGGTGTCTCGGCACAGAGCTTTGCCACCGATCTTATAAATTCGGAGTCGTTCTGCTATGCATACGCAGGCGGTGTCGTCGGATATTCCGAGCCTGATTGCGTGATATCCGAGTGCTTTTCCGCATCCGTTCTCGGGGCTAAGGCTTCCATCGGCTCCCGATACGGGATCGTCGGCGGCGTGCTTGCCGGCTCGGAGCAGCCCGGCGAATACGATTTCGGCAGTCATCCCGTCACGGTCTACAATTGCGCCTACGCCGAGGATGGCGCGGACGGCGACATCATCCTTACCGGAGGCGGATACCTTAAGTCCGTGCTCAATTGGAAGGTGCAGGATTGGGTGTTTGCGGACGGCGCTTATCCCACGGTCAATTTGGCTGACGCCGAGGACTTTACGTTCACTGTCTCCTTCCGCTTCGGCGAGGGGGCGGATATGAACGCCGAGCCTGATCTTGAGGTCTCGGGCTTTGACGTGTATATGCCGCTGGCTTATTGGTATTCGATAGGCGAGGACGGCATCCCATCAAGGCTTTTGGGCGAGGATGGAGACAGCAGGATATCCTACGGTTATTTCTTTGATCCCGAATACACGCTTCCGGTGCCGGAAAGCTTCATTCCCACGCGTGATATCACTCTCTACGCGGCGGTGGCTGACGTATCCGAGGTCGCGGGAGAGTATATACTTCAAGTGTCGGGCGACGGTGAAAGGTTAGTTCTGATCCTCGACGGGGACGGAATGACGGTCAACTATTCCGATGCGGGAAAGCTCTCGTCGGCAAGCTATATTTACGACGGGAACAAGATAGTCCTTAAAAACTTGCGTCTTGCGCGTTATTCCTCCGCGGTCGGTACGGGTATGGACAGATATTCGCTTTACGATTTCTGTGCCGTTCCCGATAACGGCAGTCTCAGCATCTGCGGCGGCGTATACGAGGATGACGACGACGAGGAGAAGGTATATTTCACGAGCGCGGCGCCCCTCGTTGCGGTATCGTCAAGCATATCTCTCAGCGGTACTTATACGGACGGGGAAGGTCTGTACACCTTCCGCGTCGACGGCACGGGTGCTTATCGCTTGGGGGCGGATACCGAGGACATAACGTACACGCTTGCAAACGGCGTTCTCGGGGTAAAGACTGCATCCGGCGAGCTTTTTGGAACGGTGAGCGGAGATAAGCTCACACTTGACGGCAAGAGCCTGAGCGTTCGCGACGCGTTTTGCGGCAGCTGGAGCGTAGGCTCCGGGGCGAACAAGGTATATACGTTCGACGGAGCGGGCAATTGGAGCTACAGCTATTACGGATACAGGCTCTCCGGTGCTTCTTACTCGCGCGTGTTCTACGAGAGACTGTTCGGAAGCTACACGGTCGACGGTGACGGCGTTGCTCACATCAGCGGCGGACTTTCGGGTACGGCGAGCTTTGATGACGGTGCTCTGAATGTTGATATAGGCGGTCGCAAGACGGTCTGTTACCGCGACGGATGCTATATCGGCGTGTGGGTATACGAGGATTACGGACTTACTCTGACGCTTGACGGTATCGGCAAGGACGGTATCGGCTCGGCGCATATTGCATATGAATATTCCAACGGTATCATCGAAAAGTACGAGCTTAACTACGCATTTGACGAGCTTGACGCCGACACCGTTTGCCTGTACTACGAAGGCTCGGTGTTCGGATATGCCTCATATCTGCCTGCGCGCGGTACGCTGAACGCAACGGTATACGTGGGACCGCTCAGCTCATTTATGCAGAATGTTGATCTTAAGTACAGGGATGAATACGTCGGTGATTGGGTAGGGGAGCTTGACGGCTTTCCGCAGATCAGCTTCGACGGATGCGGCGGTTACCTCGGGGAGCTTACCGTGAACGGACAGAGCGTTCCGTACACTCTGGACGGGGGAACGCTCAGCGGCTCGTTTGCATACGGCGGCAGGGTGTATCTGATATCCTACGACGAGGCGAGCGGATGCATCAGTGTGTCCGGCGAGACGTACAGGCGCAAGGACGCTTTCGGCGAGCTTGTGCTGACAGACGGAGACGGTGTGATCTACAGCTTTGACGGACGCGGCGAGCTTTCCGTCGGCGGTGTGATGACCGTGAGCAAGCTTGACGGAAGCTTCACGGAATACGCGTATCGGATAAACGGCGACGGTATAGATATATACGGCGGCGACGGTGATCCGATCGGCAGTATCGTGAAGGACACCGAGAGAAACGAATACGTGCTGTCGATCGACGGCGAAGGCAAGGGCTTGCGTATAAAGACTAAGTTTACGGGCGTTTGGGGAATGACCGGCTCGGTCACGAGCATGACGGTCGGCTCTATGGGGCTTGACGGAACTATCGAGGGAACGATCAAGGGAGACGATGCGGTCACCTTTAAGCAGATCGATGATATGACGCTCTCGTTCGTATACAGTGAGACCACCTTCTACGCGATATTCGTCGGTGAGGGCAACGTGGTCATATCCTCTTACGAGGAATGGTATCTCTACGAGGATCAGATACTCTGTGCTCCGGCGGATGAGCTTTTGGGTACGTGGACATACAAGCTCGGAAATATGGTGTTGGCTTGGCAGTTCGACGGAATGAGCGGAAGCACTCTTACGAGCGGCACTGCTCAGACGGGCGTGATGCGCAACGGCGAGATATCCTCTCCCACGAGCTACTATTACACGTACGCCGACGGATACTACGTTTTGTGGACGGTCGACTCTGCCGGGCTTACCAGAATATATCGCGTGGAGTTCTGCGATCCCTCCACCAAGGGCGCTTACGTTAGCGAGGACGGAACGCGTGCACTCAAGATGCGCGAGGGTGACCGTCTCTACAGGATGGAGGCTTTGGACGACGAGAACGGTATCACGTATTCCTTCAACGGATTTGGTGATGTCGAGGCTTCCGACGGAAGCAGGTACGAATATTCCGTTATCGGCGAGATAGATTATACGAATGGCACCGTGAACGTGAGATTGACAGGCGATGGCGAAAACTTTGTGGCGGTGATAGATTTCAGCGGCTCTCAAAGCTATATAACGTTCGACGGCGCTTCGGTGAGCGCTTAACCCGGATATGAAAGGACAGAAGTCTGAAAGATAGATCTTTCAGATGCGTTTTGTGCCTTAGCAAAGCCGAAACCGTCACAAAACTGCTATGATTTAGAAAGGCGTGGTTATAAATATGAAAGGAAATATTATTTTCCGCCGTTCCGTTGCGTTGCTCTTGGGAATGCTGATGCTGTTTTCAGCCTTTGCCGCGCTGATATCCTGTTCTCCGGACGATCAGCCGGGACCGGATGAGCATCCGAAAGGAACGGTCGAATATAAGATATCGGTCAAGACAAGGGGCGGACTGTTGCTTAAAGACACATCCGTTGTGCTCGAGGATGCCGACGGTGGCGAGGTCGCGAGCGGCAAGACCGATGCAAACGGAGCATATTCCGCGTGGTTGAAGCCTGCGATCTACACCGTAAAGCTGAAAGACCTTGCTCCCGGATATTCCGCTTCCGACACGTCCACGGGCGAGCAGGGAGGGGAGACCGCGGTCATCGTGGATACCTCGGTCATAAAGGAAAGTCTCCCTTCGGATAAGCTGTACGCCGTCGGGGACGTTATGTACGACTTCACCTTTATGAAGGATGGAGCTGAGGTCACACTCTCTCAGCTTCTTGAGGAAAAGAAGCTGGTACTGCTCAATTTCTGGGCGTCGTGGTGTTCGCCGTGTAAGGCGGAGTTCCCGGCGTTTGAGAGCGTGTTCAGAGAATACGGCGACGATATCGAGATAGTCGCTATGAGCACCGATGACAATGCGACCGCGTGCAATAATTTCAAAAGCGATAACGGATACACCTTCAATATGGTGCCCGACATTAACAATAAGTTATATTCACACTTCAAATCATTCCACGAAAAAAGCATTCCCTGTACCGTGTTCATCGACCGCTACGGTGTGATCACCGAATACGTCAGGGGCGGAAATCCCGACTCCGAGGTCTGGAAGGAGACCGTAGCTCGCTATATATCCGACGATTACGTTCAGACCTCACCCTCCGACGGTGACGACGGTAAGGACGATACGGTGGAGATAGAAAAGCCAGATGTGGAGATGCCGTCATCCTCCGAGATCGAGGCGATAGTGAACGGACAGAACTTTAACGGAAGCTATACCGCGTCCGCTTCGGAATACGTGTGGCCTTGGGTGATCACGGACGACAGGACCGCGATACGTCCCTCCAACTACGGAAAGCAAAGCTCTTCCGCTATGATAAATACCGATATATCGCTCACGGGCGGTCAGGTGTTTGCCTTTGATTGCCGCTACGCCATCGAGTACGATACGTACGGAACTCAGCTGTACGATATGCTTGCCGTGTATGTTGACGGTCATATAATGCAGAAGGTGTACGGCGTGAAGGACGGTTGGACTACCGTTTACGCCTATACTTCGGATGCGCTGAGCGAGGGCGAGCACACCGTAACTTTGGCTTACGTCAAGGACTCCAGCGACGGATACCGTACGTTTGAGGAGGAGTTTGTCGAGGTCAAGAATATACGGATAGTATCGCTTGAGGGTATGATAAGCGCCGGCGGCTCGATGAACGTTTTCCGCTACGCCGCGACGGGTGTGGCTGATGATGACGCGAGCACGAGCTACAAGAATTACGCCAAGGTGGTGCTGAACGAAAAGGACGGCTACTATCACGTTGGCACGGCTGACGGTCCGATACTTCTTGCCAAGCTCTGCGGCTCCACTCAATGGTCACCTACGTCTCTTGAGGATATGGCGAACGCCGGTATGCTTTTAGTGAATGGTACGGATTATGCCGAGTCGATCAACGCGGATCTTACGAGAAGCTATTGCTGGCTGGAAGAGAACAGCGACATTGGATATTCGGTCGTTGACGAGACGCTTGCGGAGCTGCTCGATATGTTCGTATCAAGCCTCGGAGAAGGTAAAAACCACGAATGGGAATGGCTCGAGCTATGTTGCTATTTCGACCATTACGGCGCGGGCAACGGTATCGTGAGCATTAAGGATGTACGCTCCGGTATAGACGAGGAGAGCGCGTTCGACGCTCAGTTGGGTAAAAATCACGCTGTGATAAACCGCGTTATCGTGCCGAGAGGACATTATTTCAAGTTCGTTCCGGATAAGACCGGTGTTTACGCCTTCTATTCGCTCTCAAAGCTCGGAGAGGGAGACGACGCGTCTACCGTGGCAGATATAGATACGATAGCGTGGCTATATGATGCCGACGGAAACGTGCTTGACGAGGGTACCGACGAGCGGGATGCTCACTTCGTGATAAAGCACACCTGCAAAGCGGGGGAGACCTACTATATCGCCGTGGGCTTCGATCCGGTGGACGATCTCGGAGAATTCGATTTTATGATCGAGTACGTCGGAGAAAAGCTGGACGTTCTGACCACCTGCACGGAGCACTATACGACCACCGAGGACGGCGGAACGATAATAATAGACAGAAGATATAACTTCCACGCCGCTCTCGGAGATGACGGCTACTATCATCAGGTGCTCGGATACGAGAACGGTGAGGCGATACTTGACTACAGCGAGACCGGTTACGTCTACATCGATTTCCTAAAGACCACAGTGCTGACATCGTATATAGGCTGGCCCGGGGACTACTGTACGCTTGAAAAGTATACGAATGGCTTTGAGGGCTACGTCACTGTCGAGAAATACGACGATGACGGCAACGTTATCGGATATGAGAAGGTGTGGTACGAGCTTGGCGAGCTTGGAAGATTTGATAACGAGGACGTATACAAGGCTATATTCGGAGATCATCAGGCTGAGATGGAGGCGTATCTTGAGATGGCGAAGTCGGGAGATGCCGACAGCGAGCTTTACGGATATGTAAAGGCTGACGAAGATCTTGTGAAGATAATTGAGAACCTTGCTTATATCTACGGTGAGGCAGGCGTTGAGGATCAGTGGCTGATGACGGCGAGCTTCTACAGACACGTTTGATGCCGGTATTAGCGGCACAGATCGGCGTTTTCCCCGAAGATCTACGGGGAGCGCCGATGGGAGCCGTAGATGAGATATATACATTACGAAAGGGATGATACATATGAAAAGCTTGAAACGGTACCTGCTCGTGCTCCTTAGCGTATGTCTGCTCGCGTGCGCACTTGTAGCCTGCGACGGCGATAACGGTGATAATGGCGATAACGGCGGCGACACGGCGATAACGGAGTATATCTTCAACGTGGTGCTCGAGGATACCCAAGCGGCGGTGGAGGGCGTGCGAGTCCAGATCTGCCGAGGGGAGGATTTCTGCCTGATGCCGGTAAGCTCGGACGCTTCCGGTAAGGTCGTTTACTCTCTCGGCACAAATAAGCCGGGCGAATACGAGGTGCATATCCTTGAGGGCAGTATTCCGGAGGGATATACCTTTGACAATACCTCCGTCAAGACTACCGCGGACAAACAGCAGTACACGCTTACACTTAAAAAGAACAGTCAGACCTCCGGAGACGGGGCGTCTGACTGTGCTCATATTTACGTGAACGACCGTTGCACGAAGTGCGGTGAATACAAAAAATACGACCACTCGGTCAAGATCAACTACGGCCAGTATATAAACGATAAGGATAAAGCCGGGACGCCTGCTTCGGGCATCAGCTTGCTGATCACGGACGGGGTGAGCAGGATCGCCACGGGTGAGACCGACGGGAACGGCATATTCACCTTTTCTGCGCCTAAATACACCGCCAAGGACGGGGATATCGGATATACCGTAATGATCAGGGACGGCGTACCGGACGGATTTTATATACAGAGCGACGTGGTGTTCTCGCCGAACGCTCTGATATGTAACGTTGAGGTATATCAAAGTGCGGTGAAGGATCCGTACACGGCGTTCTATCCCGGAGAGCTTAGCATAGGCTCGACGATTCAGATCACAATGAGCGAAAAAAGAGAGGACGACGGAGACGGTCTTTTGTCCACCTCTCACGACGACTCGCTGTATTATTTCTGTGTCCAGCCGTCAAAGCCCGATGACGTGGGATATTACAGGCTCTCGGCGATCGGACTCGGAGACGGTGCGAAGCTTTATATCGGGCATTTTCCGTCAAGCAGTAACTATATATCCTTCAGTGCCGATATCGACAACGTTGACGAAAGCGGCGAATATGCTTCGTATATCGAATTTATGATGCAGAAGGAGTATATGACGGACAGCGACGGAAATTTTAAATACTATAACAGCTGGATGTTCGGCGTCCGCTTCGACAGTGATGCGGAGTATCCCACCACGGTTACGCTCAAGGTCGAAAAGCTGAGGGATATAATACCCGGAAAGGACGAGCCGATAAAGGAGACGGAGAACGTTCAGATCACATCCGGTGCGAAGAATGCCGCGGATATCGTCGGCGATGTTTCCGGAAAGACGCTTACCGACTTTTCGTTTGAAGAGATAAATTCCGCCGTTATCGTTAAGGACGAGAACGGATATTATCACGTCGGAAGTGCCGACGGAGCGTTCGTTATGCTCAAGATATCCGTTAAGAGCAGATTTTTCAGCCTTGATAACACAAGCGAGGACGTGTCATTTGTGAATATCAATTCCACATCGGGCATGCAATACCTCTCTCTCGTTTTCAGCGAGACGAGAAACGTTAACGGCGAGGAGCTTGACTATCGCGTCGTGAAGTATTACAAGGGAATGATAGATCAGTACGCCGAGCTGTGCATCGACGGCGCGTACGTGCTCAATGACCAGCTTTACGACTTCATTACCGAGTGGGTGGTGCAGAAGAGACCTACGCTTCCTTCCGGTATCAATGCGGATACGGCGTTCCTTTACGGATGCGCATATTATACCGAGGCGTAAACGGTCACCGGTAGATCGAATAATAAAAACATCGGAGCGAGATCAGAACGTTCCGATGTTTTTTTGATGCGGCGTTTGATCGCATCGAGATATTCATTTATGATATCTTATTATCCGTTGTAATCGTATGTTATTATATTTTCTACCGGGCTTGAAAACAACCAAGAACCTTTACTTATCGCATTCCATTGCGCTTGTGTTCCTCTGTATTTTATACTTGCAAGACTATAGCAGCTTTCGAACGCAGAATCTCCTATGCTCTTGACGCTTTCGGGTATAGTTATACTTGTAAGGCTACTGCAACCGGAGAATGCAAAATTTCCTATGCTTGTTACGCCATTGGGTATTATTATTCCCGTTGTGTTACTGCAACCCAAGAAGGCGAAATCACCTATGCTCGTGACACTTTCAGGTAATATTATGCTCGTAAGGCTACTGCAACCGGAGAACGCAGAAACCCCTATGCTTGTTACACTATTGCCTATATTCACGCTCGCGAGGTTACTGCAACCCCAGAACGCACGCCACCCTATGCTCCTTACACTATCGGGTATGGTTATGCTCGTAAGTTTAAAGCAACCGGAGAATGCATTATCTGCTATACAAAGTGTGCCGTCCTTTATCGTATAAGAGTCGGATATGGTATCATCTTTAGCTTCTATCAAGTATTTGCCGATATACAATACTTCGTTTTCCCAATTTGAGGTATCTTTATAATATCCGGTATTAGAGAATGCAGACTTTCCTATACTCGTTACACTATCTGGTATAATTATGCTCGTAAGGTTACTGCAACCACAGAACGCTTGCTCTTCTATGCTCGTTACACCATCGGGTATCGTTACGCTCGCGAGGTCACTGTCATTGCGGTGCGCGTTTTTCTTTATGCTCGTCAAACTATTGAGAGCAGTTACACTTGGTGTTTCATCTGTGTCTGCGACCATATCGCAACCGCTTTTCGAAGCTCTGTTTGTCATTTCCTTCAAATAATAGATGTGCAATATTCTATATGACAAAAGAACGCTCGCAAAATAATATGTCAAGACAGCCATTATCGGTGCACCAAATATTCCGACCATAATAAGCGCTCCGGAAACATTGGCACATAAAACTATCCCCACCACCAGCATTACAAATCCCACGATAGCCGAATAGATCAGAGGTAGCCACAAGAATACCTTGAAATATTTTTCGTACTTAGAGATCACTTGAGCGTTAGATTTAGTATCTATCATTTTATTTGCCTCCTATGTTACGATTCGCGGTTGATAAATTGCGCGTTCAATAATAACACTTTAATCATATTTTAGCACATAAGTTAAAAAATGTCAATAGATTTTTGAAAATATCTCAATTTATTTAAGAAATGCCCATCAAAGTTAGAGCAGATCATACTGCAGTATTGTCTTGTTACCAAATCTTGGATTTATCGCAAAGAAAATGTGTGCCTTATTTTGGAGTAAAATTCGTGGAAACGCATACGCAAGTAAATGCGGAAGAACACCTTATTCACGGAATTTAATTTAAGGCTTATATCTTAGCGCTTACACAGCGGTTACACAGCGGAGCTGTGTAAGCCACACTTCAAAGGCTTATCTTTATAACCGAAG
>CAZMWM010000063.1:0-11343 GCA_964570105.1 uncultured Lachnospiraceae bacterium | reverse complement strand
GCGCAGAGTTTGGGTGGTTTAAGGATACACGCCCTAAATTTGTGCGAACACAGATGGGTGTACCCTCTATGATGGAATATTGATCATCCACCGCGAAGCTACTCGGAAGTCTTTGTTAAAGTTTACATCCTTGCGTGTAACACGGATTTGCCGTGTTACACCGAGTTGACCGAAGGTCAACTCTTTTTGCCCAGCTTTTCTCGAAAAGCTGGCGGGGAATTTTAAATTTTTTCTTAAAATTTTGTTTTTGCTATTGCAATTTTGAATAATATGTGATATAATAACTGCTGTGTGTATCAGGTACAGCGACTTTATGGCGTTATCGCGGTCGTGAATGTGCCGTGATGAGCTATTCATATAGGAGGTTACCGTAATGGCAAAGTGTGAGATCTGCAATAAAGCTATGGTGTTCGGTCTTAAGGTTTCCCATTCGAACAGAAAGACCAATAGGACCTGGAAGCCGAATGTCAGAAAGGTAAAGATGGACATAAACGGTACGCATAGATCCGTTTATGCGTGCACCCGTTGCCTTCGCACCATGCGCAAGGACCAGGCTGTTTGAGCTTGAGCTTAACTTTTTTGGTATTGACAAGATCCTCCGATGCCGTCGGGGGCTTTTGTTTTTTCGGGAACGATATTCGGTGAGGTGATACGCACTTGAAGAGATGGGTGGCGCTATGCTCCGACAGGATGCCGCAGGATGCGGTAAAAACGCTTGAGGGCGACGGGTACGAGCTTATAAAGCTACCGCCGTGCGCGGAGCTTCAATATCCGGTCGCGTCGCATCCGGATATGCTTTTTTTTATAAAAAAACTTGATGATCGCCGCGTGGGGCTGGTGACTCCCCAAAAATACGCCGAGCGACACGCAGATACCTTCGCTCGGATACGCTCGGCGCTCTCGGAGCTTGACCGGACAGCTGAGGTCGAGAGCGAGGGCGTCAACGTTGATGCGACATATCCCGAGGATATCGCTATCAACGCACTTGAGATGAACGGAGTGCTGTATTCTCTGACGGAGCACACGAGCAGACGCATCCTGGACGCGTTTTCCCGATGCGTGAGGGTGAAGCAGGGGTACGCGTGCTGTTCTGTCCTGAAGCTTGACGAGCGCTCTGCCATAACGTCCGACAGGGGACTTGCCGCGGCTATGAGGGAAAACGGCGCGGATGTGCTTGAGATAACACCCGGGCACATAGCGCTTCCGGGCTACGGGAGCGGATTTATCGGCGGCGCTTCATTTTGCAATGAGGGGCGCGTGTACTTTTTCGGGAAGATATCGAGCCACCCCGATCTTGACGCGATCTCGGAGTTTTGCCGCGTCAGAGGACTTGAGATGGTGGAGCTTTCGGATGCTCCGCTCACCGATCTCGGCGGTATAAAGCTTCTTAATATCTGACGGCGAGGCTCGGTTTTCAGACAGATCTGCGATTTTGTCCGAAATATATGCAAAAAAAGCGAAAATGACCGTTGCATTTTTTTCGGATCGCTATATAATATCTTATGATGGACGGCTGAGGATGCAGCCGGGGTGCTTTTTTATGCGGACAGTGAAAGGATCATACCGTAGATGAAGATCGGACTTGTGCTTGAGGGCGGAGCTAAGAGGGGGATATTTACAGCCGGAGTGCTGGATGTTTTTTTGCAGAACGATCTGTATTTTCCCTATATAGTCGGTGTCTCCGCCGGGGCAGGTAACGCTCTGAATTTTACCGCCAGACAGGTGGGGCGGACGAAGAACGTTATCCTACCCGAAAAGAAATATGAATATATCGGTCTTAAGTCCTATTTCAAAAGCGGACGTTTTATAGACCTTGACCGTATGCTGACAGAATTTGCGCACGTTCAGTATCCTTTTGACCTTGATGCTTTTTTCTCGGCGGAGTGCGAGACGGAGTTCGTTGCGGTCAGCTGTGAAGAGGGGCGGGCGGAATATTTTTCCGAAAAAGCGGACGAGACGCGGCTTTTTGCCATAAACAAGGCGTCCTGCTCTGTTCCTATGCTGTGCGAGCCTGTGGAGATTGACGGCGGTCATTACCTTGACGGCAGCGTTGGGGATTCCATACCGTTTGACCGCGCTTTCGAAAAAGGATGCGATAAGGTCGTGGTCGTCCTTACGAGACCGGAGGGGGAGAAGGGGACGGACTACGGCAGATTTAAGCACGTCCTGAACGTGATGTACAAAAAGAAATATCCGAAGCTGTACGACCTGCTTTTGGCGCGTATCGATCGGTATAACGAACAGGTGGGGAAAATGGAAAGGCTCCGTGATGAGGGGAAGCTGTTCATTATCCGTCCGACGACTATGAGGATAGACCGTTTCGAGATGGACCGTGATGTGCTCGACAGGTTCTACGAGCACGGAAAGAGATCGGCTGAGGGGATATATCCGTCCTTGCTCGAATTTATGGACGGTAACCGATAAAAGCATTGCCTGAGGGGTATTCTTCATAATGAGATTTACGCTTATAGTTATCATAGGCTTCGTGTATACGCTGATACACGTGTTTATCGCGATGTATTATTCCGCTCACCGCGAAAGATATTCGGATGAACAATGCTACGCCGTTGCGCGCAGGGCTATGAGAAATCTGAAATTTATAGGAAACATCGAGACCGTCTCGGACGGACAGGATAAGCTGCCGAGGGACGGCGGATATATAATGTATTCAAATCATCTCGGCAGATACGACGCCGTGGGAATATTTCTCTCTCACGACAGACCTTGTCGGGTGCTGATGAATGCTCAGAAGTCAAGGATATTTTCGGTGGATCAGATGATAGAGCTGATCGGCGGAAAGCGTATCGAGCCGTACGCGGTAAAGCAACAGCTTCGAGTTATCAACGAGATAACGGACGAGGTGAAGGCAGGCGAGCGGTATCTTGTGTTTCCCGAGGGGAGATACGAGCTTGGAAGCGGACACCGCCTGTTGCGGTTTTACAGCGGTTGCTTTAAATGCGCCATTGAGTCAAAATGCCCCGTGGTACCGGTCGCTATAGTCAATTCCGACAAGGCTATGAACGGTAACGCGCTTGGTCATGTCGTCACTCAGGTGCACTATCTTGAGCCGATATATTACGAGGAATACAAGGATATGACGCGCGAGGAGCTTTGCGAATCGGTCAGATCGCGCATCCAAGCAAAGCTTGATGAAGCGCTTTCACAGCCTGACGGTGAAGCCGTTGGCTCGGAGGCACGCGAAAACAGTCCGGCTATCGCTTGAGACGCGGCTCTTGCGGTGGAGCTTGCAATGGACGCCGCATATTATTCTTTGAGAATGGAGAGATTTTTATGGGATCGATCAAGGAGAGATATTCTCTGTCCGGAGATAAGAGCGCTCAAAAGAGAATGGCGATAGTGAGAAACGCCAAGATAAGCAATATCTTCGTGGCTTCGCTCCTTTTGTTGCTCGGAACGCTCACGCTCATATTTCCCGATCTTTCGACCGGTCGGGCATTTTGCTACGTTCTTGGCGGTATCAGCCTTTTTATGGGCGCGGTGAAAATGTTCGCCTATTATTCGAACGATGTGTACAGGTTGGCGTTCCAATTTGATTTTGCGGTCGGGCTGTTTGCTGCTGTGATCGGTCTGCTCCTTATGATGATACCGAATGCGATAGGTCCCAAATTCGTGACCGTATACTGCGTATACGTCATATTTGACGGTCTGCTCAAGCTCCAGACCTCTATGGATGCAAGGCGGTTTGGAATGAAATGGAGGATGATGATGACCTCGGCGGCGGCTATAACGGTCATCGGGATATGCTCACTGCTGGATTTTTTCAGGCTCTCGAGCTTTTTCTCTATAAACAATATAACCGGGCTTCTCTTGATAGCGGATGCCGCCGAGAATATCTGGATCACGGCGTATACCGTGCGCGTGCGCGCTCATAAAAAGAACTTTGCGGAAAAGTTTGGAGACATTGCTATTTGACTGTATATAACAAAAACGAGCCTCCTCGAGCTTGATCGCCGAAGAGGCTCATATTTTTATCTTTGTCTGTATCTTTAACTTTAACTTTTAACTGTCTTTAACTTTCCGTGTATCCTCCGAGAAATACGAGATTTTCGCACGATGAATTTAATTCGTCAAGAAGCGCGAGCACGTTTTCGTCGTACGGAGAAGCTTCGAAATCGAAATAGAAACGGGCGTCGAAATCACTGCCTTCGATCGGGCGGTTTTCAAGCTTGGTGAGATTCAGACCGTTTGCGGTGAATTTCGCGAGCACGTTATAAAGGGAGCCGGGGGTGTGAGGAAGCGTCAGCATAAGGCTTATCTTGTTGGCGCCGGGGTATATCCTTCCGTCTCTCGATATGCAGATGAAGCGGGTGTGATTGTAAGGATCGTTCTGGATGCCGCGCAGGAGGACTTCAAGCCCGTAAAGCTCGGCACAGGCGGAGGAGGCGATGGCGGCAACGTCCCGTCTCTCCGTTTCCGCCGTCTCTTTGGCGGCGGCGGCGGTGTTCTGGCGTATGCGAGCTGATATCTCTTTGTGCTTGGCAAAAAAATCTCCGCATTGCCCGATACCCTGACTGTGAGAGAGCACCTCGCGTATCTCGGAAAGCTTTGTGCCGGGCTTGGCGAGCAGGCAATGGTCGACTCTGAGACGCAGACATTTTACGATACAGAAGCTGTACCGCTTCATAAGGTCGTATACCTCGGTCACCGTCCCGTAGGTGCTGTTTTCTATCGGAAGTATACCAAACTCGCAGACACCGTTCTTGACCGCTTCGAAAACGTCGCGGAACGAGCTGAAATAGCTGATCTTTACCGTCTCGAACAGCTTTTCGCAGACGAGCTGGGAATACGCACCTTCAACTCCCTGACAGGCTACAGTGGCTCGCTTGGGGAATATGGCGTCGGCATTTTCCGAATATCGCCTGATCTGCTCGGAGATGCCCGTGTCGCGATTTAAAAGCTTGCTTTGGTAGGCTCTGCTCAGGTCAAGGATAACGTTGTACAGCACCTTAGTGTAGTATTCCATATCCTTGCCGGCTTTTTCGGTCATCTCATATATGACCTCGCGCTCGCGAGCGTGATCGAGCACCGGAAGCCCATGCTCGGCTTTATATTCCGCAACGTTTTTCGACAGCTCCATCCTTTTACAGAAAAGACGGAGGAGTTCGTTATTTATACCGTCGATACCTGCTCTGCATTCAGACAGCTCCATATTTTCAACAGCCTTTCTTTTAGCTTTTCAAACGCCTTGAGCGTTTCGTTGTTTTTGTGTATTTCTCGGGGAATTGCCGCGTCAAACGCCATTTGCTTTGGTTATTACGGCATCGGTAAGCGTGATGGCGCATACCGCCTCCACGCACGGCAGGGCGCGTATCGCTATGCAAGGATCGTGACGTCCGCCGATGACCAGCTCTTTGTTGGTCATTTCGGAAAGTGAGACGGTGGCTTGCTTTGCGGATATGGATGCGGTGGGCTTGAAGGCAACGCGGAATATTATCGGCATACCGTTCGTTATGCCTGCTTGGATGCCGCCGCAATGGTTGGTGAGCGTCTTTACCGTGACGCCGTCTGTAAAAAACGGATCGTTATGCTCGCTACCGCGCATTTTTGCCGCGTCAAAGCCTGTTCCGAACTCTATTCCGCGAACACCGCCCAGTCCGAATATCGCCTGGGAGATGCGGTTCTCAATTCCGTAAAACAGCGGATCGCCTATGCCGGGTGGCACTCCGAGCGCGGCGCATTCGACTATTCCTCCGAGAGAGTCGTGCGCCTTGACAGCCCTTTCAAGCTCCGCCTTCATACGCTCTCCCGCATCGCTGTCAAGCGTCGGGAACGGAGATCTTATCGCTTGAGTGAGATCGTTTTCTCGGCAATTTACCGCGTCGAACGCCTTGTCGCGGACGTTTCCGACCGAGTAGAGATGTGAGCCTATGCTGACGCCGAGCGTTGAGAGATACTGCATACATATAGCACCCATAACGCACAGTGGGGCTGTCAGCCTTGCGGAAAAGTGTCCGCCACCTCGGAGATCGACGCCATCTCCGTAGCGTAGGCGAGCGGTATAATCTGCGTGTGAAGGGCGCGGTGTGTCGCTGAATTGGGAATAATCCCCGGAACGGCAGTTGCGATTGACGATCTTGAACTTTATCGGGAAGCCGTCGGTCAGGTATTTGCCGCCGAGCAGCTTAAGCCCGCTCTCAAACTCCGGAACGTCGTCCTCCGCTCGCGGCGTCGTGAACGGGGATGTGCCACCTCTGCGCCTTTGCATAAACGCCGTGAGCTTGTGCATATCTATTTCGATGCCGGAAGGCAGACCAATCATCTCGCCGCTTACGAAGTCCTCGTGCGAGCCGCCTTCAACGGCTACCTTTAAGGCTGTTCCAAATTCGGAGCGCATTATCACGTACCTCTTTTCATCTTTTCGATAGTTGTTTTTGTTTCAACGGTGCGCAGGATATAAGCTTTGACACAGGTGGGCGTACAGCTGTGATGGAACATTCCATTTTCACCGCGAAGCTATACAGAAGCTTTTGATAAAGTTTACAATCCCTCAGTCAGCTTCGCTGACAGCTCCCTTTACACAAGGGAGCCTACGGTGCGCTGATGCTTTAAGGTTGAATTTGTGTAAACGCGTACGAGAGTAACAAGTGTAAGGGAACACCTCATCCACCGCTATCGCGGTCTCCCTTCCCCCGCTGGGGAAGGCTCAAGGGCTACTGTTTTGCTCAATATTTTGTGTAAACGTGGACGGTGCTTTGCGGAACGACAGATTGTCGTTCCCTACTGATGGAACAACAATTCCCCACCGCGAAGCTATACGAAAGTCTTTGCCAAGCTTTCTTCAGAAAGCGGGCGCGTAACAATGGCGAAGCCTTGTTACGCCGAGTTTCCCGAAAGGAAACTCTTTTTGCCAAAGCTTTTTTCAAAAAGCGGCGCATTTTCCGCCGCAAGCGGTAAGGTCACGGAAAAACGAGGGATAAGATTTGCTTATTGCTTCGGCGTCGGTGACCATTATGCTTGCCCTTTCGCTACCTGCGCACATAAGGCTTGCAATGCTTGCCGACATAACTATGCGGTGATCGGACGCTCCGTTGACGATGCCGCCGCATACCGAGCCTGTGCCGTGTATCTCCAGTGCGTCGTGCTCCTCCTTTACCGAGACTCCGAGAGCGCGCAACATAGCCGCCGTGGTGGCAACGCGGTCGCTCTCTTTGAGCCGCAGTCTTGAAGCGTTGTACAGTCGACTCACACCCTCGGCGCGGCAGGCAAGCACCGAAAGGCAGGGGAAAAGATCCGGGCAGTCCGAAACGTCGACGTTTATCGGTCGCGCCTTATCTGACGTTATCCTGACCGTGTCAGCCGAGCATTCCGTCCTCGCTCCGAATTCCTTTAGTATATCAAGAACGGCGCGATCTGACTGTGCGCTGTCGGGACTTAATCCCTTTACCGTTATATCTCCGTTGATCGCGGCGGCTACGAGGAAGAAAGCCGCGCCCGACCAATCGCCTTCGACGTTATAAACTCCGGGGGTGGTGTAGCGCTGATCCGGCGAGACCGTGTAATACTCGTTTCCGTGCTTTTTCCAGTGTACTCCGAAGCCGTCGAGCGAGCGGAGCGTCATATCCACGTATCCTGCGGACTGAAGCCCGTCCGTTACGGTTATGCTTCCGCCGTCTCCGGTCAGAGGAACGGCGAAAAGCAGACCGCTTATGAACTGCGAGCTTATATTTCCGGGAAGCGTAAAGCTTCCTCCGCTCAGCTTTCCTGCGCTGACGAGCGGAAGCTTTTTGTTGTCAAACACCACGTTGTGACCTTCAAGCGCTTCTATAAGAGGGAGGAGCGGTCTTTGGGGCAGTCTGCCTGCGCCGCTGAATGTCTTTCTACCTCCGAGCGCGGCGGCAATGGGAAGCAAAAACCTGAGCGTCGATCCGCTTTCTCGGCAATTCAGCAGGGAAGCGCCTTCTCCGTCACAGCTTTTCGTAAAACGAAATCCGTACTCCGTGCGCTCCGCCCTTGCCCCCATTGCGCACAGGCATTCCACCGTTGCCGTTACGTCGTCGCTGTATTCTCCGAGCCTTATCTCGGTGCTTCCGTCGCAGAGAGACGCACAGATAACGGCTCTGTGGGCATCGGATTTTGAGGATACGGCGGTCATAACTCCTTCGAGCCGCTTTGCGGAAACGTTCATCTTCATATATATCGTTCCTTAGATATTCATTGTGATATTTTATCTGCCGTTCAGTTCATAAGCTCGTGAAGCTCGTCCATCGTCACTGTGCGGAGAAAGCAAGAGCCGAAGCGTCTTGGCAGTACGAGCGTGATCTTATCGGAATTGCGTTTTTTGTCGTTCTTGATAGCATCAAAGAGCCGGTCCGAGCTAAATCCGTCCGCCGATATCGGAAGCCCGTGGGAGAGCAATATCTCGGAGGTGCGCGCGGCAACTCCCGTTTCGCAAGCTCCGAGCTTTTCCGCGAGTCTTGCCGCGATGACCATTCCGATGGCAACGGCTCTTCCGTGCGGAACGGTCTCGCCGCTGACCTTTTCGACGGCGTGCCCGAAGGTGTGCCCGTAATTCAGAAGCATACGTTCTCCGCAGTCTGTCTCGTCGCGGCTCACGATATCGCTCTTTATGCTGACGCATCTGCTTATAAGCTCGCATATATCTCCGTCGAGCCGCTCCGCTATATCCGGCGCACAGATCGCGGCGTATTTTATCACTTCAGCCATCCCGTTTTCAAATTCGTACCTCGGAAGGGTATCGAAGGTGCTCGGATCGCACAGCACGAGCGACGGTTGCCAAAACGAGCCGACCTGATTTTTCAGCCCGTCAAGATTGACTCCCGTTTTTCCTCCGACGGAGGAGTCGACAGCCGCGAGCAGAGTGGTCGGAAGCTGTACGAAACGTATTCCGCGCATATATATTGACGCGGCAAATCCCGTGATATCGCCGGTTATTCCGCCGCCGAGCGCGATAAGACAGTCCGCGCGTGTGAAACGGTGCGATGCCAGTAGGCTGAGTATCTCGCTGACGGTCGCGAGCGTCTTGCTTGCCTCGCCCGGCTCGAAAACGTAGGTGCATACCTCGGCTCCGCTTTGTCTCAGAGCACGCTCTGTTTCGGGAGCGTACAGCGGCGCGACGTTTCCGTCCGAGATCAGGCAGTATTTTTTTGCCGGAACGGCGGAGACGATCATCTCGGCGCATCGACCGAGTATGCCCTTATCAATGATCACCTTATAGCTCTTGGTACAGTTTACGGTCATCTCGGTCATAGCGTTATCCCCTTCCTGTATTCGTGTTAACGGCGGAGGTCTTACAGCAGATCGGCGATCTCAAGTATCAGCCGTTCGCTCTTTTTCCAGCCGAGACAAGGATCGGTTATGCTCTTTCCGTATATGCCCTCGCCTATCTTCTGACATCCGTCCTCGATATAGCTTTCGATCATAAAGCCCTTGACCAGCTTTTTGATATCTGCGTTGTGTCGGCACGAATGGAGCACCTCCTTGCAGATCCTCGGCTGTTCTTCGAACTTTTTTCCGGAATTTGCGTGGTTGGCGTCGACTATAAGCGCGGGATTAGTGAGTGACGAGGCGGAATAGAGCGAGCAGAGGTGCTCAAGGTCCTCGTAATGATAATTCGGCAGGCTCTGACCGTGCTTGTTGACGTAACCGCGCAGTATAGCGTGAGCGCATTCGTTTCCGGTGGTGTTGACCTCCCAGCCGCGGTATATGAAGGAATGCTTGTGATGCGCCGCGGTTATGGCGTTCATCATTATCGAGAGATCACCGCTTGTTGGGTTTTTCATACCTACGGGAACTCCGATACCGCTCGAGACCAGCCTGTGCTCCTGATTTTCAACGGAACGTGCTCCGACCGCAACATAAGAGAGAACGTCCGAAAGATACCAATAGTTTGCCGGATAGAGCATCTCGTCTGCCGTTGGCAGTCCGGTCTCGGTTATGACTCTCGCGTGCAGCTCGCGTATGGCGAGAAGTCCCTTGTAGACGTCGGGCTGTTCCATCGGATCCGGCTGATGGAGCATTCCTTTATAGCCGTCACCGGTCGTGCGCGGCTTGTTAGTGTATATGCGAGGTATTATTATGAGCTTGTCCGATACCTGCTCGGATACTTTTTTCAGGCGATGGACGTAATCCATCACCGAGCCTTCGTTGTCGGCAGAGCAGGGACCTATTATGAGCAGAAATTTATCCGACTCCCCGGTGAATACGCGACGTATCGCCTCGTCGTTGTGCTCCTTGGCTTCGGACGCGGCGGCGGTCAGGGGATATTTTTCCTTGGTGTCGAGAGGTATCGGAAGCTTTCTTACAAATTGCATTGGCATGGCGCGGTCTCCTTTTTTGCGATGATCGACTTATATATGTTTAATTATACAATCATCCTTTTTACTTGTCAATAATACTGCATAAAATGTTTAACAAAATATTATGTCATTTGATAGATAAACGTTTTTTAATAATAGGAAATAAATCATCAACAAATTATGTATGCGGATAAAATTCGGTAAAAAGGTTGACAAGCGGGATGGAATGTGATAAAATATCAAGATGAAGTATAGTGTACGCGAAAGGCAGGATGTTTTTAATAATGAAGTACGATTTTCTGAGCGTAGAAGCCAAATGGCAAAAAAGGTGGGAGGATGCCGGCATTTTTCACGCCTCCGATAACACGGACAAGCCAAAGTTCTACGGCCTTATAGAATTTCCTTATCCCTCGGGAGCGGGAATGCACGTTGGTCACATCAAGGCATATTCCGGGCTTGAGGTCATTTCACGCAAGCGCCGTATGGAGGGTTACAACGTTCTTTATCCGATCGGATTTGACGCTTTCGGTCTGCCGACGGAGAACTACGCTATTAAGACCGGTACTCACCCGAGAAAGGTCACTGACAAAAATATCGAGAAATTTACGTCTCAGCTCAAGAGAGTGGGCTTTTCATTTGACTGGACGCGTACCGTGGATACGACGGACGAGAACTATTACAAGTGGACGCAGTGGATATTCCTCAAGATGTTTGAGAAGGGGCTTGTGTTCCGCGATACCGCTCTCGTCAATTACTGTCCGAGCTGCAAGGTCGTGCTTTCAAACGAGGATTCTCAAGGCGGCAGATGCGATATCTGTAAGAGCGAGATAATCCAGAAATCAAAGGACGTGTGGTATCTGAGGATAACCAAGTATGCGGACAGGCTCCTTTCCGGGCTGGACGAGGTGGATTATCTTCCGAACATCAAGCTTCAGCAGGTCAATTGGATCGGGAAATCGACCGGTGCGTTCGTCAACTTCGAGCTTCGGGGGGCGGATGAGAAGCTCAAGATATACACCACCCGTCCGGATACGCTCTTCGGTGTTACGTTTATGGTAATGGCGCC
>CAZMWM010000062.1:0-11360 GCA_964570105.1 uncultured Lachnospiraceae bacterium | reverse complement strand
TTGCTATTAAAATTTGGATACTCAAAGAAAACAAATAATCCGAACGACTCTCCAAGGAGGAGAATGTTCGGATTATTGTCATGTGGTGCGGGTAAAAGGACTTGAACCTTCACGAAGTTGCCCTCACTAGAACCTGAATCTAGCGCGTCTGCCAATTCCGCCATACCCGCATATTGATACTAAAGCAAATGACGCGCATAAGCATCATTGCTTTTATCAGTATATCACAATATCACCTAAATGTCAAGGGATTTTCGGTATATTAAAAAAAGTTAATAAATTCGCGCACACAAGTATGATAAGGCGCGAACGAAGCTCTGCATGATGACGTTGCGATACCGACTCCGTCGCGTTGCGTCATCTTTGCTTTGTGTTAAGTTACCATTGTTGCATTATCTTTGCTTTAGTAGAGTCACCATTATTTTGTTTTGCGTTGTGTTATTGCTATTTCACGTCACATTACCTTTTTGTTTCGTTTTGGCGCTCCTGTACATTTCATAGCGTTATCTCGGGAATTTACCGCGTCATTGCCGCACACAGATCAAAAATGTGCTCTCGATTTCGAGGTGTGCGGCACGCGGTCAAACAAACGTATTCAACGGACATGATCAAAGCTCTATCGCTTCTCCGAGCGCAAACGAAAAGATCGACACCCGATCCACCGGACGCAACATAAGGCGTTCAAGAGCTATCTTATAATAGCAAAGCTGTCTGCTGTGGCGTTTCCGCAATATTGAAGCTATCTGTCCTCTGCTCATTCCGTCCGGGAAACGGTCGGTCTTATAATCGAGCAATACCAAGCTTCCGTCCGGGGCTATATAGTAACAGTCTATAACACCCTGCACCAAAATGCTCTCTTCGCGCAGTTTTTCGGCTACATCTTCTAAACTTGTGAACGCCGAAGCCGGCAGACGTATATTAAAGCGCACTTCTCTTCGAAGATGCTCACTCTTCTGCATCTCACGGTAAACATCGGAGGAAAAAAAGCGGTTTAGTGCCACCCTATCCGCGATCTGCGCGTGATACGGCAGTATCAAAGAGCGTTCGCACAACCTTTTCATCTCAGCATCCACGCCAACCCGCTCAACGTTCTCAAGATCGCAGAACTGCATAAATAAATGCGTAGCGATGCCTACCTCCGCCGCATCCGCCGATGACCGCAATATCTCGGAATTTACCGCGTCATGGAGCCTCTCATCTTCACTTGCGCAAGGCTCAGCGGCATCGTCGGCACGCTCTCTTTCGAGACGCATACGCAAGGTATCGACCTTCTCCGTAAGGAAGCGCGGACGTTTGAGCTGATTTTTAGCCTCCGTAACGTCATCTTCATCCGGCACCGACTCAAGCTCGACTCTTTCCTCTGCGCTAAGCTCGTATACGTCGGAATATCTCGACGACAAGTCATCATCAAGCCCTTCCGTCACGTTTTCGGAGACGCCGAGCGTATCAAAAAGCAACGGCGAAAGCCTTGATACCGACACCTTTGCCGGCAATCCCGCTACATAAGCGTGCGGATACACGTACTCAAGACGTTCCTTGAAGCCTTTCGTGAGCTTTTCAAGCTCCGCATCCGATATTCGGGGAATTACCGCGTCATTCGCATTTTCAGTCGCTCCGACATCGCATTCCGCCTTCTCGGCGCTTCGGCTCTCGGGTGCACCGTCCTTCGATATATTTCCGGCGCCGTCACCGTCGTTTTCTCGGGAATTTACCGCGTCATCGCCGAAAGCATCGACCTCTCGGTAGGTCTTTCCCTCAAATACGGCATTCGTTACCTTGAGATCTCCGAACGAGAACAGAGACACATACTCCTCTTCACAGAAAAGCGCCGTCATTATCCACTCTATCTTTTTGTTCATCCGATAAAACGTGTACGGATGCGGAGAATGCGCCGCCGCTCTGCATTTCTCGATAAACTTTCTGCAATCGTCACTCATCGCGGCGGATATGAACAGAGCGTCCCGCGCTCTGGTAAGCGCTACGTACAAGACGCGCAGCTCCTCCTCGAACTGTTTATACCGCGAAAGCTCGCTCAATGCGCGACGCGCCTGAGTGTCGTATTTTACGATACCGGTCGCATCTCTGAGCCTTATGGCTATACCGAGACGATCATCCGAAACACAATCCGCAGTCTGGTCCAAATTATTGTTCCGATTTCCGAGACCGCACACGAAGCAATACTTGAACTCAAGTCCTTTTGAGCTATGGAACGACAGGAAGCGTACGCCTTCCTTTCCGGACGACGGTGCCGCTTTGGGCGCATCGTTGCTTTCGGAAAGCGTGCGAAAGCGTTTGACGAACGTATATATACCGTCTCTTCCGTACAGCTCTCCGCTTTCCGCCAGCTGATGCAAACGTATCAGATTTGCGCGTCTCGCCAATGCCTGCGATTCGCTAAGCTCTCCCCCGTCGTACAAAAGAGAAAACAGCTCCGTTTCACTGTATATCTGCCAAAGGACTCTCGCGGCGCTCTCACCCTGAGCAAAGGCGCGCATCCGCTCGTTAAAGCTTATAAAGCGCTTTCCTTTTTCAAAACCGTTCTCCTGAGTATATTTGCACAGTGCGGTATACAACGATCCGTTTTCCGACGCGAGGGACCTGCGTATGTTGACAAGCTCGTCCATCGTGACATTAAAGATCGGACTTCTGAGCGCACCTGCGAGACTTATATCTCTGTGAGGATCATCCACGCACTCAAGGAGAGAAAGAGCCAATTGCACCTCCGGAGCGTCAGCAAGCTTATCTCCGCGATCGTTCGACGTCGGGATCCTTCGTTCGCGAAGCAACCGTTCGAGCGCTCTTACGTGCGTTTCACTCCTGTACAGCACCGCGATCTCGGACGGCGACACCCCATCGGAAACGAGCTTCGCTATCTTATCGGCGACCACGGTCGCTTCAGCCGTCTTTGAGGAAAGCTCCTCCTCCTGCTCTTCTCCGTTTTCCTCACCGCTTTTTTTCGAAGGCTTCGGCACCGTCACCAAAAGTATCTTCACCGGCTCGCTTCCCGGAGCGGATACACGTTTTTTTCCTGCATCAGTTTCGCTTCCTTCAAGCTCCGCGAACGTGTCCGCGCGTCGGCACACAAGGCGATCGTCAGGACCGTACGGTATGCGCTCATCGGGATGCGGATACCCCTGCCGAGTGTGGAAAAGCACGTCGAACACTCTGTTGACGAACTCGGTCACAGTGAACGCGGAACGGAAATTCGATCTCAGAAAGACCGTGAGCCGCTCATTCTCCCCAATACTGTCTTTTCCCGAAACATAAGTACGGTACGAACGTCTGCATTCCGCGAAGATATCCGGAGCCGCGCCGCGAAAGCCATATATGCTCTGCTTGATATCTCCCACCTGAAATATCCTGCAATGACGGCACAGCGCGTCAAATATCTTGCTTTGCACGGGGTTGACGTCTTGAAATTCGTCAACGAATACCTCTCCCAAGCTCCGCGACACCTCGTCGGAAAGCTCGCTGAAGCTACCGTCACCGTTATATAAAAGCTTACACGTAAACCGCTCAAGATCCGCAAAATCCAATATCGCAAGCCGTTCTTTCTTTAGTCTGTAACGCTCGTCAAACTCCTCCAAAAAGGCGACAAGCTCCAGAGCAATTTTCGCGCTATCCGCTCGTGATTTTTGTAATATAAGGTCGTAATTTGCGTTTTCAAAATCTTCATCGGTATTTTTTTGTTTCACAAAGAACAATTTTTTCAATTCTTCTATTTCGGATTTCAAGCCGACTCTTGCGACGTTTTTAAAATACTCACCCTGCGGAAGCGCCTTTTGCTTCGGAACGGACGGAAGTCTCGTACACGATATACCGTCAAGCCTACCGCGGATCTCGGAGATGTCGACGCCATCACGGAGCAATGCTGACAGCCCGTCGATGATCTTCATATCGTCGTCATATATAGGAAGATACTTTTCGCTCAAATACTCATCCGACTTGAGCATCGGCAAGCACACGCCGTACAGATGGCGGCAATACGATATCGACCGTTCAAGAGCAAGCGACAACACCTCGCCGTGCTCCGTCGACATAAACGGCGCATCCGAGCCAAGCTCTTCAGCCGCCTTTTTCCACTGCGAAAATCCGTCCGGAAGCGTGACCGCTCTTTCGTGTAGCTTTAAAAGTATATCGGCAAGCCGCGCGTCGTTTCCGGTCACAAAATTATCCGCAAAAGCGGGAAAATCCGAGATCGAAGCTATATTTCCCGCGTACCCTTCTTCTATGAGCGCGTCCATGACCTCGCTCTTCAGCTCGTTTGCCCGATCGGCTTCGCAGACCTTGAGCGACGGGGACAGTCCGAGTCTGTTGAAGTTTCTTTTTACAAGCGCGGCGCAAAAGCTGTGAATGGTGCTTATACGCGCCCCACCGAGCCGCGAGTACTGCCTTGCGAGCGCGGCATTTCCCGGATCCGCTTCAACAGCACGTCTGACTGCCTCGCTTATCTTACTTTTCAGATCCTCGGCGGCGGCGCGCGTATAGGTGACTATAAGAAAATCAGAAATATCGGCAGGTGCCTCTTTGTCGGTCAATTCTCTTATGATGCGCTCCGTAAGCACCGTAGTCTTTCCGGAGCCTGCGGCAGCCGAGACCAACAGCTTTTGAGGTCTGAGCATAACGGCATCAAGCTGTTCTGGCGTCAATTCCATCGAATGTATTCTCCCGATCTATTTATTTACTTTCCAAATCTCAACGGTTTGCCGTCTCCGATATTAGTCTTTCAGCAATTTATTGCGACAAAACGACGCATATTCGCAATATTCGCACGGCTCTTCGCCCCGAAGCGGTCTGGCTTCGGCTTTCCCCGAGCGAAGCGCCTTACCTATCTCTCTGAGCGTATCGGAGACCTGCTCCCTCAGCTCTCCAAAGCCCTCAAGCGTCGTTAATTGAGAGCCGCCTACCGCCGCGATCACGTCGTCCTTCGCGCTTATGGGGATAAATCTCCCACCGAGTGTGTTATCCATAGCGGTAAGTATTTCGGCATCGTCCAACAAAAATCCCGTACTCGTAAATTTCTTAAGCCCTTCACTTATCGCTTTCTCGTCCGAGGGAGGCGGAAGCTCGGACGGTACGCTCGGAAATGCCGCGGTCTGATACAGCACCCCTGCCGGAATTATCCTGCCATGCCCGATATCGTTCTGCAAAATATTTGCATTTTCGGCACTTGGTGTGTCATTTTTTGTTGACAGTTCGCTATTTTCGACCAATGTGATACCGAGCGGTCCACGGAGCCTTCGCCTGTCCGCGTTCCACAGAGCGAACATATAAAGCAACAGCTGCATATCAAGTCCTTTTGATATCTTCTTGAGCGAATGCTCCACCGAGCCTGATTTATAATCCACCACTCTCACGAAAACATCCCCGTTTTTGGAGTAAGTATCGACGCGGTCGATCTTTCCGTAGACGTATATGCTCGCCCCGTCGGGCATCTTCACCTTGAAAGGTGTAACTCCGTTGTCTCCTATATCCAATTCAAAATACGACGGAACGAAATTGCTTTGAGAAAACTCTTCAATAAGCGCACGCAACAAAAGTCCTATTCTTTTCTTCAACCTGCCTATGAGCGCCGAGAGCCTTGCGCTTGCGGTAAACACCTTGTTATCACCGAGCATACCGCGCAATATTTCCTCGACGGTCTCGTTAAGTAGGTCATCCAGATGCTTCTTATCCACCTCACTCTTAAGACCTCGGTCATCAAAAAGCTCGCTTACCGCTTTCTCAAGCACACGGTGGATGAAGCTTCCCTCGTCCGCCGCCGAAAAATTCGATCGCTTATCGGCATTCATTTTGAGAACGTATCTTGCGTAATAGCTGAAACGGCACCTTGAAAAGCTTTCAAGTCGATATTGTGTCAGTTTTATATCACCGCCGCGAAACAGCCTATCTACCGTTTCCTTTTCAATATATGCATCGGGATCGGATATCCTGCTTGCACCGTAAAATCCGCTCTTTTTAAGCGTCTCGCTCGCGGCGATCTCAAGCGCTTCCCTCTCCGCGCAAGCCGGAACGGAGCGCAACAGCTCCGACACGTTCACCGTGCTTGCGGCTCTGAACGAGAGCGGAAAATCCTCCGGATAACGCGGAGCTGCCTTGATTCCGAACAAAGACAGCACACCGCCGAACGCCGGGGACGGATGGCACGCCGCACCTCCGCCGTCATTTCTCGGACACACCACGGATACAGTCTCCGATGCGGCGGATATGGCGCGATAAAAATAGAACTGCTCATCATCCGCCATGACATCCGTACCCGGAGATGTGCGTATACCGACACCCGCAAGCTTCTTTTTTTCGGTATCCGAAAAGAAGCTGTCATCGTCGACCGAGCGCGGAAAAACGCCGTCTATACAGTCGAGCATTATAACGTGACGTACGCTTCCGGCACGCAAAAGTGCCGCGTCTCCGACCGTGACGCAGTCCGCGGTCTCCGGTATTGCGCCGAAATCCGTCTTTTTCGCAGCCATACTGAGTATTCCGCCGAGAGTCCTCGCGTTTACCGGAATATCTCCGCCGACCGTAACGAGCATATCGAGCATATCGATAAAAGTGTTATATAGCGTCACGGCTTCCGCGTCGTCCGTTACGGAATAGCGTTCGGTGATACCCGAGCGCTCAAGAAATGCGTATACCGCCCTGCATCCGTCCTGCAAGGAAACGCTCTTCGCAGGGCTTCGGCTCAAAGCCTCTCCAAGCTCCGCGACAGGTGCTCGGACTGCCTCGCGCAGTGCGTTGAGCGTGTCAAGCGTCTGCGCTCCGTCAAGCGTCATCCTATCGGTGTATCCGTCCGGATTCATCGTCCACTCGAGATCGGCTGTCCAAGCTTTTCCGGATATATCCCACTGCGTCGTATACCTTTCAAGCAAGGATATCTCCGAAATATCAAAGCCAAGCTCCCCGGTCTTAAGGTACGCCATAACGTCCGCCGTGTGCCAACCTCCGTCAATGACCGTGAGCGCCCCGAGCACCGCTTTAAAGAGCGGCGTTACCGAAAGCTGTCTGCGCACGGACGTGAAATACGGTATACCAAACCTTACAAAGGTCGGCTCCAGTACGCCGCGAAGCCGTTCAACACCTCTCGTAACCACGGCAATATCGCGAAATCTCGCACCGTTACGGATAAGCTCGAGTATACGCGTCGCCGTATACTCAGCCTCCGTAAACATATCGGACGGACTGACCGGCTGTATCGGACAAGAGAGCGAAACACGCCGCCCCCCGTCAAGCACCGCATCGGAAAACGGCGCGGCACCGACAGTGCGCACGGTCGGTGTGCGCATCAGCCTTTCAAGCTTGATGAGCGCTTCGGGATAGTAGCTTTCGGAGCGCTCAAGGTAAAGCTCGCGTATCTTCTCCGATCCTATGCCTGCTTCGTTACAAAGTCCTTTGAGCGAGCTTACCGTTTGGAGCACCGTTTCAAATCCGGATCTCGGCGTCGGTGTCGGAAGGCAAAGCGCCACGGTCACATTGTCAGCCTGACGCAGTATGCGTGACAGCACCTTAAGCTCCGCGGAGGTAAAGCCGTTGAAGGAATCGAGATACACGTCACTGCCTTTAAAAAATCTGTTTTCACACAGGAGCGCATAGAGTCTCGTGATATCGTCGGCAGGATCCGTATAGCTTCCCTGCATCATAGCCTGATATCCCGAATATATAAGCGAGAGGTCATGGAGCTTGTCCTTGAGCGCTTGCTCATCGTCACCAAGCTCTCTTTCAGCCGCTTCCAGCTGCGATGGTGTTACGGCAGAACGCCGAAGCTCATCGCAAGCGGACAGCATAAACTCGGAAAAAGAGATGTCTCGCTGTTCGGTATACGCTCTAAATGCCGGCGCAAGCTCCTCGGTGACCTGCCACATCACGACGAGACGCGCACCGTCCGTCGGTGATACGTAACGAATTCCGGCGTATCTTCTGAAAACGAGATCGGCGAGCCGTTTGAAGCTTACGACGTTAAGCTCCTCACAGGAAACTCTCGGCTCTGCGGCATCTGCCGCTTCGGCGATCCGCCCCTCGGCAAGCATGACCTCCTGTTCCGGCGCTATAAGAAAAACCCGCTTCCCGTCTCGTAGGGAAGCGAGGATGCGAGCGGTCATCTCAAAGCTCTTGCCGCTTCCGGCAGGACCGAATACGTAAGAAAACATAAGATAAGCGTTCTCCTTGATCGAAAGAATACAGCCGTCATCATCCCCCGGTCGGAGACGGGGCTTTACAATGCTAAAAAGCCAAAGCTCCGTTACCGTTCGGCATCAATAATAATCAGCCTCTGCGAGATATTCGTGACCGTGCTCGGCGATATACGCCTTTCTTCCGGTAATGTTCTTTCCGAGAAGGACGTCGAATATCTCCTCGGTCATAGCGGCGTCAGCCTCGGTTATCTTGATAAGACGCCGCGTTTCGGGATTCATAGTGGTCTGCCACATCATATCCGGCTCGTTTTCACCAAGTCCCTTCGAACGCTGGATCGTGTACTTGGTATCACCGAGCTTGGCAAGTATCTGAGCCTTTTCACGCTCGTCATATGCAAACTGTATTCCCTCCTTCGAGCTTATCTCAAAAAGAGGCGACTCGGCTATATACACCCTTCCCATACGTATGAGCGAGGGAATCAGGCGATGGAATATCGTAAGCAACAGAGCGCGGATATGGAAGCCGTCGTCATCCGCATCGGTGCACAGGATTATCTTGCTCCAACGCAACGCATTCGGATCAAACGCCGGGATATCCGTCTTTATCTTCTTGTCAAGCTCCACTCCGCAACCGATAACGCGCAACAGATCCGTTATGACCTCGCTCTTGAATATGCTCTCATATCCGTTTTTAACGCAATTGAAGGTCTTACCGCGAACAGGTATCACCGCTTGATATTCGGAATTTCTTCCGAGCTTACAGGAAGTCAGCGCGGAGTCTCCCTCAACGATATAAAGCTCGCGTATCTCGGGATCCTTCGAACGGCAACCAACGAATTTTTCAACTCTGTTTGCAATATCGATATTACCGGTCAGCTTTTTCTTTATGCTTATCCTTGCGGCGTCAGCCTGCTCACGGCTCCGCTTGTTTACGAGCACTTGGTTTGCGAATTTTTCGGCGTCTATCGGATTTTCCGTGAGATAAAACGAAAGCTTCTGCTTCAGAAAAGCGGTCATAGCCTCAGCTATAAAGGAATTGTTGATCGCCTTTTTCGTCTGATTTGCATACGACGTCTGCGTGGAAAAGCTGTTAGTCACAAGAACAAGACAGTCCTCCACGTCCGCGAAAGTTATCTTGGCTTCATTCTTATTATATTTTCCCTTTTCGCGCAGATACTTGTCCACGGCGTAAAGGAACGCGCTCCTCACAGCCTTGTCGGGAGAGCCGCCGTGCTCGAGAAAGCTGGAATTATGATAATACTCGATCGCCCTCGACGTATTGGAAACGCAAAACGCTACGCTCATAAGAACGTCATATTCCGGCAGATCCTCACGGTCGCGTCCGCGAGCCTCGTCCTGCCAGAACACGGGAGCGGTCAAGGTGTTATCTCCGGCAAGCTCCTTTACATAATCCGTGATACCGTGCTCGTAATAATATTCTTCCTCGGAAAATCCTCCGTCCTCCTCCTGCCAACGGAAGCGGAAGGTGATCCCTGAATTTACCACGGCTTGCTTGTGTATCGTCTCGGAAAAATGCTCTCTCGGTATGTCTATGGAGGTAAATACCGCTATATCCGGCTTCCAACGGATGGAGGTACCGGTGCGTCCCGCGCTCTTTTCCGGGAGAGGTGTGACCGAAAGATCGGATGCAGGCTCTCCGTGAGCGAACGATATCTCCGATACGTTGCCGTCCTTATAAGAACGGACGTGCATATATTCCGAAGCATATTGCGTGGCGCACGCGCCGAGACCGTTCAGTCCGAGCGAATATCCGTACGAGCCGTTTTTGTTGTTATCGTACTTTCCACCTGCGTACAGCTCACAGAATATCAGCTCCCAATTATAGCGTCCTTCCGCTTCGTTGTATGCAAGCGGTATACCGCGTCCGCGGTCCTCGACCTCGATGGAGCCGTCGTTATAAGCGGTTATATCTATAACGCTTCCAAATCCCTCTCGCGCTTCGTCGACGGAATTTGAAAGTATCTCAAAAAAGGCGTGCTCGCATCCGTCAAGACCGTCCGAGCCGAATATTACAGCAGGTCTCTTCCTGACACGCTCGGCTCCTTTGAGAGATTTTATGCTTTGCTCGCCGTATTCCTTATTCTTTTTAGCTTTTGCGGTGGCTTCTTTCTTCACATTACCGCTCTCAGTCACTTCGTTTGCCATCAAATGCCGCCCCTTCCGATTATTTAAACGAACGTCTCCGCACACACGGAGACAACTACCCAAACATATATTATACATCTCGGAGCATTTTTTGTCAAGACCTTAAAATACTCCAAAATATTAAAAATTTCAGTGGATCCCCCTCGGCGTTTCCCTCTCCGCGCACTGTGTGTAAAAAATCTCGATCTTGGCTCCTTTAGGGGTTGTAATTTTAACATTTACGTGATAAAATATAATGCGGCAATGCTCCGAAACGTTCTCATCGGATTGCACACCGGAAACAAGCGTAACAAGCATAATATTCAAGACAAGGAAGCTCCCTGTCACGGGAGCGCGGTCAAGGTACTATGGAGACGAATATATACAAAATATCCGCACCCGTCGGCAGAAAGCTGCGCTTTGCTTTCGTATCCGATCTGCACGACGCGGAAAACGCCCCGATCGTCGACGCGATAAAACGCTCGGATATCGACGCCGTACTTATCGGAGGCGATCTTATACACGACGAGCGGCTGTACGGGCGCGGAGGCGAATTTTTACGGATAAGCTCGAGTATAGCCCCGACATTCTGCTCGATAGGCAACCACGAAAGAAAATTTCAGGGCGATATACTTGATTTCATAACCTCCAACGGCGGTGTTCCGCTTGATGACACCTACGCCGTTTTTGAGGGAGTTGCGATCGGAGGACTAAGCTCCGGTTGCTCAGGAGAAAAGAGCCACGGTCTTTTCAAAAAAACACCGCCGCCGAGCATCGGATGGCTCTCGGCGTTCTGCCGTTACGACGGCTTTAAGCTCTTGCTCTGCCACCATCCCGAATATTATGAAAGCTATCTCAAAGCGCTTCCGATAGAACTGATACTTTCCGGTCACGCGCACGGCGGTCAATGGCGCGCCCTCGGACGCGGTCTGCTCGCGCCGGGGCAAGGACTGTTTCCGAGATACACCTCGGGAATGTACGACGGACACTTTATAGTCGGTCGCGGAATAGGAAACAAGACCAAGATACCGAGGATAAACAATGCCCCCGAGCTTATCATGATCGAGCTTGGCTAAAAAACGTCCC
>CAZMWM010000061.1:0-11681 GCA_964570105.1 uncultured Lachnospiraceae bacterium | reverse complement strand
TTGTTTTCTGCGGATAATGCCAAGTGATGTGAAGCATCGAAAGGCTCCCTTTGTTTACGGGTTATCTCTTTGCTCGAAATTTTGCTTAAGCGCTGTTTTCACGAAAAAGCGTTGTTTTTACGAAAAATGCATTGACACCGTAAAGACGTTTTGATATAATATAAGCAATGCAAAAGATATTTCCGCTGTGAAGGGAGAACACAGAATATGAATGTATCCGTGATAGGGTGCGGTCGTTGGGGCTCGTTCCTCGCGTGGTATTTGAGCGCAAAGCTCGGATACGCCGTTACGATGCAAGGCAGAGAAGGCAGCCCGTCATATGAAAAACTGAAAACGACGCGGCAAAACGAATATGTTACACTGCCGGATAGCGTAATATTCACATCCGCTCTCTTTGACGCCTTGACGGCTTCGGATACCGTTATCGTATCCATCAACGCGCAGGGTTTTCCGGCGCTTTTGGATGATATAAGCTCTCTTTGCGCTTCTTCGACCGAGGGTGTCGGTGCGGCGTCCTATGTTGACCTTTCGCGAAAGACCTTCATACTGTGTATGAAGGGGTTGCTTGAGGGGAGCGGCAAGCGTTTGAGCGAAGCGTTATATGACGCTCTGGGGAGCGATGTCGGGTGTGTCGTCTGGGTGGGACCGGGGCATCCCGAGGATTTTTGTGCCGGCATTCCCAACTGTATGTTGCTTGCAAGTCGTGACGAGGTTTTGGCGAAGAGATACTCCGAGCTTTTCTCAAGCGAGCTTATACGGCTGTATTACAGCGGGGACATAATAGGCTGTGAGATAGGCGCCGCTTCCAAGAACGTTATGGGTATAGCCGCCGGAATGCTTGACGGAATGCGGCTTTCCTCGCTCAAAGGCTCGCTGATGGCGCGAGGTCCGAGGGAGATAGCGCGACTTGCGATGGCTCTCGGTGGGGACGAGCGCAGTATATTCGGTCTGTCGCACATCGGTGATTATGAAGCCACTCTGTTTTCTCCGCACTCGCACAACCGACGTTACGGCGAAGAATTTGTGCGCGGAGGATGCTACGGCAAGCTGGCGGAGGGCATCTACACCGTGCGTTCTCTGATCACGCTCAGCGAGCGCACCGGAATAGAGCTTCCTATCTGCTCTGCTGTGAACGGGCTTCTGTACGGAAACAGCTCGCCGAAGGAAGCAATGTCGGCGCTGTTTATGCGTTCTCTCAAGCCGGAATTTTGAAAACTGTCGGTTTTTACCGCGTGAAAGGAGCTTACGGTGATGCAATTGCTTGATGAAGCGTACCTCTGCTCGCATTTGAAAAAAAGAGAGAGAAGCTCTCACAAGGGAACGTACGGTACTCTGTGTGCCGTGGTCGGCTCGGATAACTATCGCGGCGCCGCGGTGCTTTCTTGCGGAGCGGCGTTGAGGTCCGGAGCCGGTATCGTGAGGCTCTGCTCGACGGAAGCAGTTTGCTCTGCGCTTATCTCACGTTTTCCGTCCGCCACTCTCTGCCCCTTACCGGGTGGTGTTGGGGGTGGGCTGTCACCGTCTGCGCTTCCGAAGCTGAACGCTTCACTCAAAACGGCTGATGCACTGCTGATCGGATGCGGTCTCGGACGCTCTGTTGATACCGAACACGCGGTAAATTCCGTGCTTTTCGCTTATCACGGCAACAAAGTCATTGACGCCGACGCGCTCAACATCATCTCGGAGACGGCGAGCCTTTCCGAGCTTTCGGCGCGCGGCTGTATCTCTCCGCACAGCACCGTGATAACGCCTCACGTGGGCGAAATGTCCCGTCTTTGCGGCAAGAGCATAGAGTCGGTAAAGGCTTGCCCGGTGGAGACCGCGGTCGAATTTTCTTTGCGATACGGATGCACCGTGGTGCTGAAGGATAGCTTTACGGTGATAGCCGCTCCCGAAAACTCGGGGAATTGCCGCGTGTATGAAAGTCATTACGGTAACGCGGGGCTTGCCAGGGGCGGCTCCGGAGACGTGCTTGCCGGGCTGATAGCGGGATTGCTCGCTCAAGGCTATACCGCCGAGATGAGCGCAACGCTCGGTGTACTCGTGCACGGGCTTGCCGCCGACGCTTGCGCGAAAGAGCTTTCAATGCAGGCGATGCTCCCATCCGATCTTGACGGGTACATCTGCAAGCTGTTTGCTCGGATGGGATATTGAGCCTTTGACGCGGTAATTCCCCGAGAATAGCCGCGATCATCCCGATGTGACGTCGGGAAATAAATACTAACGGGAAAGGCGGTCAGGAAAATGGGAGGACCACCTCCGCACGATATGTTCGAAAAAAACGCTGTTCCGAAGCCTAAGCGTCTCGGCGATATACCGAGTTATCTGAAAAAGCTGATATCCGGATTTTTCTTCAGGCTGTTCTATATATTCGGCTTGGTCTGGGAGACTGCGCCGTGGATACTGTTCGTTATGATATTTATGGCGGTGTTCAACGGTGCTATGCCGGTCATTACCGCTAAGGTGACCGCCGAGATCATAAACGCGCTATACGGTGCGATCAACACGCTTCCGACGGGGCTGAGCTTGGGAGATCAATTCAGGGCGATGTTCGAGAACGCGGCGTGTCGAGCGATAGCGTTTTGGCTCGTCGTACAGCTCATATGTGCCTTCGTCCGCAGTATAGTATCCAATCTCGACGCGATACTTACCCGTATATACGGCGAGCTTGTGGTAAATCATATAAAGATCAAGCTTATGACCAAGGCAAAGGAGGTCGATCTTGCGAGCTTCGATATGCCGGAATTTTATGAAAAGCTTGAAAACGCCAACCGCGAGGCAGGCAACCGACCTATCCAAGTGCTCAACGCAACATTCTCTATAGTCGAAGTTTTGATAACTATGATCTCCTTTATCGTCGTGCTTTGGGCGGTAAGCCCGATAGCGCCTGCTATCATAGTTGCGCTTGCCATTCCTTCGGCGGTCATCAACTTCATCTACAGAAAAAAGAACGTTATGTACATCCGTCACCGCTCCAAGGACAGGCGTCAGCTCAATTACTATTCCGGGCTTATGACGAACAAGGATATGGTCAAGGAGGTCCGTATGTACGGGCTGTCCGATCTCTTCATAGGTCGCTACAAGACCACGTTCAAGAAGTATTTCAAGGGCTTGAAGCAGCTGTACATCTCCGAGGGAGCGTGGCATATAGGGCTTACCGTTCTGCGTGCCACGGCTAACTGCGTGCTTTTTGCGTATATAGCGATACAGGTGTGCAACGGCAGTCAGGAGCTTGGAAATTACACCCTGTACGTCAGTGCTCTCAACAGTATAGCGAACGGCGTCGGCACGCTCATAAACAAGACGGCGACCGTTTACGAGGGAACGCTGTTCATAGACAATATGATAGATTTTATGAAGAACGAGCGCACCGTCGTTCCGCTCCTTGAGTCTCCGCTCAGCGTGAGCCGTCATACCGGTCACACGATAGTGCTCGACCACGTTTATTTCCGCTATCCGGGCACGGAGAGATACGTGATAAAGGACGTGTGCGTAACGCTCTCGCCCGGTGAAACGGTGGCTTTGGTCGGTCTCAACGGTGCCGGTAAGACCACCCTTGTGAAGCTTCTTACCCGTCTGTACGATCCCACGAAGGGAAGGATACTGCTTGACGGTCACGATATACGGGAATACGACGTTGAGGAACTGTACAGTGTGTTCGGAATAATATTCCAGGATTTCGGGAAATATGCGGTGTCGGTGAAGGAAAATATCGCATTCGGTGACATCGGTAAAGAAATGACCGACGAGAATGTCAAAGCCGCCGCCGAGCAGAGCAACGCGGACGTCTTTATAGAAAAGCTTCCTTTCGGATATGATACGCCGCTTATGCGTTATTTTGAAGAGAGCGGTATCGAGCCGTCCATAGGGCAGTGGCAGAAGCTCTCGATAGCGCGTGCTTTTTACGCCGACTCCGAGCTTTTGATACTTGACGAGCCGACAGCCTCTCTCGATCCGATGGCGGAGCAGGAGATATTCAATCAGTTCGATACGCTTCGCAAGGACAAGACCACGATATTCGTTTCGCACCGTCTTTCCAGTGCTGTGGGCGCAAGCAAGATACTTGTTCTCGAATACGGGGAGCTTATCGAATGCGGCAGTCACGCCGAGCTTATGGCTAAGCGCGGAAGGTATTACGAGCTGTTCTCGACGCAAGCCAAGCGCTACATATCCTCCGTTGACCAGATAGCTCCCGAGGACGGCGGTCGTCAGCTTTTCGAGAAAAGCTGAGAAAAAACTTTTGTATGGCTTCGCGGCTAAAAAAGGAGATAAAACTAAATGCCAGATTTAGATACCGGAAACATAAATGTACCGTTCCGTCCTGCAGACATCCTTATACCCAAATGCGACCTTGAAAAATGGGCGGTCATAGCCTGTGATCAGCACACCTCGCGTCCGGAATATTGGGAGGAAGCCGAGCGCCTGCGTGCAGGTGAGCCATCGGCTCTCGATCTGATCTTTCCCGAGGTGTATCTGGGCAAGGGAAATGACGCGAAAAGGATAGAAAAGATAAATGCCGCAATGAAGGAATATCTTCACAACGGCATCTACGAGCGATATGAGAACGCGCTCATATATGTTGAACGTATACAGCCCGACGGCAGGATGCGTCCCGGCATCATCGGAGCGATAGATCTTGATGCGTACGATTTCTCTCCGAATGCAAAATGCGATATACGTGCAACGGAGATGACCGTTAAAGAGCGTATTCCGGCGCGAGTTGCCATACGCCGTGACGCATGCACGGAGCTTCCGCACGCTATGATGCTCATAAACGATACGTCGGGGAGTGTCATCCGACCGCTGACTGAGGTGAAAGACGGTTTTGTCAAGCTTTACGACTTTCCCCTGATGCTCGGAGGCGGCAGAGTGAGCGGATATCTCATTCCGCAGTCGCTCCACGCGTCTGTTCTCAAGGCTCTGTCGGCTCTGCGCAAAAGTCCCGAGGAAATGCTTATAGCAGTGGGGGACGGAAATCATTCGCTTGCCGCCGCAAAGGTCTCGCACGAGCAAGCCCCGAACGAACTTAACCGTTACGCGCTGGTCGAGCTTGTGGATCTGCACAGCGACGCGCTCGACTTTGAGCCGATATATCGCATAGCGCAGAACGTTGCGCCCGACGCACTCATACGTGGGTTTGAAGCGTTTCTTGCACGCGGTGAGCATGCATTCGCAAAAAACGGCTCACAGCGCTACACCGTGATCAGCCGCACGGGTGAGAAAACGCTTATCGCACCCAACGCGCCCCATCCGCTCGCGGTCGGAACGGTACAGCTATTCCTTGACGCCTTCGCGGCGGAGCATCCGGAGATGAAGATAGATTACATCCACGGGCAGGACGAGCTGAGACGCCTTGTAAATGAGACGGACGGCGTCGGATTTCTGTACGGTGGGATCACCAAGGATACGCTGTTCAGCTCGATCGAGGTCGCCGGTACGCTTCCGCGCAAGACGTTCTCCATGGGTACCTCCGCGGACAAGCGCTATTATCTCGAAGCGCGTATCATATCCCCGACCGAAGCTGAGAAATACAAGCCCTCGAATATTTGAGCATACGCAAGATAACGCCCCGACGTCAATGCGACGTGGGGCGTTTTCTGTATTCCTATACCTCAAGCGGACGGCGGTCTACGCAAGCGCCGCTCTCAGGCTGTCAAGTATCTTCTGTTCCTCTCTTGAAACCTTCACCTGTGTAAGCCCGAGCAGCTTGCCGGTCTCGCTCTGTGACATATCCTTATAATATCTCAGCGCTATTATCTCTCTCCAAAGCGGCGGAAGCGAACGTATCGCCTCGGCGAGCGCAAGCTTGTCCGTGATACGCTCCGGGCAGTTCTCGACGTCCGGTATACTGCCCTCGAGCGTAAGTCCGTCCTCCTCGTTCCCGACGGTATCGTTGAGCGAGCAGACCGCGGAGCTTGCTTCCATTGCGAGCACTATATCCTGTTCGCAAAGCCCCACTTTTTCGGACAGCTCCGAAAGCTTAGGCTCTCTTCCGTTCTCTTTTATAAAGCTCTCTCTTGCGCTCATCACCTTGGCGCCGCGGCTTTTAAGCTCTCTTCCGACCTTCACGGGACCGTCGTCTCGGATGAAACGGCGTATCTCTCCGGTTATCATCGGAACGGCGTAGGTCGAAAACACGGTTTCGAACGAAAAATCAAAGCTCCTTGCCGCCTTTATCATTCCTATGACGCCGATCTGGACGAGATCGTCAAGCTCCACACCGGACGAGATGAAATGCAGTGCGGCTTTTCTGACCAGCCCCATATTCTTTTCCACAAGCTCGTCCAGAGCGGCAGTGTCACCGCTCTTTATCCTCACGAGAAGCTCGCGATTTGAATTTTGCACCTCACTGCTTGCCACGGCAGAACACCTCCGCTCAAATGATACCGTACGAATCGACCGATCTATTCCTCACCGTCTCCGCATCCAATCTCGACGCTGTCGTCACACAGCTTTTTTTCCATGGTTACGGTGGTTCCTTTTCCGATAAAGGAGCGGACGGTGAGATCGTCGGTGAAGCTCTCCATAATGGAAAATCCCATTCCGCCGCGCTCACCGCTCACGTCCGTGGTAAAGAGCGGCGTCATTGCGCGTCTTACGTCCTCGATGCCGCATCCCTTATCTCTTACGCGTATGCTTATACTGCGGTCGTCGAACGCCTTTACCGTTATGTAGACCACGCCGTTGCTCCTTCCGCGGTAACCGTGTACCACGGCGTTGGTCACGGCCTCGGATACCGCCGTGCGTATGTCCGTCAGTTCCTCCATCGTGGGATCGAGCTGTGCGCAAAATGCCGCCACGGCGCAACGCGCAAAGCTTTCGTTTACGGATATTGCGTCAAAACTCAGCTCCGCCTTATCTATCAGCTTCTTTTTCATGATCGCGACCATGCCTTCACGGGTAAGAAGGCTTCCTTTCTTCACGTATTTTCGAGCATTCCGCCGCGCGTAACGCCCCGTATCTGCGGCGCTATTCCGCCCGACCGTCGCCGCCGTATATTATCGGGATGAGCTTTTCCGTGCCCGCAAGCTTAAGCACCCGTTGAGCGCTTTTTCCGGGATCCTTTATCTTTAAAGCTCCGCCGTTTTCCTTCGCTCTTGTATATCTTCCCAATATCAGTCCCAGCCCCGAGCTGTCCATAAAGGTCACTCCGGCAAGGTCCAATATCACCTCACCGGCGCGGCGATAGCATATCTGGCGGTCTATCTCTCCCCGTATCTCTCTGACGGAATGATGATCTATCTCGCCGCTGAGCGAGACGGTCAGCCGTCCGTCCGAATAATCGTATTTCGCCGTCAATACCATTTTTTATGACCGTGACTTTCGTTCACACGAAAGCTTCCTTTCTTGCGTGATCGGCGACGCGCTCTTTCCAAAAGCTCCCTTTCCGCTGAGGTGTCACCTTTATCATTATAGTAGCTTCGAAAAGAAAAAAACGTCACTTTTTGCGCATGAGCAAAAAAATCTCGCGATACTTGCTGTTTTATCGTCCGCCGGAGCTTTCCGAGATGCGGTGATGCGAGGCATTAAAAATATTTAACCACAATATCTTGAAAAAGCCCTTGACAAGCACACAACATATTGTTATAATAATAACGCGCTTATGGCAATGATAAGGATGGAGGTCAAGATATGAACATAATCAAAAGAAACGGCTCGGAGGAGGTATTCGATCCGAAAAAGATAGTTATAGCGGTGAGTAAGGCAAACGACAGCGTGATAAGCACGTCCCGACTGACGGAGGAGCAGATCGCGAATATAGCCGCGGAGGTGGAGCACGCCGCGGTCAATATGAACCGTGCGCTCAGCGTTGAAGAGATACAGGATATGGTCGAGGATCAGATAATGGCTCTGCGTGCCTTCGAGGTGGCGAGAAGATACATAACCTATCGCTATCAGCGTGCGCTCGTGAGAAGATCCAATACCACGGATAAGCAGATACTCAGCCTTATAGAATGCAATAACGAAGAGGTAAAGCAGGAGAACTCAAACAAAAATCCCACCGTGAACAGCGTCCAGCGCGACTATATGGCAGGCGAGGTCAGCAAGGATATAACGAGACGCCTACTCCTTCCCGCGGATATAGTCGAGGCGCACGACAAGGGGCTTATACATTTCCACGACGCGGACTATTTTGCTCAGCATATGCACAACTGCGATCTGGTAAACCTTGAGGATATGCTTCAGAACGGCACGGTCATAAGCGGAACGATGATCGAAAAGCCCCACAGCTTCTCGACGGCTTGCAATATAGCCACGCAGATAATCGCTCAGGTCGCGTCCTGTCAGTACGGTGGGCAGAGCATAAGCCTTACGCACTTGGCTCCGTTCGTTGACGTGAGCCGCAAAAAGCTTCGCCGTCTCGTTGAGGACGAGATGAAGCTTGTAGGCGAGAACGTAGATACCGAGACGATAGACGCGATAACGGAAAAGCGTCTGCGCGAAGAGGTGCGTAACGGCGTGCAGATGATACAGTATCAGGTCGTGACGCTTATGACCACCAACGGTCAGGCTCCGTTCGTTACGGTATTTATGTACCTCGGAGAAGCCAAGAATGACGCGGAGCGAGCAGATCTTGCGCTGATAATCGAGGAGACGCTGAGGCAACGCTACGAGGGCGTCAAGAACGAAAAGGGCGTTTGGGTAACTCCGGCGTTTCCGAAGCTCATCTACGTGCTCGAGGAGGACAACATACATCCCGGCTCCAAGTATTATTATCTCACCGAGCTTGCGGCTAAGTGCACGGCAAAGCGGATGGTGCCGGATTACATCTCCGAAAAGATAATGCTTCAAAACAAGATAGATAAGAACGGAGAGGGGCACTGCTACACCTGTATGGGTTGCCGGAGCTTCCTCACGCCTTACGTGGACGAGGACGGTAAGCCCAAGTATTACGGACGCTTCAATCAGGGCGTAGTCACGGTAAATCTCGTGGATATCGGACTTTCCGCGGATGGGGATATCGAGAAGTTCTGGCAGATATTCGACGAGAGGATGACGCTTTGCCACAGAGCCTTGATGTGCCGTCACGAGCGACTTTCCGGCACGGTCTCGGACGCCGCTCCGATACTTTGGCAGCACGGAGCGCTTCTCAGACTCAAAAAGGGGGAGGTCATTGACAAATATCTGCACGGCGGATATTCCACTCTGTCGCTCGGTTACGCAGGACTTTGGGAATGCGTGTACAGCCTTATCGGAAAGAAGCTGACCGAGCCTGAGGGGGAGGCGCTGGGGCTTGAGATAATGAAAAAGCTCAATGAATACACGGCTCGCTGGAAGGCTGAGGAGAATATCGATTATTCGCTCTACGGCACGCCGCTCGAGAGCACCACGTATAAATTCGCAAAATGCCTTCAGAGCCGCTTCGGCATAGTCAAGGGCGTTACGGACAAGAGCTATATAACCAACAGCTATCACGTTCACGTTACCGAAGAGATAGACGCCTTTGACAAGCTCAAGCTGGAAGCAAAATTCCAAGCTCTCTCTCCCGGAGGCGCGATATCGTATATCGAGGTGCCGAATATGCTCGGCAATATCGACGCCGTGCTCTCTGTGATGCGCTTCATATACGATAACATTATGTACGCGGAGCTGAACACCAAGAGCGATTACTGTCAGAAATGCGGATTTGACGGCGAGATACGCATAGTTGAGGACAAGGACGGCAAGCTCGTTTGGGAATGTCCCGAGTGCGGTAACCGCGACCAGACCACTATGAACGTCGCCAGACGCACCTGCGGATATATCGGAACGCAGTATTGGAACCAAGGCAGGACTCAAGAGATAAAGGAGCGAGTATTGCACCTTTGAGCCTTTTTGAGCATATAACGAAGGAAGCATAACGGCATATTATGAATTACGCAGCTATCAAAAAATGGGATATAGCCAACGGAAACGGTGTCCGCGTCTCGCTCTTCGTGAGCGGTTGCAGACACCGCTGTGAGGGGTGCTTTAACCGCGAGGCTTGGGATTTTGACTACGGAGATCCGTTTACTCCGAGCGTGGCGGCGGAGGTGCTCGATGCGTGCGATAAAAGCTATATATCCGGTCTTTCACTGCTCGGCGGTGAGCCGTTCGAGCCTGAGAACAGGGGAATGCTCGCGGAGCTTTGCCGCGCCTTTCGCAAACGCTTTGCCGAGAAGGATATCTGGTGCTATACCGGCTTTACGTTCGAAGAGCTTGTCTCGGGGGAGCTTCCTTGTTCCGATAGTGTTATGCCGCTCCTTGAGAGTGTGGACGTTTTGGTGGACGGTCGTTTCGTCGCGGCGCTCGGCAGTGCTTCTCTCGTTTTCCGAGGCTCGTCAAACCAGCGAATAATAGACGTGAAACGCTCACTTGCAGACGGCGCGGTATGGCTGCGCCAAAAGTAAGAAGTAATAGGTAATAGTGAAGAAGTAAAAAGAGGAAAATTCCCATCGCTACGCTCCGAGAATTATTTTAAGTTACGTTCAGGCGGTATGTTGAAGAAGGTTGAAAATTATCTGCAAAACGCCCTACGGGTGAGACGGCGCGGTATGCGTCCTCGATCGGTGAAACAAGCTTTTTTATTTGGGCTTTTGCACTTTTGCACAGTATCGGCGTTTGTGAGCGTCGCTAATTACGGAGGTCATTGATAATGGCAGGCTTTAAGCTTGGGGACGTGGCGATATCGCACGGTCTGCTCCTTGCCCCTATGGCGGGGGTGACGGACAGGGCGTTCAGGACGGTCGCCAAACGCTTCGGCGCGGAGATGACGGTCAGCGAGATGATATCGGCTAAGGCTATGTGGTATAAGGATAAAAAGACAGCGGAGCTTGCCGATTTTTCCGATGAGGAGCGTCCGATAGCGCTACAGATATTCGGCAGAGAGCCGAGCGTTATGGCTTACGCCGCGGCAGAGCTTGCCGAGCGCTTTCCCGATGCCGTCGCTATCGATATAAATATGGGCTGTCCCGTTCCCAAGGTCGCCGGAAACGGGGACGGTTGCGCCCTTATGAAGGAGCCGAAGCTTGCCGGGGAGATAGTACGCGCGGTGAGCGATGCGCAGAAGAAGCCCGTCACCGTAAAGATGCGCACAGGCTGGAATGCCGAAAATATAAACGCGCCGTATCTTGCGCAGGTGTGCGAGCAGAACGGTGCGGCGCTCATCTGTGTTCACGGCAGGACGCGCGAGCAGTATTACGCTCCGCCGGTCGAGCACGCTACCGTCGCCGAGGTGAAAAGAAGAGTGTCCGTTCCCGTCGTGGCAAACGGCGGTATCTATACGGCAGAGGTGGCGAAGGAGATACTCGAGAGCACCGGCTGTGATGGGTTAGCCATCGCGCAGGGAGCGATGGGGGATCCGTGGATATTTCGGCAAATTGCCGCGGCGATCGACGGGTTGCCGGTGATATATCCGACCTCGGGCGAGATACTCGAGGTCGCTCTTTGGCACCTTGACCTGCTCCTGCGCTTCAAAGGCAGTTATATCGGTGTGCGCGAGGCGAGACGGCAGATGTCTTACTATCTTAAAGGGGTGAAGGAAGCCACATCGGCGCGAAATGCCCTAAATCACGCGGAGAGTGCGGAGGAGCTTCGTCTGATAATGACGAAGGCGCTTTCCCGGTGAGGCAATGTCATCAACTTAAGAAAAAACGGTTGCAACCTTGCATTAGAAACATTTTTTACGCCAAAACGGGGGGATCGTAGGGCGGGGGTTTATC
>CAZMWM010000060.1:0-12221 GCA_964570105.1 uncultured Lachnospiraceae bacterium | reverse complement strand
GCAACCAATTATGAGTTGCTTTTGAAAGAAAATCGTTAAATTTGAGCACGACAACAAAGCCTGAAACGCAATTTCCCAGGCTAAATTCCCCACACGATGGAATTTACTTTGGGACAATCGGCTCATCTTTTATCCGCCATCCTTGACAAATCCCCTGCAATGTGCGTTTTATATATGCCGAAGGCGAGAAACTCAAAAATGAGCAATCACACCTCGCATTCGACATCATCATTGTAGCACATTACAAGGAATTTGTCAAGGACGCTTCGCGCCGCCTTGGGCGGTGGCTCATCGAAAGCCGATAGCCTTCAGGCTCAAAATCTAAAAATGAGCATACATTTCCCAGACTAAATTCTACCACAATTTCTTTCCCACACTAAATTCCACTTCAAATTCCACTGTGGAATTTACTTTGGGAATTCACTTTTTCGGTCTGTGCGCGAAAAATTCACGCGATCCGTATTGACAAATCGCGAATAATATGTTATAATGGTCAAAATCGAAGATTCGGATGCATATCCGACTTGCTCAACGCTCGGATGGATATTCTTGAAGGACCTTTCCGTATACTTGGGCAGTTCCGCGCAGAAATGCGGAGCTGTCCGTGTTTTTATAATCGGAGACGGCTCCTTTTGGGTGCATATCGGGCAGATACCGAAAAAACAAATATATATTCTGTACGGAGGAAAGAAAAATGGCATACTATTATCCGGAGCCTTCCCACACCTTCAGCGAATACCTTCTCATTCCCGGCTACACGTCGCCGGAATGCATTCCGGCAAACGTCACCCTGCGGACGCCGCTTGTGAAGTTCAAGCGCGGCGAGACCTCAGCCATCACCCTTAACATTCCTATGGTATCCGCAATAATGCAGTCCGTTTCCGATTCCGGAATGGCAATAGCACTCGCGAAGGAAGGCGGTCTTTCCTTCATCTACGGCTCGCAGAGCATCGAGGACGAGGCGGCAATGGTCGCCAAGGTCAAGAACTACAAAGCGGGATTTGTGGTCAGTGATTCTAACCTCAAGGAGGACAGCACCCTCGGCGACGTGCTTCGTCTGCTCGAGCGCACCGGTCACTCCACCATCGCCATCACCGACGACGGCAGTTGCAACGGCAAGCTTCTCGGTATAGTTACCAGCCGCGATTACCGCGTTGAAAAGATGAGCGAGGACACCCCCGTCAGCAAGTTTATGACGCCCAGAGAAAAGCTGGTGGTCGCTCCCGAGAACACCACGCTTACCGAGGCTCACAACATCATATGGGAGCACAAGGTAAATCAGCTTCCCATAGTTGACGCGCAAGACCGTCTGCTCTATCTCGTTTTCCGTAAGGACTATTCTCAGCACGTCGAAATGCCTCTCGAGATGCTCGATTCTCAGCACCGCTTTATGGTCGGAGCCGGTATCAACACCCTCGATTACGAAAAGCGCGTTCCGGCTCTTATCGAAGCCGGTGCCGACGTTCTTTGCATAGACTCGTCCGAGGGTTATTCCTGCTGGCAGGAAAAGACGCTTCGCTTCATTCGCGAGAAATACGGCGACAGCGTTAAGGTCGGCGCGGGCAACGTGGTCGACAGGGACGGCTTCCTCTTCCTTGCCAAGGCGGGCGCGGATTTCGTCAAGGTCGGTATCGGCGGAGGCTCTATCTGCATCACGCGTGAGCAGAAGGGTATCGGACGCGGACAGGCTACGGCGCTTATCGAGGTGGCGGCGGCTCGTGACGAATATTACGAGCAGACCGGCATATACGTTCCGATATGCTCGGACGGCGGTATAGTTCACGATTACCATATGACGCTCGCTCTTGCTATGGGTGCGGATTTCCTTATGCTCGGACGTTATTTCGCGCGCTTCGACGAAAGCCCCACGCCCAAGCTCAACATAAACGGTACTTACGTGAAGGAATATTGGGGCGAAGGCTCCAACCGTGCGCGTAATTGGCAGCGTTACGACCTCGGCGGAAAGGCAAAGCTCTCCTTTGAGGAGGGTGTTGACTCGTACGTCACTTACGCAGGACCTCTTAAGGATAACGTCAACAAGAGCCTGTACAAGGTCAAGTCCACTATGTGCAACTGCGGCGTTCTCGATATACCGTCTCTCCAGAAGAATGCAAGGATAACGCTCGTATCATCCACAAGCATAGTCGAGGGCGGATACCACGACGTTATGCTCAAGACCACCAACAACCATCAATAAGCTTTATACCTTATATATGAAGTGAATATATGCTTACGCGGGACGGCTCGGGACAAGGACGTTCCGCGTAATGCGTTATCGCTCACGCACCGAAAGGGGGATATCCCGAAATGTTGGATCTTATGGAGCTTGAGAAAAGCTTTCTGCTCAGACATATAAGGCTCGGAGGAGCTGCTGTTGATTTCACGATGGGCAACGGTCACGACACCGCGTTCCTTTCAAAGGCTGTCGGCGCGGACGGACGGGTGTTTGCCTTCGACATACAGGAAAAGGCGCTCGTCTCCACGGCTCGAACGCTTGAGAGCGAGGGTTGCCCCGACAATTGCACGCTGATCTGCGACTCGCATTCCAATGTTCTCAAATACGTAGACCGTCCGATATGCGCCGGAGTCTTTAATCTCGGTTACCTTCCCGGCGGAAACAACAAACAGCTTACTACCAAACGTCCGACGACGCTCGAAGCGGTAAAAGCCGCGATATCGTTGCTTGAAAGCGACGGCGGACTGCTCATAGCGGTGTATCCGGGGCACGAGGAGGGCAGGCTCGAGGGGGAGATGCTGACAGAATATTTTTCCGAGCTTGACCGCAAACGCATATGCGTTGCTTGCTTTAAGATAGTAAACTCGCCGACCTCGCCGTTCTTCTTCACCGTTGAGAAAAAATAAGCTCGGCTATGAGAGCCGCTCATATCTTACTCTGTGACGGAGGAAGCTTATGCCACGGATATATATTTCGGAAAGGTGTCTCGAATGCTCCGAGGGGGAGCTTCTTATCGACGTTCTCAAAAGGTACGGGATATCGCTGTACGCGCCTTGCGGAGGTCGCGGAGTCTGCGGAAAGTGCCGGGTGACGGTAAACGGACGCTCGGAGCTTGCCTGCAATTATCGCGTGATGGGTGACGTCACGGTATCGCTCCCGGAATGTACGGAAGGTCTGCAAAGCTCGAATGACGCGGTAATTCCCCGAGAAAACACCTGTTTTGCACTTGATATCGGCACCACGTCACAGGCACTTGCGCTTTGGGACACCGAGAGCGGACGCATTCTCCGCACGGTCACGTTCGAAAATCCGCAACGCGTATACGGTGCCGATGTCATATCAAGGATCGAATATTGCCGACAAGGCGGCACACATAGGATGTTTACCGTCCTGAGAGATGCGATAAACAAAATGACTGCATCCTTTGCTCTCGGCGGCAAGCGGGAGCTTTACGTATCCGGAAACACGGTAATGCTCCATCTTTTCCTTGACACGGACTGCTCCGGCATCGGTACTTTTCCTTACACCCCGACATTTACAGACTCCCTTAGGCTCGATGGGGAGAGCTTGGGACTTGACGGGATATCGAGCGTCGTGACACTTCCGTGTATCTCCGCATTCGTAGGCGCGGATATCACTGCGGGGCTTGCCTGTATGGCACCGCCTCCGCCCGGAAAATACGCTATGCTCGTAGACCTCGGGACCAACGCGGAGACAGTGCTCTTCTCGCGCGCTCGGACGGTATGCACCTCTGCCGCGGCAGGTCCGTGCTTTGAGGGTGCGAACATTTCCTGCGGAATTACCGCGTCATCGGGGGCTATATGCTCGTTTTCCATCGGGGAGGACGGTGAGGGGCGATATCGTACGGTGGACGGAGCGCCGCCTGTGGGAATATGCGGCACGGGACTTATAGACATCGTGGCGGAGCTTCTGAGCCACGGAATGATAGACCGCGACGGCACGCTGATTTGTGGGAATTACCGCGTCGCTCCGGGTATCTACCTGACGCAGGAGGATATAAGAGAGCTTCAGCTCGCCAAATCCGCGGTGCGCTCGGCGATCACCGTGCTTATGAAAAAGGAGGGCGTGAGCGAACGCGACGTTTCCGAAATGTGCCTCTCCGGTGGCTTTGCATCCGGTATAGACCTCAAAAACGCGGTAAAACTCGGACTTATCCCGTATAAGCTCGCCCAAAAATGCCGAACGGAAGCCAACACCAGTCTTATGGGAACGGTCGCTTGTGCTCGCGCGTTTCGCAGAGATGGCGTTATGCCATCATCTCCTCTTGCCGAGTACGTGGATCTTTCGGCAGACGAATATTTTTCGGAGCTGTTTATCGAGAATATGCGCTTCTGATCTTACGGTCTGCGCAAAGACAGTCTGCAACAAAGACATAAAAACGTATTGACAGACGTTTTTATTTATGATAGAATAAAAAAGTCGTTTTATGCGATAAAAGAAAGGATGCCTCGGCTCGCCGAGGTCATGGATGTAAGTCTGAAAGATAGATATTTCAGATGTGTTTTGTGCCTTAGCAAAGCCGAAACCGTCACAAAACCACCGTGATTTAGAAAGGCATGGATGTAAAAATGGACGAAACGCTTTCACCAACCGAACAGCACGACGATAAGATGGGCACTCTGCCGATTCCGAAGCTCCTGTTCACGATGTCACTTCCGATAATAGTATCTATGCTCGTACAGGCGATGTACAACGTCGTTGACTCGGTGTTCGTCGCGATGTACGATAATGTCGCCGGAACGGCGGCGCTTACGCTTGCGTTTCCGATGCAGAACCTTATGATAGCGGTCTCGGTCGGACTTGCGGTCGGTATGAACGCTCTGCTCTCCCGTGCGCTCGGAGAAAAGAATTACGAAAAGGCAGACCGCATAGCCGGACAGGGCATATTCTTAACGCTGTGCGGATACGTGCTGTTTTTGCTGATAGGTATCTTCGCGGTAGACTTCTACGTGGAGCTTCAGGCTGACGGAAATGCCAAGATCGCGCTCTTCGGCTCACAGTATCTTTCGATAGTCTGCATCCTCTCCGTCGGAGTATTCATTCAGGTGACCTGCGAGCGCCTGCTCCAAGCTACCGGAAGGACGGTGCTCAGTATGCTGATACAGCTCGCCGGTGCCGTTACCAATATCATACTCGATCCCATAATGATATTCACCATGGGAATGGGCATCTCGGGAGCCGCCATCGCCACGGTCATCGGTCAGTGGGTGTCCGCCGCGCTCGGCATAATATTCAATCTGAAATACAACAAAGCGCTGACCTTGAAGCTCTCAAGCATCCTTCCGGATGTGACGCTTCTCAAGGAGATACTCGCGGTCGGCATTCCGTCCGTGCTGATGCAGGCGATAGGCTCCGTGATGACCTTCTGTATGAACAAGGTGCTCATCGGCTTTCCCGACTGCGGAGTGGACGCTATGAACGTTTTCGGCGTATATTTCAAGCTCCAGAGCTTCGTATTTATGCCGGTGTTCGGACTGAATAACGGAATGGTGCCGATGGTTGCGTACAATTACGGAGCAAAAAAACGCGCACGCGTAGTGAGCACTATACGGCTTGCTGTCATATGCGCGGTGAGCTATATGCTTCTCGGTCTGCTCGCGTTCCAGCTGTTCCCTCAAAAGCTGCTCGGAATATTCAACGCAAGCGAGGGGATGCTTGCTATCGGCGTCAAGGCTCTGCGCACGATAAGCCTCAGCTTTACATTTGCCGGCTTTGCCATAGTGACCTCGTCCGTGTGTCAGGCGCTCGGTAAGAGCGTGTACAGTATGTTCACCAGCATCGGCAGACAGCTCGTGGTGCTGATCCCCACGGCGTTCCTGCTCTCCCTCTCCGGAAACGTGGATCTCGTCTGGTGGGCGTTTCCGATAGCCGAGATAGTGAGCCTGATGCTCTCGGTCACCTTTATGCTCATAGTTCTGAAAAAGCTAATGCCCAAGGAAGCTTAATAAACTCAAGAAAAAGCCCCGATCAAATAAATAAAAAGGAGCGACTGCGATATGAGACTTACACCAGAAGCGCTTTACGGCGAAAAGCTCGATACCACGGTTCCCGAGCTTGCCGTGGCTAAAAAGCTTTTCTTTGACGGAAAAGAGGAGGAAGCGGCAAAGGTATTCAGGGGATATGTCCGCTCGGTACTGCGTCCCGATATATGGCTTTCGAGAAATTATCCGATACTTGAGGGAACTGCCGGATACGACGAGATGACGTTCGCCGATATGGTGGTGGACGGATATACCTATTCCGTGGGATATCTGCACAGGTACAAGGACGGGATAATAGATTGGAACGAAAACCCAACCTTCAACAACTATTGCGAATTTTCGTATCACATCTGCTATCACGGGGTGATACAGGCGCTCGCAAAGGCGTACCGCAAGACGGGCGACGAGAAATACGCCAAAAGATTTCAGTATGTGGTCTCATCGTGGATAGATCAAGCCGAATGTCCGGAGAGCGGCGGCAACAGCTCCTCGCATCCGCTCTGGCGTCCGCTTGAAGCAGGCGTAAGGATGAAAACGAGCTGGCCTGAAGCGATACATACGTTTATAGGCTCTGATGCTATCCCCGATACCTTCTGGGTGAAGCTGTTCTGCTCCGTGTGGGAGCACAGCCACAGGATCAAGACCTTCCGTTTGCATTATAATTGGGAGACCACTATGATGGCAGGACTTGTGACTATGGGGATACTGTACCCGTTCTTTACGGAGAGCCGCGATTGGATAGAATATTCCCTCGGGGTGCTGTCCGAACAGCTGGACGAGGAGATATATCCCGACGGTATGCAGGCAGAGCTTACCACGGGTTATCAGGGCGGCGTCATATTTAATTACCTCGAGATCGCAAAAACGCTTACTATGTACGGTCACGAGGTACCGTCTTGCTTTGATGACAAGGTCAAGCTTATGTACCGGATGTATATAAAGCTTTGCCGCCCGGATCTTTGCACACCGGCGCTCAACGACGGCACCTGTGCAAACGTTCGCCAAAAGCTCACCGAGGCGCTCGGACAGGAGCCGACGAATCAGGTGTACCGTTATTTTTCCACTGCGCGAAAGGAAGGGAAATGCCCGGATCATACCTCCTGCGTGCTTCCGTACTCGGGATTTGTCGTTATGAGGACAGGGTGGGATGAAGATGCGTTTTGGGCGCTCTTTGACGTCGGACCGGAGGGAACTCAGCACGTTCATGAGGATAAACTGAATTTCCAGATCTACGCTTACCGCACGGATATGCTCTCCGAGATCGGATTTTACGCTTACGATACGTCGGATATGAGACGCTATTCCGTCTCGACCGTCTCGCATAATACGGGACTTGTTGACGGTTGCGGTCAGAATAGGATGAAAAACCATAATTGGGGACTCGTCGATACCCATAAGAAGTGCGACTTTATCTATCGCGACGAAAACGGCGTGGAGTTTGCCGAGGCGTCGTATGATGACGGATACGGTGACGGGCTGATAAAGGTGACGCATACGAGAAGCGTATGGTTCTTCAAGAACGGTATAGGCGGCAGTGCGCCCCTTTACGTTCTCGGTGACCGTTTCGTGTCTCACGACGCCGCCGAGCACCTGCTTGAGATCACCTTCCAGCTTCCCGGCGTGCCGGTAACGGCAAAGGAACGCAAGCTTTGCGCCGAATATGACAACGGCACGTCGCTCACCTTCGTATCCGACGGATGCCCGAGCGTTGCGATAGGTCAGTACGCACCGGAGTACCGAGGTTGGCAACCGATACATAGCCCCAAAGAACACGAGCACCTGCCTGCGCCTGCGGTATTTTACAGAAAGCGCGGAAAAGAGGGAAGCTTCCTCACTGTGCTTTATCCCTCGCCCGACCGTACCTCTCCCGACATTTCCGTAAGCGTCGATAACGGACACCGCACAGTCACGGTAAACGGCGAGACCGTCGAGCTTTAAGAGCGAAGCGCGATTGCTTTTCAAAGCTACCTAAGCTGTATAGGAGATGTGCGCCTCTAAAAACGTCCGAAGTCTCACAATAAAAACTCTCCCTCGGCGCACAAGCGCGAAGGGAGAGTTTTTTGATGCTATCCGGCTAAGCGATCAAAGCGAGCCTACGGTCCTGGGGAAAAGGAGGGTATCGCGGATATTCTGCACGCCCGTCACGTACATAAGGGCGCGCTCAAAGCCAAGTCCGAAGCCGCTGTGCGGCACGGAGCCGTATTTTCTGGTATCGAGATATTCGCTGTATTCCTCGAGCGGCATTCCTCTCTTGACCATCGCCGCCTTGAGCTTTTCGTAATCGGCTTCTCTTTCACTGCAACCGATGATCTCTCCGATGCCGGGAACGAGAAGGTCGGTCGCCGCAACGGTCTTACCGTCCGGGTTTTGCTTCATATAGAACGCCTTTATGTCGGCAGGGTAATCGACCACGAAGAGCGGCTTTTTGAAATGCTCCTCGGTCAGGTATTTTTCGTGCTCGGTCTGGAGGTCACAGCCCCATTCGACCGGATACTTGAACTCCTTGCCGGAGCTTTTCAGTATCTCCACGGCGTCCGTGTACGTAACTCTTCCGAAATCACTGCTAACGACGTTCGTCAGTTTTTCGATCAGACCTTTTTCCACCCACTGATCGAAAAATTCCAGCTCTGTCTTGCAGTTTTCCATAACGTCGCGAATGATGTACTTTATGAAATCCTCGGCAATAGCGATGATATCGTCGATCTCGGCAAAGCAGACCTCAGGCTCGACCTGCCAAAATTCCGCCGCGTGACGCGTGGTATTACTGTGCTCGGCGCGGAAGGTAGGTCCGAATGTGTATATCCTTCCCAGTCCCATAGCCGCCATCTCGCCCTCGAGCTGAGCCGAAACGGTCAGCCCTGCCTTATGAGCAAAAAAGTCCTCGGCATAATATTCTTCCTCGGTGCCGATGTCCGTCTTCCACGGGTGCGTGGTCACGCGGAACACTTCACCTGCGCCCTCGCAGTCGCTTCCGGTTATTATCGGAGCGTGGACGTATCTGTAACCGTTTTTGTGGAAATAGCCGTGTACTGCTTGTGCAAGCTGATCTCTTACGGCGAACACTGCCTCGAAATATCTCGTTCTCGAACGGAGGTGGGGAATGGTGCGGAGGAACTCGAGGGTATGACGCTTTTTCTGGAGAGGATAATCCTGAGGGCAGTCTCCGAGAACGGTGATGGCGGAGACGTTGATCTCGTATCCGTTCTTCTCGGATGCCACAAGGACTCCGTCCACCTTGAGTGACGTGCCGACGTTCATAGCGTTCTTGACATCTCCCGTATCCTTTTCCTTCTCTATAACGAGCTGTATATTATTAAGCGTGGTGCCGTCGTTCAGCTCTATAAACGATATATTTTTAGAGTCTCTCGCAGTTCTTACCCAACCGCAAACGGTTACTTCCTTATTCAGATAGCTTTCGGGCTGACAAAGCAGCGCCTTTATGTCGATGTGCTTCATTTTTTATAAGACCGTGCCTTTCTTTATTCTTGATGGAGGATCGCTTTGATCCACCTTTAATGATACCACTTAAATCTCGGATTGCAATAGCCGTTCGCAATATTTTACAAAATTGTTACTTCCGCGGCGTCGGTCAGATCCTAAACTGCTTTACGGGCTTTATGGCACTGCCGTCCGGATAGTCGCGCACCTCGCCGAGCGCAAAGAAGCCCTCGGCGTCGTACAGTCTCGCAAGCGAGCCGCAAGGAAGAGACGTTCCGAGCTTTTTTTGATACAGCTCACATCCGCAATGTGCGAGATGTGAAAAGAAATCTCCGAGAATTACCGCGTCAAATGAGGGGAACAGGCTTTCTACCGATCTCAGTCGGGATATCCTTTCGGACATATCCATCTTTTCAAGCTCCTCTACCGTCACCGTGTCCGAAAGCTTGAGATCGCCGCTCCCCGTACGCTCGAGACTGCTCATTACCGCGCCGCAACCGAGCCTTGAGCCGATATCCGCACAAAGCGTACGAATGTACGTTCCCTTGGAGCAGTCCACAGAAAGGATAAATTCATCCGCGGCGTCCGTTGCGCTAAGCTCCAGACGTGATATCCGTATTTCTCTCGGGCGGCGCTCGACCTCTATTCCGCGGCGCGCCAGATCCACAAGCTTTTTGCCGTCTACCTTAAGTGCGCTGTACATCGGCGGCAGCTGAAGGCTCTCGCCCAAAAACTCCTCCGCGACCGCCTTTACTTGCTCAAGACGCGGTAATTCCCCGAGAAAACGCGTTATCACGTTACCTGTAACGTCCTCGGTGTCGGTCGTCAAGCCGAGCTTCAGACCTGCGGTGTACGATTTGTTTTCGGCGGTGAGGTATTCGGACGCCTTGACCGCTCTTCCGACCATGACCACCAGCACTCCCGTCGCCATCGGATCCAGCGTGCCCGTGTGACCGACCTGACGTGTGCCGTACAGCTTTCTTATCCGCCATACGACATCGTGCGAGGTCATCCCACTCGGCTTATAAACGCATATGACTCCGTCCGGAACCGACCGGCTCGGTCTTTCGTTACCGTTCATATCCAGCATGCTCCTTTCGCTTCCGATGCCGCGGTGCTCGGTGATCGGGCATCGCGCTCGGGCAGTTAAGGCTCGTGTCCTATCTCATCAAGGACTTGAGAGATGACCTTGTGCTCAGCCTCCTCGGGGGTATCGGCGATCACCCAGCCGCCTGCCGCTCGCTCGTGTCCTCCGCCGCCGAAATGACCGCACAAGCGGTCTGCGTATACTCCGGCGCGTGAACGCATCGAGATACGGAATTTTTGCGGCTCGCTCTCAAGCTGTCGGAGCGTCATTGCAAGCACCACGCCGTCCATCGCACGCAATTGATTTATGACGTCGCCGAAATCGTCGTCGCACAGACCGTACTTACTTCGCATAGCTTCGGTGACGGTGAATACCGCGACCGTACCCTTGCGGTAGAGCGTCATACCGTTCAAGGCGAGCTTTAAGGCAACGGTGTCGGCGGCGCTCTTTCTCTCGAACAGCAGCTCGTTTATCTCGGACGACGGCGCACCGGCTTCCATAAGCTCGGCTCCGATACGCATCGTGTTCGGCGTAACGTTACTGTACCTGAAGCATCCGGTATCGGACGCCAAGGCGGCGTAGAGAGCGGCGGCGGAGAGCGGCGTCAGCTTGCCGGCTCCGATCGCTTCAAGCTCTCTTACGAGCATATATACAAGCTCCGCGGTCGCCGAAGCGCTCCCGTCTATGTAATTGTATCTTGCGTAATGCGAGCCTGAGGGGTGATGATCCAGCTTGAGGTCGATAGCACCTGCGTAGTGACCTCCGTAGCTTCCCATAAGCTCAAGCTCCGCCGCGTCGAGAGCCACGGTCAGCTCCGGGCTGAAATCGCCGAGCCGTTCCTCGCTTAGGCACATCTCGCCCCCGGTTATGAACGCGAGCCTTTCCGGTACCCTCTGAGCGCATATGACGCGTGCATCGGCAAAGCCGTCAAGGGCGTGGAGCAGTCCGTACGCACTGCCGAGCGTGTCCCCGTCAGGTCTTATGTGAGTCAAGATGAGCAGCTTGCTCTTTTCCGCAATGAGCGATGCCGCTCCCGCGAGAGTTATATTGTTTTCCATAAGTAATGTTTCCTTTTTGCGCAGACGTGAGCATCGTAAATGATACGGGGACGGCAATACCGAAACGGAAATGCCGCCCCCGATCATACATTTAGCCGTATGACGCCCGAATGCTTATCTAAGCTCCGTTTTTCCGCCCATATACATTCTGAGCGGCTCGGGGATAGCTATACTGCCGTCGACGCGCATATTGTTTTCAAGGAAAGCGATCAGCATACGCGGAGGCGCAACGACGGTATTGTTCAAGGTGTGCGCGAAATATTTTCCGTTCGCGCCGTTTACGCGGATGCGGAGCCTACGCGCCTGAGCGTCTCCGAGGTTGGAGCAGCTTCCGACCTCGAAATATTTTTTCTGACGCGGCGACCACGCCTCAACGTCAAGAGATTTCACCTTAAGGTCGGCAAGATCTCCGGAACAACAGCAGAGAGTGCGCACGGGGATATCCATAGATCTGAAAAGATCCACAGTGTTCTTCCAGAGCTGATCGTACCAATAGTCGCTGTCCTCGGGCTTGCAGACGACGATCATCTCCTGCTTTTCGAATTGGTGTATGCGGTAAACGCCCCTCTCCTCTATGCCGTGCGCTCCCTTTTCCTTGCGGAAGCAGGGGGAGTAGCTGGTGAGCGTCTGGGGAAGCGTATCCTCCGGGATCATCTGATCCACGAATTTTCCTATCATTG
>CAZMWM010000059.1:0-12276 GCA_964570105.1 uncultured Lachnospiraceae bacterium | reverse complement strand
GCTCGGTCACCCCGGGGCAAAGCGCGGTCTTTTATCTCGATAACGCCGTAGCGTTCGGCGGTTGGATAAGCTCTTCGGTTTTCGAGGAATGTCAGGCTTCCGTTAAATAACGGAGGCGCACTGAGATCGGTTCTGACACAGCGCGGCGTACCTCCGCCACTGAAGTGGCGCGGAGTTTTGGCTTTGACAATCCCTCAGTCAGCTTCGCTGACAGCTCCCTTTACACAAGGGAGCCTATGGTACGCCCCTGAATAAGTTCTAACATAGACAGGGCGTACCTCGCCACTAAAGTGGCGCGGAGTTTTGATGGAATATCCCATTTCCACCGCGAAGCCACACAGAAGTCTTTGCCAAGCTTTCTTCAGAAAGCGGCGCGAAGCCTTGTTACGCTACGGTTGAACGCTTACGTTCAACTGCTTTGAAAGGAACTCAAGAAACAAATGGTAGAAAAAAAGTTTTCAGTTACCGGAATGAGCTGTGCCGCCTGCTTGGCTCACGTTGAGCGTGCGGTGTCAGCCATTGACGGAGTCGTCAAGGTCGAGGTCTCGCTCATGGGCGCGAGCATGCGAGTGTGGTACGACGAGGGAAAGGTCGACGTTAACGCTGTCGTTTCGGCGGTGGAAAAGGGCGGCTACGGTGCCGAGGAAATGACCAAAACCTCGGGAGTTGCCGCGTCAAACGCCAAAAACGCCGAAAAACTCCGAAGCCGTCTGTTGCTTTCCGTGATATTCAACGCCGTACTGATGTATATATCGATGGGGCATATGCTCGGCGCACCTCTTCCGAGCTTTCTCTCCCCGGAAAAGAACGGCGCGGTCGGATTTGCGCTTGCCCAGCTCCTCCTGACGCTCCCCATCATCTGGCTCAACCGTATTTATTTCAAGGACGGTATTCGGGCGATACTGCGGCGCGGAGCAAATATGAACAGCCTTATCGCGGTCGGCTCGGGCGCGGCTCTCGTTTACAGCGCATACGTTTTCGTGAACATCATCATATGCGCAGTCGGAGGAGATACCGCGGCGGCGCACGAGCTGTCGATGGAGCTTTATTTCGAGTCCGCGGCGACCATACTCACGCTCGTTCTGCTCGGCAAGACACTTGAAGCCGGCGCAAGAAAAAAGACCACTGCCGCCATAGAACGACTTTCCGAGCTTCGACCAAAGACCGCACATCTTATAGAAAACGGCGTCGAGCGCGAGGTGGATATATCATCTCTGAAGCCCGGAGATACGGTTGCCGTCAGGAGCGGCGAGACGGTACCGGCGGACGGAACTATAACAGAAGGCAACGCATCCGTGGATGAGTCCGCGCTTACCGGCGAGAGCCTTCCCGTCGAGAGATCCGTCGGCGACACCGTCACCGGCGCTTCGGTCAACGTGCGCGGATATTTTCTGCTCAAGGTCACACACGCCGAAGCCGACTCGGCACTTTCCGCGATAATACGTCTGATGGAGGACGCGGCGGCAAGCAAGGCTCCCGTCGCAAGGCTCGCTGACAAGGTGAGCGGTATATTCGTCCCCGTGGTGTTTGCATTGGCGCTGATCACCGGAGTCAGCTGGGCACTCGTCAGTCACAGCATCGGAACTGCCGTGAGCACCGCGGTGAGCGTGCTCGTCATCTCCTGTCCGTGCGCTCTCGGGCTTGCCACTCCGGTCGCCATAACCGTGGGATGCGGACGCGGAGCCGAGCTTGGCATACTGATAAAAAACGCAGAGGCTCTCGAGCACGCCGGGAAGATCACCGAGATAATGCTGGACAAGACCGGAACGGTGACCGAGGGAAAGCCGAAGGTATCAAAATTCGTTTTCCTTCCCGAAAACGGTGAGGTGGAAACGGAAAACGAGGCGGTGACGCTCGCGGCGTCCGCCGAGGTTCTTTCCGAGCATCCTCTTGCCGGCGGAATATGTCGGTACGCACAGGACTGCGGTATCAGCCTACTTCGTGCGGAGAACTATTCCGCGAAGGAGGGCGGCGGCATCGTTGCGGACGTTGACGGACGGAAGGTCACATGCGGCAACGCCAAGCTGCTCGCCGAGACGGCAGGGGAGCTTCCCGGGGAGCTTTGCGATATTTCATCCTCCATCGGAGAGACACCGATCTACGTTGCGGTGAACGGCACGGCAGTGGGCGCTTTCGTGCTTGCCGACCGCATACGGGATGACAGCCGCGGTGTGATATCTGAGCTTCACGGTATGGGCATACGCACCGTTATGCTCACGGGAGACAAAAAGGAAACGGCGGAGCGTATAGCGGCAAGCGCCGGGATAGACGAGGTGTGCGCGGAGCTGCTTCCGAGCGACAAGGAACGCATAGTCGGTGAGCGGCGCGGAAACGGAAAAACGGTCGCTATGGTCGGCGACGGTATAAACGACGCACCTGCTCTTATGCGAGCCGACGTTGGCATAGCCATCGGCGCAGGCACGGACGTTGCTATCGAGAGTGCGGACATAGTGTTGACCGGCAGCTCGCTCACAGGAGCGGTCACAGCAATACGTCTCAGCCGTGCGACCGTGCGCGTCATCAGACAAAATCTGTTCTGGGCACTGTTCTACAACGCGCTGTGCATCCCGTTAGCCGCCGGAGTGCTGTATAAGCCACTTGGCATTATGCTCGATCCCATGATAGCGGCGCTCGCCATGTGCTTCAGCTCGTTCTTCGTGGTCACCAACGCCCTTAGGCTGTTTGCGTTCGGGCGCAAGCGAAAAGACAAGAAGAGCAGATATCAGTCGACAGATGCCGCCTGCCGCCCCGAAACCGACGGGGAAGAAAGTATTGAAGAAAATAATTTTAAGCGCATAAGCGCGAAAGGAGATATCAAAATTATGAAGAAAGAGATAGTCATCGAGGGGATGATGTGCGCTCACTGCTCCGGCAGAGTGGAGTCGGCGCTGAACGCTATCGAAGGCGTTGAAGCAAAGGTGGAGCTTAACAAAAAGACCGCGTTTGTGACCGTGAAGGACGGCGCGAACGTCAGCGACGAGACGCTGAGGGCGGCAATTACCGACGTAGGCTACGAGGTGACCGAAATAAGATAACGGCTCTCAAGGCAACCGTAAAAGAATCAAAAACGGAGGAAAACGAGATGGAAAGAGAATATATTAAGCTTTGGGAGCACGGCGCTCCGTATTACGACGAGGCTATCGGTCAGCCCGAGCCGACATTAACGCCTTATCCGGCAGGTGTCAAGGAAAAGCGCGGATGCGTCATCGTGTTTCCCGGCGGAGGCTATGCAAACAGATCGGAGCACGAAGGCGATCCCATCGCAAGGATGCTGAACGGCATTGGCGTCAACGCTTTCGTGCTGAATTACCGCGTCGCTCCGTATAAGCACCCCGTGGAGCTTGAGGACGCGCTAAGGGCGATACGTTGGGTGAGATACCATGCAGATGAATATAACATCGATCCGAACAAGATAGGCGTGCTCGGCTTTTCGGCAGGAGGTCACCTTGCCGTCAGCGCATCCGAGCACTTCGATTACGGCAGACCGGGAGGGGACGAGATCGACGCCGTTTCCTCACGCCCCGACGCATCGATATACTGCTATGCGGTCTGCACGCTCGAAAGACCTTATACGCACGAGGGAACACGCATAAATCTTTTAGGCAAGGACGCGAGCGAAGAGCTTGTAAGGCAGATGAGCGGTCCTCGCTCCGTGCGTGACGATATGCCGCCCACGTTCATCTGGCACACGTTCGAGGACGCCGCCGTCCCGGTGCAAAATTCGCTTTTGATGGCTATGGCTCTGCGCGAAAAAAAGATACCCGTGGAGATGCACATATACCCCCACGGACACCACGGGCTTGGTCTTGCCGAGAGCGTTCCGCATACGGCGAAATGGGCAGAGGCGCTCTGCGATTGGCTGAGATACATAGAATTTTGATGCTGTGAGACGAGGTGCGATATGAGATATTTGAAATGCCCGGAATGCGGCGGAGAGGATCTAATTGAAGGCACGCTCGATACGGGATATGCCGTGTCATTCGTGCGCAAAGGAACGAAGTTCAAGCTGTTTCCGGAAAGACAGGACGTGGAATGCATGGCGTGCGCGAGCTGTGGATGTATATTCGGTCTGCATACGGTCGAAAAGAAAAAACGCTCCCAACACCCTTCATCGGAAAAGTAAGATAAATATAAACACCTGCTTTCTTTGGATATCTCGAATGAAAGCAGGTGTTTTGTCCGTATGCTCAATTGCCGTCGTTCTTATCCGACTCATCCTTTGCAAACATACTGATCTTAGTGTAGATGTCATGATCCGACTCGCAGTAGAGCCTATCCCATTCCATCGACGCAAGCGCTCCAAGCAGACTTCTGCCGTTCACGCTGTATTCTTTTCCGTCCGTGAGCTTTATAACTCCGGGGAGCTTGGTGACTATCTCGATAAATCTGTTTACGTCGGCAAGTCCGACCAGCTCAAGCGGTACTACGTATTTTTTCTCCATTGCTCGTTCCTCTCTTTCGAATACTGTTGCCGTTTGTACGCCGAAGCGCCATACCGATATATATTCTAACATACGCCGGCGCAAATGTCAACTGTTTTTTTGTTAACGTAGCAGGAGCAGATCATCATATCGCCCATCGGTGGGGCAATATCGTCCGATGCCGCGGCATCAGACGTGGCGTTAGCCGCGGTCGATACCGCTTGCTACCGTAAGCGAGATCAACAGGCGCACGTCATCCGGCTGAACGCAGGGTGCGAGCGCCGCCTTACAGCGTCTGGTCACTCCACATCTCTCGCATCTGTGCGTGATCACGTATCCCTTCTTCGGATCCGGCGAGACGGCTACGGGCTTCATCTTACCGCCGCATTCCGAGCTTCGGTCTCCCGGATTTTCGTCCAGATGGAGCGACCAAAGGCAGAACGGGCAGTGATTTCGCGACGAATAGCCAAGCGGCAGGATCTGATTTCCGCAATTTTCGCACACAAATCCGCTGTCGTTTTTTCTAAATCTCTTATCTTCCATTAGGCTCGACCGTTTCCTTTCGACGTTTGGGTGAAGGCTCTGACGCTCACATCGGCATATATCCTCGAGATATCCTCCGCTACGGGAGGGGACGTGCCCTCAAGAGTGCACGCCGCACTTCCGTAAGCCACGGCAAGACGCAACATTTCAGATGGCGTTGCGTTTTTTACAAGCGCCGCGATAGCCCCGGCGATCGAGCTGTCACCCGCGCCCACCGTCGATACGGCAACGACGGGCGGCGGAGACGCAACGTACACGTCACCCCCGTTTGCAAGCAGAGCACCGTTACCGCCGAGCGTCAGCATAACGTTTTCTATCCCCTCTGCGCATATCCGCGCGGCAAATCCCGCATATTCCCCGATATCGGAAAGCATCCTTCCGCAGTAGGCTGTCGCTTCCTCGACGTTGGGCTTTATGAGCCACGGTCTTATCTCCCTAAGATCCTCAAGAGTGAAGCTTGAGGAGTCTATCACTATCCGCGCACCGGATGATCTCAGTGAAACTATGAGACGCTTAAGCCTGTCCATCCTTATGCCGGCAGGAATGCTTCCCGTAATGGTCACCACGGTATCCGCGTCCGCGTCGATCGCTCCCGAAAGCTCACAAAGCACCGAGCCGTCAAGCTCCCCTCCCGGAAAGCTTATCCGCGTCTCCGTTCCGTTATCGGAATGCAACGTGAGATTCTCCCTTATCCTGCCGCGTCCTTCTATCGCCCTGTATCTCACACCCTCAAGCTCCAGAGCACGCTTAAACCCATCCGCTCCGTCCGAGCCGAGAGCAACGATGGCAACGTTTTCAATGCCGTTCGCCGTCAGAGCGCGAGAGATGTTCACGCCCTTGCCGCCGATATCTCGCCGCGTGATGTGCGCAAGATTTTCGTGCCCGAGAAGGAGCGCGGGAGCGTATGCGTGAATATCGTACGCCGGGCTTAGAGTAACGGTGTATATCTTCATTTGGATCCGTGTCCTTCCGTTCGTGTTATTTTGCCGCGCCGCGGGTAATTGAGCGAAGCTCCGATAGCGTTTGGGAGAGCGCGTTCGTCACGGCAAGCGTACGCACGCGGTCACGGTCGCCGTTAAGGTGTAGCATCACCGCTCTTTCGCCAAGCTGTGATGAGACGCCGACGAACACCGTACCCACGGGATGCTCCCCGTCTCCGCCTCCCGGTCCGGCATAACCGGTCAGGGAAACTCCGACAGTGGCGTCGGAAAGCAAGCGCACACCGCGAGCCATCTCCTTGGCTGTTTCCTCGGATACCGCGCCGTGTATGTCAAGAGTACGCGGCAATACCCCGAGGATCTTCATTTTTGCTTCATTCGAATACGTGACCGCACCGTATCCCATCACCTCGGAAGCGCCCGGCACCGCCGTCAGCGCACCGCTGACCAATCCGCCGGTGCAGGACTCGGCAAATGCCACGGTCATTTTGGCTTGCGAATACTCTCTCACCACGGCTTCGGCGAGCGTTACATCCACGCCGTAGACGTACGCGCCGACGGGAGAAAGCATTATCTTCTCGATCATCTTATCGCACATTTCTCCGCAAATTGCCGCGTCTTTACCGCTCGCGGTAACTCTGAGACGCACCTCTCCGTCTCCGCAATACGGCGCGACGGTCGGATTTTCCGCCCCCGTCATCAGCTCGTGGAGCAGGCTCTCGCATTCCGACTCGCCTATCCCGAAAACGCCGACGCCTTTGCTGACCAAAACTCGATCGGTAAACCGCGAAAGGTAGGGAATTACCGCGTCATCGAACATCTTGTGCAGTTCAAACGGCGGTCCCGGAAGCATTATAAGTATCTTTCCGCCATCAGGATCCTCTATCGCGCATCCGGGAGCGGTTCCTGCTGAATTGTAAAACACGGTCGAGCCATCCGGTATCATCGCCTGCTTTTCATTGTTCGGCGTCATCCTACGTCCCGAAAAGGCAAATCGGCGCTTTATGTTCTCAAGTGCAACGGGATCGAGATGAAGAGAACGCCCCATACATTCGGACGCGACCTCCTTCGTCAGATCGTCGTACGTCGGTCCAAGTCCTCCGCTCATTATGAGAAGGTCGCAACGCCCAAGCGCCGACAGTATCGCGTGGCGGAGCCTATCGGGATTGTCACCCACCACCGCCTGATAGTATTGATCTATTCCGAGCGTGGCGAGCCTTTGTGAGATGAACGCGGCATTGGTGTTTACGACGTCGCCTATCAAAAGCTCCGTCCCCACGCACAGTATCTCTGCGTTTTTTATCTTCATATGCTTTAATATCCCCTTTCTTCCGCGACGCGTCAACGTGCGCACGTCGCATTTTTATGATCTTCGGCGGAATATCCGGCAAAAAAACCGCTCCGGGTATTGACTTTGTGAAAATGTGATGCTATAATTGATACATCGGCACCCGTTGATATTATATCACCGCGCGACCGAAAATTCAAGTATTTTTTCAGATCAGGAGGCTCGCTTATGTTAAAATTTGCAAAAACGCTTCCCGTGGGACTTCAGGTGTATTCGGTAAGAGATCAGGCTTCCGTAGACCTTGAAGGGACCATGAAGAAGCTCAAGGAGATCGGCTACGACTACGTGGAGCCGGCAGGCTTGTACGGTAAGACGGCGGAGGAGTACAGAGCAGTGCTCGACCGTTGCGGCATCAAGGCGATCTGCGCCCACGTTCCGTACGCGGAGATGGTCGCGGACATCGACAAGGTCATCAGAGATTACAGCATCCTCGGATGCAAGTTCATCGCCGTTCCTTATCTCGGCGACGACGACCGTCCGCTCGCGAAGAATTTCGAGAACGTTCTTGAGAACATCCGCGCGATAGGCAAGAAATGCTCCGAGAACGGCATAACTCTCCTTTATCACAACCACGATTTCGAGTTCGTCAAGATGCCGGACGGAAGATACGGTCTCGATTATATGTACGATACCGTCGACGCTTCCTTGCTTCAGACCGAGCTTGACTGCTGTTGGGTAAATATAGGCGGCGAGGATCCTGCCGCTTACATCAGAAAGTACGCAGGTCGCTGTCCCGTCGTCCATCTCAAGGATTTCACCGGCTCCAAGAGCCAAAATATGTACAATCTTATCGGTCTTAAGGAGACCGCCAAGAGCGTCTCGACCTTCGCCTTCCGCCCGGTCGGATACGGTAAGCAGGATATCCCCACCATCATCACCGCGGCTATCGAGAGCGGAGCGGAGTACCTCGTGGTGGAACAGGACGATCCCGGAGAGCAGACCTCGCTCGAGGCTGTCGAGATGAGCCGCAACTATCTTAAGAGTCTCGGATTTTAAGCGGCGACTCTTCCGTTCATATCGAAAAATATCCCCAAAGACGCGGCAGTTTCCCGATAAACTGCCGCGTCAAGCTTTTTCAAAGCTCCGAGACGCGCTTTTCTATAGCCGCAACGGCAAGACGGTCGCAACGCTCGTTATACGGGTGACCTGCGTGCCCCTTCACCCAGACGAAACGCACAGTATGACGCTCGAGCTGTACATCCAACCTCTTCCAAAGCTCCGCGTTCAAGGCAGGCTTGCCGTCAGCCTTTTTCCAGCCCCGCCGTTTCCACGCTTCGAGCCAACCCTTTTCTATCGCATCTACTACGTATTTCGAGTCCGAGGTCACGGTAACGTTGCAAGCCTCCTTTAGCGTTTCAAGGGCTACGATGACCGCCGTAAGCTCCATTTTGTTATTGGTGGTCTCGGCAAAGCCATCGCTCAGCTCCTTTTCGTGACCGTTCCACACGAGTATCGCGCCGTACCCACCCGGTCCCGGGTTTCCGCTGCACGCGCCGTCCGTATAGACTGCCACTTCCTTTTTAACTGCCATTATCTTAAAATTTCCTTTCACATCGGCGTCACTTGTGCATCCGACTCTTATATTATACATCGTTCATACAAAAAATGCAATATCAACTTGACAAGTTTACCTGCAAGTCTTATAATATTATCAGAACAGCGAAAAGGAGATAGGAAAATGGACTTTATCTGCGAGCACGTCGTGGAGCGTAAAAAAGAAGGAGCGTACAGGTTTGCCAAGCATCTGATAGTGGGTGCGTGGTTTCTGGTGCCGACCTTGATAATAATAGTTTGTATGGCGCTTATAAACACATTTCAGCTCGATTTTCTTTGGTTTTCGATATTTTTGATACCGCTTTTCGCATTTCTCGGGCTAAAGATAGGACCTATCACCTGCGCGTACGGAGAGGTCTCGTACGAATATTCCATCGTTTCGGGCGAAGCGGAGTTTGCCAAGATATACGGCGACCGCTTCCGCAAGACGTGGTTCAAGGTCAAGCTTTCGGAGCTTGAGACGGTCGCACCCTACACCGGGCTTTATGCGGAGAAGGCAGACCGCGAGGCGTACGACAGGATATACAGAGCGGTCTCCTCGATAAATGCGCCCAACGTGTATTACGGCATATGGACGGACGAGGACGGAAAGCGTTGCCTGCTCTTTATGGAGATGATACCCAAGAGCCTGAAGATGATGCGCTCGTACAACCGCAACACCGTATCCTCGAGCTTATCCCACTCTGCGGACGCGGATACACCGTCGAGCGACTGATACCCCCGAAAACGCGGTAATTCTCCGAAAAACGGATGATCCGAGACAGAAAGGACGGTAGCGCAAGCGTATGGGAGATCTTTTTTCACGGTTTTCGCCGTTTATCCAAGAATATATATACAGAAACGGCTGGAATGAGCTACGCGAGGTCCAGCTTAAGGCGGCGGACGTCATATTCAACACGGACGACGACCTGCTTCTGACCTCCTCCACCGCCTCGGGTAAGACCGAGGCAGTGTTTTTTCCGATACTCACGGAGCTTACGGAGGCACCGCCGCAGAGCTTCGCGGTGCTCTACATAGCGCCGCTCAAGAGCCTGATAAACGACCAATTTTCAAGAATGGCAGAGCTTCTGCAAGAAAGCAACATCCCTGCATTTCACTGGCACGGAGACGTTTCCGCGTCGCACAAGACCAAGGCGCTGAAAGAGCCGAGGGGCATACTCCAGATCACCCCGGAATCACTCGAGAGCCTGCTCGTAAACCGCTCGGGCGACATCCCGAGAATTTTTTCCGACCTCAGATACATCATCATAGACGAGCTTCACATACTGACCGGAAACGACCGCGGAAATCAGGTCATCTGCCAGATCTGCCGCATCCAACGGCTGATAGGTCGTTCTCCCCGTCGCATCGGGCTGTCAGCCACCGTCGGAGACCGAGGGCTTGCAGCTGATTGGCTCTCCGCAGGCTCGGGCAGGCACACGTCCTCTCCCGAGATACCCGAGGGAAAACTTCACTGGCGGCTCGGAGCGGAGCATTTTTATATAGAAAACCACGGATCGCTCAAGGGCGACGTAAGCTCGGACGCTCCGCTCGCCGAGAAGGGCGGATCTTCGGGAATTACCGCGAAAACGGCACCCGAAACGAACACGGACGGAACAAACGCGACGACCTTGGAGACCGTCTCGGAGACGATCTCTGAGACCGAGGGCGGGAGAAGGGGAGATCCGGGATATGAATATGTCTTTGACTGCGTGAAGGGCAGGAAATGCCTTGTTTTCACAAATTCGCGCGAGGAAGCGGAATACGTTACCGCAACCCTGCGCCAGATAGCCGAGCGGCGCGGAGAGCGCGACTTTTTCTCCATCCATCACGGAAACCTTTCCGCCGCTCTGCGCGAGGCGGCGGAGCTTGACCTTAAGGACGACGACGCGGTAAATACCACGTGTTCGACCGTAACCTTGGAGCTCGGGATAGACATCGGAAAGCTTGAGCGCGTGGTTCAGCTCGAGTCCCCAAGCTCGGTCTCGTCCATGCTCCAGCGTCTCGGTCGCTCCGGCAGACGCGGCGCGCCGCCCGAGATGATGCTCGTTTTCAGAGAGGAACGACCGCTCCCGAACACCCCGTTGCCACAGCTCATACCGTGGCAGCTCCTTCAGGCGATAGCGATAATACAGCTGTATGTCGAGGAAAGATTTATCGAGCCGCCGCGGCTCAAAAAGCTGCCGTTCAGTCTGCTTTTCCAGCAGACGCTGAGCGTACTTGCGGCATCCGGAGAGCTTACCGCCGCCGCCCTCGCTCAAAGGGTACTCACGTTGCCGCCGTTCGAAAACGTCAACCGAGAGGATTACAAAGCTCTGCTAAACGGAATGCTCCAAAACGAATTTATAGAAAAGACGGAGACCGGCGGACTTATAGTCGGGCTTGCGGGAGAGCGGCTGACCTCAAGCTTCAAATTTTACGCCGTTTTCAAGGACAGCGAGGACTTTACGGTACGTTGCGGCTCGGACGAGATAGGCACGGTTACCTCAACGCCCCCGGTCGGAGACAGATTTGCTCTTGCCGGACGCGTTTGGGAGGTAGAGGAGATAGATCTCCCGTCAAAGATGATATACGTGAGAGCCGTGGAAGGAAAAATGAAGATATCGTGGCCGGGCGACAGCGGAGAGATACACACCCGTATACTGAAACGTATGCGCAAGGTGCTCGAAGAGGATACGGTATATCCGTACCTCAAGCCACAAGCCGCAGAGAGACTGCGCGAGGCTCGCTTAACGGCTCGCAAGACCGGAATGCTCTCGTCTCCTCTCGTCCATCTTGGCGGATATTCGTGGTGCCTGTTTCCTTGGCTCGGCACGCGCTCGTTCAGAACACTTCGCAAGCTCATCGGAAGCTGTCGCTCCGAGCTTGGCATAAGCGCCATCGAGCACGAAGGCTGTTATTATATATCCTTCCGTATGGAGAAGGGAAACGAAAACACCTTCCTTTCCGTGCTTGATTCGCACATTGATAAGGAAGGTATCGACCTGTATTCTCTTGCAGACTCCGGCGAGACGCCCGTGTTCGACAAGTACGACGAATTTATTCCGGCACACCTGCTCAGAAAAGCTTACGCCGCCGACAAGCTCTCTCCGCTTTTTGAAGAAAAGCATCAGCTTTTCGAGAAAAGCTGTGGCAAAATGAGTTGACCGAAGGTCAACTCGGCGTAACAAGGCTTCGCCATTGTTACGCGACGCTTTTTGAAAAAAGCTTAGCAAAAACTTCTGTATAGCTTCGCGGTGGGAAAATGTTGTTCCATCAGAAGGTAGAACCGATGGTATCCGCCAATGCGAGACGTTGCGTTTATTTGATGGGTGGCGCGGAGGTATTTCGGGCGGATGATATCCGCCCCTACCGAACATCGGACAGGTACAAAACATCCGCACGCGTTTCGTACGGTCACACCCGTAGCGTTCACGCTCGTGTCTGTGTTCGCACCAAGTCATCTGACAAGCACATCGATGCCGCGAAGCTCGAATGGCGAGGTATCTATCTT
>CAZMWM010000058.1:0-12429 GCA_964570105.1 uncultured Lachnospiraceae bacterium | reverse complement strand
CGAGGCTCATAGTGCCGCCGTAGCGGATATATTCGTCGATGCCCTTGATGCCGAGCACCTTTTCAAACTCTCGGTAGGGAATCACGGTCGTGTGCAAAAGAATGCACCTGTCGTAAAGCTGTTCACTTTTGGATAACATAAAGCCGAGGGAGTCGGTTCCCGAAAGAACGATCTTCACCCCGCAGGTGGCAAAAATATCGGAGAAGAGCGCCGCACCCTCAATGAAGTCCTCCATAAAGGTAACCTCATCGATGAAGATATACTTGTAGCCCTCCTGTTCCAAGCGATTCATATCCTTGTTCACATCGGCAAGTGTGTCCTTGGGGGTAATTTGAATGAACGCCGCTTTTTCAAGGTCGGTTTCGCTCATATCTGCGATCAGCTGACGGATCATAGTCGTTTTGCCGGTGCGGCGCAGACCGTAGAGAATGAATACTCTATCTTTGATATCGCCGTACACAAAATTATGAAGTTGTGCGTAGCACTCTCTTTTTTTATAATTTTTCACCTCGGCAACAAATTTTTTTAATTTGTCGCCTGTGAGGATCGAGGTGTGGAAAGAGAGTGTTTCTTTCTTCTGCGGTTTCCTTACGGGAATTCCCGCCTTTTTCTTCAGTTCCTTTAATTTTACTTCCAAAGCCTTGCGTTCGTCGATCTGCTCACGCAGAGCATCCACGGAATCAAAATCAATATATTTTTCGGTTCTCTTGCCGTTTTCATTATATCGGTGATAATAATAAGTTTTGCCGTTCACGCTTTTTTTAGCGACAGAGCCTTTGGGCAGGGCTTCAATCTGAGCTTCAAGTTCGGCAATTTGATCTTGCAAATTCTTAATATCCATATCATATCTCCTATACTTCGTTATACCTATTATACCCCTATTATATCCCCTTGTCAAGAGGGTATAATAAATTTATGGGTATAAGCAAAAAATTACACAGTGAGGTACTATGTCGGAGAATAACCGAGGCAAAGGTATTTTTGAAGCTCGAACAAAAAAAGAGTCGAAACACCGGGGCTTCGGCTCTTTTGATCATCTGTTATCTTCCTTTCTTTCAAGAAAAACGCAATACCTATGGAACAAGAATAACAAAACGGGTACGGTGCATCGTTTAGGACTGCACAGTACCCGTTTTTTGAAACAAACGTTAAGCTAAGATATCATTCCGAAAGCTCCGAGCGGCTCCAAGCGGAGCGGTATTCGCTTTTAAGGAGAGCCGCGGCGGCTGACGCGTCCGCAAGCGTGCTTGACGCCACATCTCCTCCTTCGTTGCTCCAGCCGTCGGCACAGGCAAAGCTTGCGGCAGTGAGAGACGGGCATTTACGGAATGCGTATCCGCCTATCTTGGTGACGTTTTCAAAGACCGTTATCTGCCTAAGTGCGCGGCAATCAAAGAAGGCAAAGTCTGCTATCTCGGTGACGCTCATCGGAAGGGTGACCTCCGTGATATATCCGCAACCGTAGAATGCGGCGCGTCCGATGCGTGTAACGCCCTCTTCGACGTTGACCTTGAATATCCTGTCCGCATAAGCGCTCCACGGAGCCGCGTTTGACGAGAAGTCGCGCATACGACCGTTTCCGCTTACAGTGAGCACACCCGTATCGGTGAGGCTCCACGTCAGGTGCTTACCGCATTCGCCCTCGGCTATGACGCTTCCCTCGCCCGAGGTCAGTCTGATCCAAACGCTCTTGAAGTACGTCTTTTTGAGAAGCTTTGCCGCATTCTCAGAAGAAGCAAGATCCTCTGCGGTGCAGGTGCTCCAAGCTCCGCCGATCTCAGCCTTGGTGATGCCGCTCTTTCTGAAGGCGTAGCTGCCGATACAGATAACACCCTCGGGTATGCTCACTCCCTCAAGAGCCGAGCAACCGTAGAAGCAATAGTCTCCGAGCCTTACAAGGCTATTTGGCAGGGTAACGGAGCTTACGGCTGTAAATTCGTAGAATGCGCATTTTCCGATCGAGGTGACGCCGTCCTCCACGATGACCTTTTTGATAGCGTCCTTATACTCGTACCAAGGCATTTCGGTGATTTGGAAGTCCCACATCGCACCGCTACCGGATACGGTAAGCGTGCCGTCCTCCCCAAGCGTCCAGATGACGTTCTCGCCGCATTTATCAAGCTTTTCGGCAAGGATATATCCGCCGCCATCAAGCTTTTTCCAGACCAAAGACTTTCCGTCAGCCGACGTATACGTATCACTCGGCGCTTCGCCCTTCGTGCAGGAGAACGAAGTGTACCGTCCGCTATACTCGGAAAAGCTTATGCTGTCATCCGTACCGAGCCTTGCGAGCGTGAGCTTTTGAGCGTCGCCCGTCAGTATCTCGCCGCCGCTGACCGTCAGAGATACGCGGTTGAGACTGTTTGCATCCGCTACGCTGAACAGTGTGACCGCAGAGGAGGTCGCGGTGGCATCCACGGTGCAACCCTTGAGCGTTATACGGAAATCCGCGCCAAGCTCGTGGTTTGCTTTATCCGTTGTAGTTATAACAGCTTTGGCGTTCGACGCCGGCAGGACGAAGCGCGTGCCCTCGAAGGTAAACGCAAACCTCTTTGCCTGCGAATAATCGTTGACTCTTGCGGCGTTGACCTCGGTATAGCACTGCACCGCGGCGGCGCCGGACGTTACGATGATACCGCCCACGACCGTGATATCGCTATCCCATACGGTTATCTTTTTGGTCACGCTGTCGTATCCCGTTTGCGCCCTTGCCTGGAACATCGGCTTATTCAGGGTGAGCGTGTAGCTTCCGAGATCCACCACGAGCTTTCCGCCGAAGTGCGCAAGGTTGTTGTAATAATTATCAGCAGAGCCGATAGTATAGTCTCTTCTGAGAAGTATCTGCACCTCTCTGTCGGTGTATGTAGAGCTTGTGAGCTGTAAGCGTGCGGCGTAAAGTGCGCTTACCGCGTTATCCTGACACCACAAGGCATACGTTCCTATCAGCTCTCCGTTCATAAATACCGCGAACGGATATTCCTCGGCGGTAAATTCGAAGGGTATCACGCCGTATTTGGTCGCCTCTCCAAGCTCGTATACGGTATATCCGCCATCAGTCGAGTGACGCCCGAACACCGCACATCTGCCGTCGGTCAGCGTCACCTCATCCGATGGTGCCGAGCCTGTCGCGAGCTTCAGCGAGGTGTATCCGTCCTCTCCCTTGCCGAAAACGAGACTGTCGCCGCTGTCAAGACTTGCAAATGTTAGCTTGCCGCCGTCCTTCGCGGATATGTACCCGCCCTTGAGCGTTACGTTCAGCTTGTTCATCTCATTTTTACCTTCGGTGAACAGCGTAACGTCGGAGCTTATCGCGCTAACGTCTATCGCGCAGTCCTTGAAGGTGACGTTGAATCTTGCTCCGTGATCCGGGTTTGCATCGGCACCGGCTTTTATGAGCGTGCGGTCCGAAGCGTTTTGAGGAAGTGTGATGCTCACTCCGTCGAAGGTTATGTCGACCACCTTGGTCTTATCGTACAGCACCGCCTTGCTCTCGTCACTGTAGGACTGTGAGCTTATATACATAAGAGCGGATGCGGTAACGATCGCGCCGTTTTTGAAGGTAATGTTCGTATCGTATACGTGATTTTTCTTCTGTAAGTTATCCCAGCCGTATTTTCCGACCATATTTATGAGGAATACGCCGGAGCGCTGAGTGAGGGTGTAGCCCCCGAGGTCGACGATCAGCTCGCCGCCGATCTGACCGAAGTTATTGAAGTTGACATCCGAGGTGCTCATAGTGTAGTCTCTTCTGAGAAGTATCTGCACCTGCTCGCCCGAATAAACTCCGCGGATGAGCTTTTGGACTGCATACAGCGCACAGCCCTCTGTATTTCCGCCGAGCGACCAATACTTGTACGCACCGATGAACTCACCGTCCTTGAACACCGCGAAGGGATATTCCTCCGCCGAGTATTCCGACGGTATCACGCCGTAGCTTGTAACGTCCGAGCTTTCACCGAGCGTGTAAACGGTGACCTCCCCCTTCTCAACACCGTCCGTGAACGTGAGATATACGCCGCTCTCGCTCTTTACACCGAAGGTCGGGGGCGTGTAGGACGAGGGAACGGTCAGGGTTGTCCTGTTTCCGTTCTTGTCCGCGGCAAACACGAGGGAGTCGCCGGAGTCAAGCTCGGAAAGGGTGACCTTATCGAGCGAGGACGCCGTGATGCTTCCGCCGGTGACGGTGATCAGGGCGTTGTTCATCTTAGTGGCGGCGTCGTCAGCCTTGAAGAGCGTCACCGAGGAGGTGTTTGCGCTCAGATCAAATTCGCACCCGTTGAAGTCTATATGGGCGTTCATTCCGTATATCGTATTGACGTCCGCCCATCTTCCCACTATCGGAGACGTGCTACCCTGCTGTGGGAGACGGAAGGTCGTGCCCTCAAAGCTTATGTAAGCTTCCTTTACCTTATCGTAAGTCGAGGGATCCGCGGGATTTGACGAATAGAGGTTGACAGCCGGGGCGACCGTTATCACCTCACCGCCTATGACCTTGATACGCGAGTCGTATACGTGATTTTTCCTGAGAGACGAGGTATACCCCATCTTGCCGTTCATATTGACGAGGGAAACGTTCTTTTTGAGAGTTACCGTATATTTCCCAAGGTCTATCACCAGCGTTCCGCCGAGCTGACCGAGGTTGGGATATACAGTGTCCTTGTTTCCGTCTGCGGTCATATCGTAATCGCGGCGCAGGATGATCTGAGCCTCCTTGGTATTCTCGCCGACGAGCACCGTACGCGCGCCGTATATGGCGTTCTCGGTATTGTCGCTTCCGATGGAATACCACTTGTAAGCACCAACGAACTCTCCGCTTGTAAATACCGCGAAGGGGTAGGTCTCGGGATCGTATTCGTCCGGGATGATGCCGTATTTGGTGGAATACTTCGCGCTCGTGATTATGTATGTGGCTATCCCGTCCTTCTCGCTCTTACGGGCAAGGTACGAGTATCCCTTATCGCTCATATACGCCTCGTCCGCAGAAAGCGACGATGACGCCGGGATGTTCACAGCGGTATATTCTCCGTCACCGTTCGGCTCGAAGGTAAATGATGCGGTGTCATCACGGAGCGTGAGCTGTGCCACATCCGCCGCCGTTATCCTGCCGCCCTTCAGGGTACAGTTCGATTTGAGATACGAGCCGACCGAGGAAAAGAGCGTCACCTGAGTTTTGGGAAGCTCCCCTCCGCCAAGGTCTATCACAGAGTCCGTGAAGGTGATATCCTGCGATATCTTCGCCCCGGATGCTGAGTCGGGACAGGTGATGATGTATCTTGCGGTGCATCCGTCCGCGATGCCGACGTATACCCCATCAAAGCCGACCGTATATTTCTTTCCGTCTCCGGAGGATGATGACGTGTGAGAGATGAGGGGTGACGAGCCTGCCAGCAGTACGTTTCCGTTCTTCACCGTGATGCTGACGTCACTTGCGTTTGTCGCGGAAAGCTCGAGAAGCGAGCCGTCGCGCAGGGTGACGGTGTGACCGTTGAGATCAAGGGTGAGGTCGGATATATCCGTTATCGCCGCATAAGAGCCAAGGGTGCAGCTTGCCGTAAGCTTGACCGTTTTATCGGTCGCGCTCTTGAGCGCAGTCAAGGCCTTTTCGAGCGTCGCATATCCAACGCCGTCCACCGAAAACGGAGCATCCTCGGAGCTTGGAGCCGTCCAAGCGTTATCTCCGCGAGATACGCTCACAAGAGCGGCGGAGGATATCTCGATATCCGTGATATGCTCGGTGACCGTGATGCTGTCCACATATACCGGAAGCTGAGTGGAGCCGGTGGACTGCGCGACTATCGAGAATTTCTTCACCTGCTCAGCCACACCGTAATCGCTTTCGTACACGGTGTAGTCCAGCGATATCTCCATCCATTCACCGGCGACCGTGCGCACGATAGTCCTTTGCCAATCGTAATCGCGCGTAAGGGCGCTCTGATCCGTGCAGTCGTTCATCCACAGCTGGAGCGGACGGGAAACGGTATCGTAAATACGCACCGTCACGGTAAACGTCCTTCCGTAGTCGGCGGAGGTGACGGCGGCACCGTCGTTTATGATGTTCGAAACGGTAAGTATCTTCGGATACCAGCCGGCATATACCTGAAATCCGTATTTGTAATAATCCGAGGGCACGAGACTTATTCCGACCGCAGTCACCCCGTCCCCCGTCTCTACCTCGTCGGTGAAGGCGTAGTCTCCGCTGATCCAAAGCTTTCCCTTGGTCTGCATATCGTTCTGATACGTAACGTCGTCGGACGCGGTCTTTTTCGCCTTTATGCATACCCACGCACGCTCGCCGCCAAACGTCATAAGATAGTCGGTGATGTCAAGCTCGTAATAACCGCTTCCGCGAAGAGCAACGCTTCCGAGAAGCTCGCCGAGCGCACCGCCGTCTCCGTCGGTAGCGTATATTTCTGCGGTATTTGCCGAGTTATTCGTCACCTTGAAGCGAAGCTTAAGTGCGTTATAGGGCAGAGTGAGATCGCTCGGGACGCTCACGGACAGATAGCGAAGCTCGGTGTCGCTTATCACGGTGTTACCGGTAACAGAAAGATCTGTGCTGTCCTCGTCCACGGTATAAAAGCTGAATGAATAAGCCTCTCCCATGGGCTTGCCGTTGTCGCCGCTGAGCGTTTCCGGGACCGTAACGGTGTATTTTTCTCCGCCCTTGAGCGTCACGTCGGGATAGAAGCTCCATTCCGTGCCGCCGTACGCAGAGCGCCAAACGCCGCTCACGTCGTTTCCGCCACTGTCCTTTACGGTGACCTTTTCTATCTCGTCACCCGTCACAGTGCCGTAGAATTTCACCTTCACACAGTCTGTGGTAAGTATCCGTCCGCTGTTATCCTGCGGCTCGGTGTAAACGACGCTGACGGCATCTCCCTTGAGATAATATCCGGAGAATTTGAAGAGCGCCTCGTAGAGGTCTACGCCGTAGCGGATATCGTCACCGTATACGTATTCGTGCTCAAGCTCGCACTCAAGGTACAGAGCCGGAACGTCGTATATACGCGCCAAATTCGGGAAATAGTTCTGAGTCGAATAACCGCTCCCGAAGTTATCGTTAAGGTTTATCGAGGTGAATATCGGGCAGTGCCCCTCACCAAACGTGCAGGTGGTACCTCCGCAACCGGAGTATATCCATTGCACGCCCGAGGTGACCTCGCGCAAGGTGCCGTTTTCGTCCGTGTACGTGAGCCACGGCTGAAGCTCTCCGCCGTCTATCACGCAATCGCCGAAGGTTTCGGTCGCGGTCTTTCCGTTCTGATAACGGGTGCTTCCGTCAAAGCGAAGATAATTCTGCGCTTCCCCTTCGGCATCGGTCACGCGCTCCTCGGGATCGATCACACAAAAGATGCCTTCTCTTATATAGCCGCATATCTTGGTGTTCAGATACTCCCGAAGCTCCGCATCACCGGCATCCGCGGAGATATCGGCGGCAGTGACGGAGGTCTGAAGCTCCGCATCACCCAAAAACGTCTGAAATCCGCCCTTTGAGATGCCGTAAAGCCCGAAGGCGTCGGTATCGAAGGCGAACGTATCGTGGTCGGTGAGAGACAGGTAACGCAGATAGCGCACCGCCGCGGTATTGTAAAGCCCACGGTTGTACGCGCCGAGCGCAAACGCGTTGTTGTACCCCGTCTTTCCCTGAGAGGTGTCGCCGGCAAAATATCCGTAATGGTCGTCACGCGCCATAGGTATGTATTCATAATCGAACATAGCCACGGCGTAGCCGTTGAACGAATAGCCGGCAAAATGCGGTCTGTCCTCGCGCGCCGCGAAAGTGGCGCTGTGCTGAGCGGAATTTGACGCTATCATAAGCGGAACGTCCTTTTCCGGGGAGGTCGGATATATTATATCCATATGCAGACTGAGATCTATCGGCGAGCCGTCCGCTTTGACGCAGTCCTGTATCTTCTTTGCCCACGTGTGATCTATCTTTATATATTGCCCGTTTTCGTTGTCCACGGTGTTGCCCGAAGCGTCCGAGTACCACACGGGCGAGCTACCGTTCCAACCCGTCTGCGTGGACTTGCGCTCACCGTTCTCGTCCACCCATTTTATTATACGCGAGCCGTACGTGGCGCGGAAATCGTAGTTCCACACCTCAACGATCTTGTCGAGCGCACCGTCGACACCGTGCTTGTCTATCTCGTAAAAAACGTCGCCGATGCTTATATCGTATCCGGCAGGCACGCAGTGATTTTCGTAATACGTACCCGTCGGGAACACCGTCTTGTCAGTAAAGAAGGTGCCGCTCTTCAGCTTCGTGCGTATCTTCTGAACGGAATACTCAAGCGCAGGGCTGACAGCCTTCGAGTCGTTCAGATAATCCGCCACCACCACCGCGTATCCGCGAGCGAGCATAGAGCTGATTATGTCCACGTCCGAGTCCGTGCCGATACGCTCGGTAACGGTGTTTATAACGTACAGTATTATCGGTGTGCCGTTGTATCCCGGCGTCACCTTACCGTGCGAGGCATAGTCGTAATATACGGTAAGCTCGACCGGTATACCGATATATCCGTCGTCGGATACGGTAACAGTCTCCCCCTGTACGTACGCGGAGAGACCGTCGCGAATGTCCGGCATCGCGTCCTTTGCTCCTTGGGCTTGCTTTGCCTTCGTCCCAAGCTCACTTGCAAATACCGATATCGCGGATATCGGCATCATAGAGAGGAGCATACATAGGAGAAGAAACAGAGAAACGCGTCTTTTGCGATCTTTCATATGATTGGATCCTTTCTGCTCGTTTTATTGCAGACCGAAACAGGTCTATAGGTTTATTTTATCAAAATACGAGCCGTTTGTACATAGTGTAAGTTATCAGCATACTATAAAAAACTACGATTTTCGACCGTAGCGCCAAATCCGAGCGATCGAAAAACAAAAAAGTACCGTCCCTATATACGCGTATCTCGCATATGTGGGGACGGTATGTGTCAGGAACGCTCGACGGTACAAAAATCATCTACGTGTATCGGCTCGGATCTGGCGCGTCTCAGGGCGTTGTAGAATGTGCTGAGATTTTTAAAGCCCACAAGCTCCGCGGCTCTGTACGTGGGTATGTCAGGATCGTCTGCCTTGAGCTGAGCAAATTCGGCTATGCGGCATCTGTTTATATGGTCGCGAAATCCTATGCTCATACATTTATTGAAGATGCTCGAAAGATAGTTCGGAGAATATCCGAATTTGCGCGATATCATACCGATGCTGATATCCTCTTTGAAATGCGCGTCTATGTACTGTACTATCTTTATGAGTATCTCGTTGGTTTTCGCCTGCTCTCTGTTGAAGCTCGCAGGGTAGTTCTCGGTCAAGAGATAGCTCAGCGTGTTCACAAATCCTGTATTGTACAGCACCGACGCGGTGTCGGCTATCGAGTGATTAAGATCAAGAAAGGCGCGAAGCTTGCCAAAGCCCTCGTTCGGGGGCATCTCGGTCGGAAAGGATATCTTCTTAAGATCGTTGATATCGTTGAAATAGCCGGGACTTATGTTTACGACATAGCATTCCGTACCTGCCATATAATCACATCGGTGCGCCTCAAAGCTGTTTATGAACATCACCTTGCCCGGCGTGAGAGCGTACCGCTTGTCGTTTACGAAAACGTAGCTCTCTCCCTTGATACCGAAAAAGAATTCTATGCTCGCGTGTATATGCGGAGGGTTGAGATAACCCTTGTCGGCGTCTATACTGCGCTTGACAAACAAGAGATGATCCTTTCGGTCGGAATATGACTCGTACCACGATTTCGGCATATAAGCCCCCCTTTCCGTGACGTGAAAAAGCTTTTCGGTATCAAGCTCACCGAACGTAGCGTCCGTCATTTCCGCGCCGCGGATGCCTGCACGGTGGCGGCGCCTGCGCAGAGGAAGGCGAGCATCAGCAAAAATTCCAGCACCGAGCCTACGGTGCCGATCGACATCGCTCCCATTTTCAGGATAGAGCCGTCCGCTTCGGGATCGGTGAGCTTCAAGAGCACCGCGGCACCCCCTCTTGATACGAGCCGAACGCAGAGCTTTGCCGTGAGCAATGATGTTGCCGCTCGAAGCTGAGGTAATGCTTGCATCTCTCCGCTCAGGTGAGCGGAAAATATACAGGCGACCGCGATGGCGGAGACGGCGGCATTGACCGATGCACCGTTGAAGATGAACTCAAAGACCGACAGCATAGCCGTGACGTCCTCCGGCGGAGCAAGGAGAGAGCATATCCCGTATATCACTCCGAAGCTGTAAAAGACGAGCAGAACGATTCCGCCAAGTCGCCAAAAAAGGCGCGTACCGACGGATATCCTGCTTTTTTGCTCATCAGACAGCTTCATCATCACAAACTCCCAAGTTTATTCGAAAACATCCGCGGTCATCCCGTAACTATCCCTGCAAACGCCTGACCTCGCCCACGGGCGCTCTTGCGCTCTCAAATGCGCGGATGATGTCCTCACATTCCGCGCGGCTCTCCGTGGTAAACATAAGATGTCTGCCGCGCACTCCGTTGGCGTTCATAGCTCCGCCCCTGTCAGCCATATAGAAGGGCACGCTGTTGAGCAGCTCGTCGTACCCGAACTCACGAACGACCGGAAAGCTCGCGCCCATTCGGTCACGAAGCGACGGCACACCGAGAGGCTTGGTGAGCAACATCAGCGGTATCCTTCCGTAAACCACTGCCGCCTTCGGGGCGTCTATATCGCGCATCTGCGGAAGGGTAAGCTCCGGGGAGAGCAATATATCGCGCAGTCCCATTGAGGTGTAAAGTCGGGCAGTTGCCGTGTTGAACACGTTAAGACGGTAGTCACCGTGCAATATAAAGCCGTAACGCTCGGCTATCGCGATATGACCAACGTTACACACCAGGGCGTGAACAGCTCCGTTATCCCGCGCCTGAGCCAAAAGACGCTCAAAACGCGGCAGATCACGGTCAAACACCGTCGGAGGCAGGACAACGCCATTAGCCCCGCTCCCCGAAACGAAACGGTCGAGCGGAAGATAACGGACAGAGGCTCCGTCCCACTCCACCACCTGCTCGGGGAAAGCGAATCTCGCGGTAAATATCGGCTTTTGCGGCTTTTTAGGAACGGACAGACGCGCATAGGTATACCCTGCGGAAGGCTCCGCGGATCGCGGAGAGAACGGTATCCAAACTCGCGCGAAACGCCCCTCGTCCGCGTTTTTGTCGCTGTGACGGGATATCGACGCAGTCCTTTTGGCGGTCGCGTTCTTGTCGTCCTCGGAGCGGATGCCGTTCATCCTACCGTCAAGCTTGCCGACGTAATATCCGTCTGTAAATCCGCCTCGCGAAAAAAGCTCCGCAAGCTCTCGCATCTCGGCAGAGGTCGCCGCACGTCCTTCATCAAGAAGTCTGCGGTATATCCTCACCACTCCGCCGACGTAAGCAGGGCTTTTCATCCTTCCCTCGATCTTGAGCGAAGCAACTCCGCTGTCTATGATCTCGGGTATATGACCTGCAAGAGAAACGTCCTTGAGACTGAGCGGATAGGTGCCGTTATATTTCATCCTGCACGGCTGAGCGCATACTCCGCGGTTGCCGCTCCTACCGCCTATCATAGCGCTCGCAAGGCACTGCCCGGACTGACTTACGCACAGCGCCCCGTGCACGAATTGCTCGATCTCTATGGGAGATGAGGCACAAAGCGACCGTATCTCCTCCGCCGTCATCTCTCTTGCGCAGACCATCCTGCAAAATCCGAGATCGCGGAGCGCCGAGGCGCAAGCGGGACTGTGACCGCTCGCCTGCGTGCTTGCGTGAAGAGGAAACGACGGATAGAATTTGTGAATGAGCGACGCCAAGCCGAGATCCGATACTATCAGAGCGTCAACTCCGGATGTATACAGATATCCCACGTACTTCAAAGCGCTGTCAAGCTCTTTGTCGTAGACCGCGGTATTGAGCGTAACGTAAAGGTAGACGCCGTTTTCGTGGCAGAGCTTGACCGCACGCGCAAGCTCCGCGTCATCGAAATTTTTGGCGTTCATCCTGGCGTTGAGCATAGTACCGCCCAAGTATATGGCGTCCGCTCCGTTTTTCACTGCGGACAGCGCGGCGTCAAAGGAACCGGCAGGCGCAAGCAGCTCCGGTGATCTTTTCATACGTTTGACCGTAGCTTCCGCATTCGCAAAAGCCTCTTTCGTCGTGTTTTTTTATTTTAAAGCCGTAATAGCGCCGCGTAGCGGCGCGGAGTTTGGATCTTTTACAATCCCTCAGTCAATACCTTTGAAGGCAAGCCTTCAAAGGGTTGCGTAACGTGACTTTGTCACGTTACGCGCTAAGATGTAAGACATTGACTAAAATCAGCACTTTTATTTGACAATCCCTCAGTCAGCTCCGCTGACAGCTCCCTTTACACAAGGAGAGCCTAAGGTACGCCCCGAAATAAGTTCTAACACAGATTGGGCGTACCTCCGCCACTAAAGT
>CAZMWM010000057.1:0-12452 GCA_964570105.1 uncultured Lachnospiraceae bacterium | reverse complement strand
CTCGTTACGTTGCTTTTCTGTTTTTTGGTCTCACATCATTGACAAATATACATTTATGAAATTTCATTTTTGCAACTATTTTTGCAACTTGGGGAATATGAAGAAAAAGAAAATGGGCTTACAGTCATCAATAAACACTAAATATAGTGCTTTATGACGGCTATAAGCCCATATCTTGATCATTTTTGAACAGATGACCTTTCTGTTTTGGTCTGAGTGACAAGACTTGAACTTGCGGCCTCTACCACCCCAAGGTAGCGCGCTACCAACTGCGCCACACCCAGAAATACGATTGGCGGTGAATGGTATCGTGTGATGTGACTTTCATTCCACCACGTACTTCGTTAGTATATCACATTTTGGTTTCTTTGTCAAGCGGTTTTTGTGTTTTTGTATTCGATTTAGTTTTTAGTTTTCATTTTCGAAAAAAATCGGAAACAATTTCGCGGGATAGAGATGGCTGAAAGTTATATTGGGTTTATTGGGATATGGGGCTAATGTGAAAGGTGAAGGATGAAGGGCAACGGGTGAATAATGAAGAGTGAATGGTGAAGTCTGGAAGATAAATCTTTCAGATGCGTTTTGTGCCTTAACAAAGCCGAAACCGTCACAAAACTGCTGTGATTTAGAAGGTGAAGGATGAAGCCGCTGGGTTTTGGTTTCATTTTCGAAATAATGATCCCCGAACGACAGAGAGGGTTTTGCCGTTCGGGGATCTTACGTTTGCATATATCTATTGTGTTATTTTATCTAAAATATGTATAACGTCAATTGTTGGGAATGTCGTTATTATTGGATATCTCAATGTTTTCGGGAGCTTGAGAAGCGTTGTTGATATTTTGATTTTCAACAGAATCTGGGTGAGCTGTGATATTTGAGTTGCCCATAAGATCGGGGGTATGCATAGGATTTTGGTTGCCCCCAAAATTTGGATTGCCGATAGGATTTGAATTTTCTCTGATATAGGATAACAATTTCTCGTTTCTTTTTTTGTTAGCTTCTGTTCTGAGTTCCGCACAATTTTTGATCACTGCCTCAAAATTGTGCAGAAAAAGCGCCAAGAACGCAAAAGCTGAGATAAATCCTATGCACGTTATAACATCAGAAAACCACCTTGCTAATTCATAAACATTATTTGCCGCATCTGCCGCCGCGTTTTGTATACCGGTATAGGCATCACCACCATAGGTTTTATAATTAACATATTTGCAGCGAAAATATGTTGCAAAAGGGATCAACCGAGTACTGAATGCCACACATGCCCCGCTCATAAGCGATTTAATAATTGAGATCACTAAATTGAATTTTTTCATTGTCATCGTTTCCTTTTTTGTTGAATTTTTTAGTGTGAAATACGGATCATTGGGTATTGACGAGGATCAAGCTTCGACGGTCACGGAACTTTCATATTGTGGTCTTTGATAAATAAAGTCATATTCGTCCTCCTTGATATACCATTTTGGGATATTTCTATTATACCATAGTGGTATAATTTTGTCAAGAGCTAATTTGATTTTTGTCGAAATTATATCACGATTATATCAAAAAGGGGTGATGGTCATAAATATGGAATTCAGATTAAAGGAGCTACGCAAGGAGCGCGGTTTTTCTCAATTAAAATTGGCACTTGACTTGAATATGAATCAAAACAGTATATCGAGATACGAAAATATGGAAAGAGAAGCGGATTACGAGACCTTGATAAAATTCGCGGATTATTTTAATGTTTCTCTTGATTATCTTTTGGGCAGAAGCGAAAATAAATAAACTTAAAGCTTTGAGATCGTGAGATATTTAAGTAAAGAGGACTGACGGGAGAATGAAGCGAAACGCTCCCCTCGGTGCAGGCTTGAAGGCTTGGGGCTTTTTCAAGTATCTGCTCTGAGGGGAGCGTTTTTGGATATTTAGGTGTCATTGTGAGCGCTTTTGGCGTTCGGGGGATGCTCGGGGCTTCACTGAGCGGTCTCGGTGTTCGGGGAAGGCTCGGGGCGTTTTTCGGAGTTCGTTACAAGGCGATATGCGCCCGTGCACAGTGTTACTGGCAAAAGGATACACAACACGGTGATCCAAAATGAGGGCTGTTTTAAGTATCGGTTATCGGATGTCGGGGATTTGGAGTGAGTACCGGTATTGGCGTTGGTACCGGTATCGGTATCGGTATCGGTATCGGTATCGGTGTTATCGGAGCTTTTGCCGGTTTTGAGCCGACGAACAAGCTCTGCGGTCAGCAAGATGACCGCCAAGATGATCCTTGGGTACAACGTTTCGGGCACGAAGGTCAAAACGGTCGCGCTTAGCGCAACGGTCAATACGATGCCGTCAAGGGGCGACAGGTGCTTTGTTTCTGCCGTTCTGATGATGCAGAGGGCTATCTCGATGATCGCTATGAAGCAGGGAAATGTATAAAGGAAGGTTATCAACAGGTCGAATATGAACGGGGTATCGATGAACGGCAAAGCTTCCCCGATAGATGCGGTCACGATCAGCAGGCTTGGTATATAAACTACCGTGAGAGCTGCTAAGGATTTTTTTATACGTGCGGTGATGTTTTTATGCATTTCTTGCCCCCGTAAATAAAGTTTTGAATTTTGATATCGACAGCGGGTGTGTCGTAGCGGTAGTATCTTGACTAAGTCTGAGCGTTATTTGCGTAGAAATACAGCGAATACTCTCCGAGGGTTATGGGCAGGGTGGCTTCTTGGGTGTCGTCGGAATACTTGGTCGTGCTTGCCGTCGCGTATCCGGTCTTTCCTTCAAGTGTTATCTCATAATTCGTGCCATCCGCGGTCGCGCCGATGACGGTGTATGAGCCGGTATATCTTTTATTATTAGTGACATCGGTGACCGTCAGCGTGCCGCTCTTCGCCGTCAGCGTCAGCTCGACGGTCTTGGCGTCCGGATATGCTTCATCGGCGACGGCGAGGGCGACGACCGCGAAGCTTTCCCCATCGGAGCGTATCGCCGTGCCCATCTGCCATTCGTTATCCTCGATCCCGAGCGCTTTATCTGCGCAAGATGAGATCGCCGTGAAGGTCAATGCCGATATCATCAAGAGCAGAAGTGGCGCTATCCTTTTCTTCATTTGTGTTATCCCTCTCCTTTCCCGAGCCTCCCGGTTTTATCTGCTTATCCTATGCTTGGAACAGTATTTTTTATTTTTTATGTGTTTATCCGAATACCGTCATGGCAAGCGTTGATGCGACCATGAGGAAAAGCCCCAAAAGTGCTTTTGGCGACAGCTTTTCCTTGAATACGATATAAGAGAATGCCACCGTTACGAGAATGCTGAGCTTGTCTATCGGAGCTACTATGCTTACTTTTCCGTTCTGTATGGCGTAATAATAGCACAACCACGAGCACCCCGTGGCTATTCCGGAAAGCGCTATGAATGTTAGCTCCTTCTTTTCTGTATGGGCGAGCTGTTTATGCTTGCCTTTTGCGAAAACTATGCCCCACGCCACCGCGAGCACGACGCCTGTTCGGATAGCCGTGCCGAGGTTTGAGTCCACGCCCGATATCCCTATCTTGGCAAGGATCGAGGTCAGTGCCGCGAACACCGCCGAGAGCACCGCGTATATCATCCACGCTCCGCCTCGGCTTTTTTGCTCGGTCGGTCTTTTCTCCACCATCAAAAGGATACCTACGGCAAGCACGGCGGTCGCTATCAGCTTGAGAGCAAGTCCCGAGGTCTCGTCAAAGCAGATGATGGCGAGCAGGACGGTGAGCACGGTGCTTGACTTGTCTATTGGCACGACCTTGTTTATATCGCCGATGGAGAGGGCTTTGAAATAGCATATCCACGATGCGCCCGTTGCCGCTCCGGACAGTATCAGAAATACGAACGAACGCGTTTCGATCTCTGTGATACCGGAATAAGAGCCGGACAGGAGCACCATGATCCACGAGAATGCGAGCACCACTACCGTTCGCAGTGCGGTCGCAAGGTCGGAGTCTGTCTTTTTGATGCCGCATTTTGCGAGTATTGATGTCAGCCCTGCGAAAACGGCTGAAAGTATAGCTGCTACGAGCCACATGATACAGTCACCTCCGTTGAAGCTTGGATACCGTTTCGGTCTGTTTTGTTGTCGCGGCGTTGAGATGATCAGATGTCGCTTGGGATGGCGATTTTCATTTCCGACATCTTTTGGCGCACTTTTTCGTAAGCGAGCGTCGGGGATGTTATGTCCATGACCGCCGACTCGAAGGGACAGATGCCGTCTCCGCGCCTGTTTATTATATATTCAACTATCTCGCCGTATTCCGTGCAAATACCGTGCTCGGTCAGCACCTTGAGTGCCGAGACACTTATGACGCGTGCGTACACGGCTTTCACGCCGAGCAGGATGCAAAGGAAGGCAGTTGCTTTTCCCACCACCTTGTCCGCGGCGCAAGCTCCCGTGAAGCTCCTTTTACTTTCCAGCCACGCGACGAGCGGCGCTACGCCGCGGTGTGCGGACACGTACTGCTCGTCCCCTCGCACCAGCACGCACGTGCTCTCGGTCGCGCTCAGCAGTTCTTTGGCTTTTGTGATGTCGTTCACTTATTTGCCTTGCGCCTTCGCTATGTGCAAAGGCTTCCTTTCGTAGTGCTCCGTGCCCGTGCCTATGCCCTAAGGAGCTGTCACGGTCGGCGTTACGGTCTTTGGCTTAAGCCTTGAGCTTGTTTGAAAAGTCGGACATTACCTCGCTGATACTTATCCCCTGAGGGCATAAGGCTTCGCAGGTGCGGCATCCGAGACACGCCGACGGTCTCTTGTCCTTTGGCAGTGCGTCGATCGCCATGGGGGCTAAAAATCCTCCGCCGGAGTAGGTATGTTCGTTATACAGCTCTATGAGCTTGGGAATATCAAGCTCCATCGGACAGTGCGATGTACAGTATCGGCAAGCGGTGCACGGCACGGTGCTCTTTTCTATTATCCGTTTTGCGATGCCGAGAAGCGCGTCCGTTTCCGCTTGGCTCAAGGGCTTGGGCGTTTCGTATGTGGCTATGTTTTGCTTTAGCTGTTCCATATTCGACATTCCCGAAAGCGTTACCGCTACTGTGGGTATGGACTGCAAAAACCTGAATGCCCACTCCACTGCGCCCGTCTCCGGGCGAAGCTTTTCGAGGATATCGGTGTATTCCTTTTCGAGCGTTGCGAGCTTTCCGCCGCGTATCGGCTCCATTACCCAGATCGGGATGTTCATTGAGCTTAGCAGTTCCACCTTTGCCGCGGCGTTCTGCATGCTCATATCCAGCCAATTGAGCTGTATCTGGCAGAACTCCATATCCTTGCCGTAAGCATCGAGAAAGCGTTTTACGGTGTTGACGGAGCCGTGCGTGGAGAAGCCAAGATGGCGGATACGCCCGTTCTTTTTTTGCTTCATCAGGTATTCGTATATTCCGTGGCTTTTGTCCAGATATGCGTCGATGTTCAGCTCGCACACGTTGTGAAACAGGTAATAGTCGAAGTGATCGATGCGGCAGTTTTTCAGCTGTGCCTCGAATATCTCTTCGACCTTGTCTATGTTGCCGAGGTCGTATCCGGGAAATTTCGTGGCAAGATAAAAGCTTTCGCGTGGGTATGCGCTGAGTATCTCGCCCATCACGCTCTCGGAATTTCCGTTGTGATAGCCCCATGCGGTGTCGTAATAATTTACGCCCTTATCCATGGCGTACGCCACCATCTCGCGTGCGGCTCTTACGTCTATTTTGGAGTAGTCGCCGTCGCATACCGGCAGACGCATACATCCCATACCGAGTGCGGAGAGCCTGTCTCCGTTAATGCTTTTATAGATCATACCGTTATCTCCTTTTCTTTTATCTCATTTTCGGAGCGGTCAGCCGACCGCCTTTTTGCCGTTATTATAAATCCGACGGTCACGGTCGCGCACGGCAGGAGCACCGATACCGCGATGGCGATGTAGAATGCGTTTGTCGGTGGGGTGAGTGCTTCCGCGAGCAAGCTCTTGGGAGACAGAGTGAGCCTGTCTGCCCCAAGCAGAAGCTCGAGCGATGCTTCAAAGGTCGCGAAGTTATTGCCGTAGCTTGCCACGTCGTTTGCCTCGGTGATATACGCGGTCGAGGGCAACCAAAGTATACTGCCGCCGCTCTCCGTGTTTGTTGACAGCGCTCCGACGGAGCGGCGAGCGCGTGTATCGGTCTCTTCGTTGAAGCTCGGCTTTACGGTGTTCTCGGCATCCTGCTTCGAATACGCGCTTTCGGACGTGTCCGCCAAGCTCTTTATGAATAAGCTCGCGCTTTGAGCAAAGCTTATTCCGACGCCGTTTGAGTACATCAGTCTTTCCGACAGTCCCTCAGCGTAATCTCCGTAGCTGTCCGTCATTACCGTGGGGTAGGTGAGCTGTTCGTAGTCCTCGAGGTGTTCCTCCGCGCCGTCGTCGCAGATCAGTCCGCCGTCCGTGGTCATTCCGTATTCCCGACACAGCGACAGCAGGTTTGGAAGCTTGGAGACTGCGGTGTGCGACGTCACGACAGCCAAGCGTCCGCCTTTCGAAAGATATTCGCGGAGCAGTTCAAGCTCCTTTTCCGTGACGTCCGAGGTCGGCGCCGATATGAGCACCGCGTCCGCGTCCTGCGGTATGCCGCCGCCGAGCTGTCCGTAGGTGATCTCGATAAGACTGCGTCTGAGTGCCGACGTTATGATGCCGTTAAGCTCCGTCTCTCCGTGCTCCGTGAGCGCGTAGACGTTGGTAAGGCGGTCGCTCGACGCGTATCTTATCGCTTCCGTGAGCTTGGCTTCGCAGAACGTGAGATCGTACAGCTCAAGCTCCTCGCCGTACTGCTCCATAAATTCGTAAAAGGAACAGCTCACGTAGCCTTCGCTGTAGAAATACGAGTAATAGTAATAAGCTTCCGCTCGATATCCGTCGGACGTACCGAAAAGCTCGCTCGGCTTTAATGTGACCGACCGCTTTTCCGAGCTTATCACCACGCTTCCGCTCGCAAGCTCGGCGTCATCGGTGCTCGTTCTCGTTACGCTCAGCCTGTCGGAGAGTGAGGCGTAGCGTTCGAGCAGAAGCTCGGTGACGGTCGAGTCGGACGCTTCGTCTCCCACATAGGTGACGTTGATGTCGATCTCAAGCGCACGTACAAGCTCCTTTGATATGTCCGTGAGCGTGTACAGCCCTTCTCGGGTGGTGTCGTACGTTCTGAGAGGGGAGGGGAGTAGACCGGAGAGGGAATATATCAAAAACGCGACAACTGTTATGCAAGCGCAGAATACAGCCGAAAATGCCGCCGGAGATCCTTCGTGCAGTGCGGACAGCTTTGATCTCATATGCTTCGTAAGCTCCTTTCGTTTTATGTGTGTCCGTTACCGTCTTGCGGACGGGCTTGTTCTGAGCACGCAAAGCGCGAGAAATATCAGAGTGAAGCAGATGGGCTGTAATACGCCGCCAAGCTCCGGTGCTCCGTAGATGAAGAGCGAAAGGGAATATTGCGGAGACAGGAAGCGGATGACGGTCATTACCGTCTCGGTCAGCGCTCCGTTGAAGGATAGTGTGAGCGTCAGTGCCGTTGAGCATACCGCGAACACCGCCGCCGGTATGAAGCTGTCCAAATAAAAGAACAGCGCCAACGTGATAAGCGTGATAAGTATTATCGCTACGGTCACAAACGCCGAGGGCGCGGAGACCGTCCGAGCGACGTTTGAAAGGATATTCAGTGAAAAAACGCTCACAGCGCCGACGGAAAAGCATATCGCAGGTCTCCCCGTGGCGCAGGATATATAAAGGCAGAGTGCGATGATCGCCGCGCCGAAGAGCGCGTATCCTATCACTCCCGAGTATGCGGACGGGAGGTATACGTTACCGAAAAGGGAGAGTATCGGCGGAATCACGGCGGCGATAAGGACGGTCGGTGCAAACAGTGTAAGGTGCGCGAGATATTTCCCGATAACGAGACTTTTGGCATCGGTGTATCGGAGCAGAAGCTCAAGCTCGCCCCTCTTTATTTCGGATGCGGATGAGAAGGACGCGAGAAGGGGAGCGGTCGCGCATAGTATGAGCGACGACATCTCGAGCGCGTACTCGGGTGCCGCGTAGCCGACGCGGATATTGAAAAGCGACGTGCACAACAGCAGTGAGAGCGTGTTCAGCGCTATGAACAGCCATCCGCTGAGCGACACGGTGCGGGCTTTAAGCTCGCGCCCGTATGAAAGCTTTATCCGACGGATCATAATAAAGATATCTCCATTCTTTTATTCGCCGTCGTTTTCGTGACGGAAGGTGATGAGGGAAGCGTTGAGCTTGATCGGCGGAGCTTCCAGCAGCTCCCTTTCGCGTCTCTGCTCCTTTTTGGCTTCATCTTTTTCGAGGAGCTTTGAAAGGACGCTCTCAAGCGGCGTGTCGGCTCTTTTAAGCTCGAGCAGCTCGCCGCCCGAGCTTTCGATCGCTCCCGAAAGTGTTTTTACAGCCCTATGATCCCGTTCGAGCAACAGTTCCAAAAGGAGCGTTCCGCTCGGCGTCTTACTGAGCTTATAGCTGCGCACATAGGGTGCGACGCTCAGAGCCTTATCGAGAAGCTTGGCGTCCGCGCGCACTCTTGCTTTGAAGCGATAGGGGAGAGTGCTGTTTTCGGTGAGTGTGTCGACGGGGCAGGTCGTGAGCACCTTGCCCTTTGAGAGCACGGTCACATTAGCGCAGAAGGCGGCGGCTTCCTCGGGGGAGTCCGTGGTGTACACGAAGCGGTAGCTTGACGCGAGATCTTTAAGCTGTTTTGTAAACGTCTCTATCCCGTCAGGCTCAAGTTCCGCCAGTGCCCCGTCAAGGACGAGGTATTTCGGAGAGCCGAGCAACGCCGAAGCCAAGGACAGGCGTTTGGAGCACAGTGTGTCGAGCAGTCCTGCCGGTATCCTGCGCTCCGATGCCGAAAGCTCGACTGCATCGAGCGCCCTTGAGGCGTCCGTCGCTTCGAGACCTCGCGAGCTTGCAAGGAACGAAAGGCTCTCGCTTGCCGTGAGACGCGGCTCAAGGACGCATCGGCTCGGCATATATCCGACGAGCGCCGTAGCTTCGGGCGTGTGAGCCGGATGACCGTCCACCGTGATATTGCCCGAGGTCGGGCGGAGCATACCGCAGATCAGCTTTGCGAGCGTGGTCTTTCCGGCTCCGTCGTCTCCGAGCAGGGCGTCTCCTCCGCTCTGCTCGCACAGTGTGAGCTTCTCGCACGAAAGCGCGAGCTTGTCGCCTTTATACAGCTTCGTCGTTTTTTCCAGACAGATCACGTTGATGCTCCTTTCGAGTCGTTTGACCGTTCTGTATTCAATTTTATTATATTATTGTGAAAGTGATGTGTTGTTTGTGTAAAACTTTATTTATAATAACGCCGTCTCGCGCAAGTCTCCGAGCGGCTCTTCTCGGAGAAACGGAGGTTTACGGAATGTTCACAAAATGTTATCATAAATACGTTTAAGTCAGGGAAGGTTAATGATAAAATTACAGCGTTAGCACTTGGGGGTTGAGAGTGCTAAACACAAGCTTGATACCGAGTTGATACGCGGACGCTGTGACGTCGGTATGACGGAGCATCTTGAGATGGGAGGCGTATTGCGGTTGGGTGAGTACGATCAGCTCGGGGAGCGTCAAAAGCTGATACTCAAAGCGATCGTGGAGGAGCATATAAGCTCCGGGGAGCCGGTAGGCTCCAAGCTTCTCGTGGACAGATTGCCGATGGCGCTCTCCTCGGCTACCATAAGGAACGTTATGGCGGAGCTTGAGAGCGGCGGTTACATCGAAAAGCCGCACACATCAGCCGGACGGGTGCCGTCGACCAAGGGGTACAGGTATTACGTAAACTTCCTGATGCACAGCTACGAGCTTTCGAGCAGTGAGCGTCATCATCTTGCAAGCGCGGCTGAGGGCAAGAGCCTTGTGGGTATAGACGAGCTTTTGCGGAGCGCTTCGCACAGTGTTTCGGAGCTTACGAATTATACGGCTCTTGCGATAAAGCCGCGAAACAAGCGGGTTATGGCGATCGGCTTTAAGCTGTTGCCGATGAACGAGCGCGGCGTGCTTACGGTCATTCAGACGAGCGTTGGTGTAGTAAAGAGCAGATTTGTCGAGATGGGCTTCAAGGTCAGCGAGGAGATAGCGTTAAAGCTTGAGGAAACGCTGAACGAGCTTCTCGTCGGAGTTGCGGTGACGGATGTTTCGGCTAAGCTCGTTTCGGAGATGGAGCTGCGTCTCGGAACGGTATCTCCTCTGCTCGTGCCGATAATGAGAGCGTTTATGGAAGAGATCGGAACGCTCAACGGCGGCGAGCTTCGCATAGACGGGATGGAGAGACTGCTCCAATATCCGGAGTATTCAAGTCTCGAACAGTTCCGCGGAGTGCTCGGATTGCTTGAAAAGAAGGATTATATACTGAATGTGGTCTCGGGTGCTCAGAGCGACGCCGTCAATGTTTTTATCGCTCCGGAGAGCGAAGAGAACCGTATGAGCGGAAGCTCGATAGTGTTCAAGACTATCACGGAGAACGACCGACCGGTCGCCGCTATCGGAGTTTTAGGTCCGTGCCGAATGGACTATTCAAGAGTTATCTCAGCCGTTGATTTTCTCTCCGGCAGAGTATCCGAGGCGATAAAGGAAGGCTCGGCACTGCAAGAGCCGCCGGACAGTGACGATAAGCGCAAATAAAATGAAGGGATGAGGATAATGGCAGAGGAAAAGAAGGAAAATAAGACCGAAGAGGAAACGGAAAAAGCCACGCCCGAGGTCGACAGCGACAAGGCGAGCGCCGAGGAGGGATGCGGATGTCATTCCGAGGGCGAGGAAAGCGGATGCTGTGGCGATGAGTCGGGGAAGGACGGCAAATGCGGCAAAAAGAAAAAATGCGGCAAAAAGGGCGAAGAGGAGCTTAAAAAGCTCTCCGAGGAGCTTGAGCAGATAAAGAAGCAGAGGGACGAACTTCAGGACAAATATCTGAGAGTTGCCGCGGAATACGATAATTTCCGTAAGCGCACCGCTAAGGAAAAGGACGGCATATATGCCGATGCGTACGCGGATGCGCTCAAGCAGATATTCCCGATCATAGACAATCTCGAGCGTGCCGCCGCCTGTGAGGACGGAAACGGCGTTGCCGAGGGTGTAAGGCTGACGTTAAACCAGTGCGAAGCGTCGCTGTCCAAGCTCGGAGTTGAAGCTATCGCGTCAGAGGTCGGCTCCGCGTTCGATCCGGAGGTCCATAATGCCGTTATGCACACGGAGGATCCGGAGCTTGGCGAGGGCGTCATCGCTTCCGTGTTCCAGAAGGGATACAAAAAGGGCGACAGAGTGCTTCGCTTCGCTATGGTATCGGTCGCAAACTGAGCGGCTCGCGTGCTTTAAGATCCAATAAGCTAAATAAATTTCGAAATGAAGAAAAGGAGATAAATAATCATGGGAAAGATCATTGGTATCGATTTAGGAACAACTAACTCTTGTGTGGCTGTGTATGAGGGCGGCGAGCCTATCGTCATCCCCAATCCCGAGGGAGCGAGAACTACGCCCTCCGTCGTTGCATTCAGCAAGACCGGTGAAAGAATGGTAGGTCAGGTGGCTAAGAGACAGGCTATCACCAACCCCGACAGAACGATAAGCTCCATAAAGAGAGAGATGGGTACCGCTTACAAGGTAACGGTCGACGGAAAGAGCTATACACCTCAGGAGATATCCGCTATGGTGCTTCAGAAGCTGAAGTCCGACGCGGAGGCTTATCTCGGAACGACCGTGAGCGAGGCGGTCATCACTGTTCCCGCTTACTTCTCGGATGCTCAGCGTCAGGCTACCAAGGACGCCGGTAAGATCGCAGGTCTTGACGTTAAGCGTATAATCAACGAGCCTACCGCGGCGGCTCTTGCGTACGGTATGGATAAGGAAGCCGAGCAGAAGATAATGGTATTCGACCTCGGCGGCGGTACATTCGATGTATCGCTTCTTGAGATCTCCGACGGAGTTTTCGAGGTTCTCGCAACAAACGGTAATACACGCCTCGGCGGAGACGACTTCGACCAGAGGATCATCGACTGGATCGCCGAAGAATTTAAGCGCGAAAACGGCGGCATCGATCTTCGTAAAGATAAGATGGCGCTCCAGAGACTTAAAGAAGCGGCAGAAAAGGCAAAGATCGAGCTTTCCGGCGTTATGAGCGCTAATATCAATCTTCCGTTTATCACGGCAGACGCAACAGGCCCGAAGCATTTTGACGGAAACCTCACACGCGCTAAGTTTAATGAGCTTACGGCAGATCTTGTAGATGCGTGCATGACGCCCTGCAAGAAGGCGCTTGCAGACGCAGGTCTCTCCGTATCTCAGATAGATAAAGTCCTCCTCGTAGGCGGATCTACAAGAATCCCCGCAGTTCAGGATGCGGTTCGCGCTTTCTGCGGCAAGGATCCCTTCAAGGGCATCAACCCCGATGAGTGCGTGGCTATAGGCGCGGCTATCCAGGGCGGCGTCCTCGGCGGAGATGTA